>NZ_JBFREX010000010.1:0-152500 GCF_052114525.1 Pseudomonas sp. KB_15 | reverse complement strand
CGAATCTGCCCAGACCCACCAATTTTGTATGGGGCCATAGCTCAGCTGGGAGAGCGCCTGCCTTGCACGCAGGAGGTCAACGGTTCGATCCCGTTTGGCTCCACCATAAACTGCTTCAGATGTCTGAGAGTTTAGAAATGAATATTCTRRARYGAATATTGATTTCTAGTCTTTTGATTAGATCGTTCTTTAAAAATTTGGGTATGTGATAGAAAGATAGACTGAACGTTACTTTCACTGGTAACGGATCAGGCTAAGGTAAAATTTGTGAGTGGCTCTTTGAGCACAATCGAATTTTCGGCGAATGTCGTCTTCAYAGTATAACCAGATTGCTTGGGGTTATATGGTCAAGTGAAGAAGCGCATACGGTGGATGCCTTGGCAGTCAGAGGCGATGAAAGACGTGGTAGCCTGCGAAAAGCTTCGGGGAGTCGGCAAACAGACTTTGATCCGGAGATGTCTGAATGGGGGAACCCAGCCATCATAAGATGGTTATCTTGTACTGAATACATAGGTGCAAGAGGCGAACCAGGGGAACTGAAACATCTAAGTACCCTGAGGAAAAGAAATCAACCGAGATTCCCTTAGTAGTGGCGAGCGAACGGGGACTAGCCCTTAAGTGGCTTTGAGATTAGCGGAACGCTCTGGAAAGTGCGGCCATAGTGGGTGATAGCCCTGTACGCGAAAATCTCTTRGTCATGAAATCGAGTAGGACGGAGCACGAGAAACTTTGTCTGAATATGGGGGGACCATCCTCCAAGGCTAAATACTACTGACTGACCGATAGTGAACTAGTACCGTGAGGGAAAGGCGAAAAGAACCCCGGAGAGGGGAGTGAAATAGATCCTGAAACCGTATGCGTACAAGCAGTGGGAGCCCACTTTGTTGGGTGACTGCGTACCTTTTGTATAATGGGTCAGCGACTTATTTTCAGTGGCGAGCTTAACCGAATAGGGGAGGCGTAGCGAAAGCGAGTCTTAATAGGGCGTCTAGTCGCTGGGAATAGACCCGAAACCGGGCGATCTATCCATGGGCAGGTTGAAGGTTAGGTAACACTGACTGGAGGACCGAACCGACTACCGTTGAAAAGTTAGCGGATGACCTGTGGATCGGAGTGAAAGGCTAATCAAGCTCGGAGATAGCTGGTTCTCCTCGAAAGCTATTTAGGTAGCGCCTCATGTATCACTGTAGGGGGTAGAGCACTGTTTCGGCTAGGGGGTCATCCCGACTTACCAAACCGATGCAAACTCCGAATACCTACAAGTGCCGAGCATGGGAGACACACGGCGGGTGCTAACGTCCGTCGTGAAAAGGGAAACAACCCAGACCGTCAGCTAAGGTCCCAAAGTTATGGTTAAGTGGGAAACGATGTGGGAAGGCTTAGACAGCTAGGAGGTTGGCTTAGAAGCAGCCACCCTTTAAAGAAAGCGTAATAGCTCACTAGTCGAGTCGGCCTGCGCGGAAGATGTAACGGGGCTCAAACCATACACCGAAGCTACGGGTATCAYCTTCGGRTGATGCGGTAGAGGAGCGTTCTGTAAGCCTGTGAAGGTGAGTTGAGAAGCTTGCTGGAGGTATCAGAAGTGCGAATGCTGACATGAGTAACGACAATGGGTGTGAAAAACACCCACGCCGAAAGACCAAGGTTTCCTGCGCAACGTTAATCGACGCAGGGTTAGTCGGTCCCTAAGGCGAGGCTGAAAAGCGTAGTCGATGGAAAACAGGTTAATATTCCTGTACTTCTGGTTATTGCGATGGAGGGACGGAGAAGGCTAGGCCAGCTTGGCGTTGGTTGTCCAAGTTTAAGGTGGTAGGCTGRRATCTTAGGTAAATCCGGGATYYYAAGGCCGAGAGCTGATGACGAGTTACCCTYTGGGTGACGAAGTGGTTGATGCCATGCTTCCAAGAAAAGCTTCTAAGCTTCAGRTAACCAGGAACCGTACCCCAAACCGACACAGGTGGTTGGGTAGAGAATACCAAGGCGCTTGAGAGAACTCGGGTGAAGGAACTAGGCAAAATGGCACCGTAACTTCGGGAGAAGGTGCGCCGGTGAGGGTGAAGCAYTTRCTGCGTAAGCCCACGCCGGTCGAAGATACCAGGCCGCTGCGACTGTTTATTAAAAACACAGCACTCTGCAAACACGAAAGTGGACGTATAGGGTGTGACGCCTGCCCGGTGCCGGAAGGTTAATTGATGGGGTTAGCTAACGCGAAGCTCTTGATCGAAGCCCCGGTAAACGGCGGCCGTAACTATAACGGTCCTAAGGTAGCGAAATTCCTTGTCGGGTAAGTTCCGACCTGCACGAATGGCGTAACGATGGCGGCGCTGTCTCCACCCGAGACTCAGTGAAATTGAAATCGCTGTGAAGATGCAGTGTATCCGCGGCTAGACGGAAAGACCCCGTGAACCTTTACTATAGCTTTGCACTGGACTTTGAATTTGCTTGTGTAGGATAGGTGGGAGGCTTTGAAGCGTGGACGCCAGTTCGCGTGGAGCCAWCCTTGAAATACCACCCTGGCAACTTTGAGGTTCTAACTCAGGTCCGTTATCCGGATCGAGGACAGTGTATGGTGGGTAGTTTGACTGGGGCGGTCTCCTCCTAAAGAGTAACGGAGGAGTACGAAGGTGCGCTCAGACCGGTCGGAAATCGGTCGTAGAGTATAAAGGCAAAAGCGCGCTTGACTGCGAGACAGACACGTCGAGCAGGTACGAAAGTAGGTCTTAGTGATCCGGTGGTTCTGTATGGAAGGGCCATCGCTCAACGGATAAAAGGTACTCCGGGGATAACAGGCTGATACCGCCCAAGAGTTCATATCGACGGCGGTGTTTGGCACCTCGATGTCGGCTCATCACATCCTGGGGCTGAAGCCGGTCCCAAGGGTATGGCTGTTCGCCATTTAAAGTGGTACGCGAGCTGGGTTTAGAACGTCGTGAGACAGTTCGGTCCCTATCTGCCGTGGACGTTTGAGATTTGAGAGGGGCTGCTCCTAGTGCATTGGAACCACCTGATCCCATCCCGAACTCAGCAGTGAAACGATGCATCGCCGATGGTAGTGTGGGGTTTCCCCATGTGAGAGTAGGTCATCGTCAAGATTAAATTCCGAAACCCCAATTGCGAAAGCAGTTGGGGTTTTGTTTTTGGCGTGAAAAAACAGGAGCGGCCCATTCAAGGTCAATTGTGAAAAAAATCACACAAACCTGACTCCACGGTTTTGCTAAGGTGCAGCTCATTTTTAATGGACTGAGTCTGCGCCCACGGATCGGCATTCTTTTCAAAGAGTTGCTGCACAAGTGCCTGAACCGATAGCGATCAAGGACCACGAAAAAGAAACACGCCTGGTCAACAAGAGACTCATGGCTTGCGCCTTGTTCGTTGTCGCCATTACCTGTGTTCTGGTGGTACGCCTGTATGTCCTGCAGGTCGTCGAGTTCGACTATCACTCGACCATCTCCGAAAATAATCGCGTACATGTCCTGCCGATTACACCTACCCGCGGATTGATCTACGACCGCAACGGCGTACTCCTTGCGGACAACCGCCCCAGCTTCAACCTGACCATCACTCGTGAGCGCGCCAGCGATGTCAACGCCGAGCTGGACGAGGTGGTCAATCTCCTGCACTTGCCCGCTGAAGACCGCTCGCTGTTCGACAAGGCGATGAAGCAGGCACGTCACCCCTTCGTACCCGTGACGCTGTTCTATGAGCTGAGCGAAGAACAGATTGCCGTACTCGCCGTCAACGAGTTCCGCTTGCCGGGCATCGATGTCGAGCCGCAGTTCGTGCGCCATTATCCGTTCGGCGAGCACTTTGCTCATTCGGTCGGATACGTCGGTCGTATCAACGAGAAAGAATCAAAGGCTCTGGATACGGTCGAGTACCGAGGCACCCAATCCATCGGCAAGACCGGGATCGAAAAGTTTTACGAATCGGAACTGCATGGCCACGTGGGTTACGAGGAAGTCGAAACCAACGCCCAGGGCCGGGTATTGCGAGTACTCAAGCACACCGATCCGGTGCCCGGAAAAAACATTGTACTGAGCCTCGACGTCAAGCTCCAGGAAGCCGCCGAGCAAGCCCTGGGCGATCGTCGTGGCTCCGTAGTCGCGCTCGATCCGTCGACCGGTGAAGTGTTGGCCATGGTCAGCAACCCGAGTTTCGATCCGAATCTGTTCGTCACCGGTATCAGCTCCAAGGAGTACTCCACGCTACGGGACTCCATCGACCGACCGCTGTTCAACCGTGTGCTGCGCGGTCTCTATGCGCCGGGTTCGACCATCAAGCCGGAAGTGGCAATCGCCGGCCTCGATGCAGGTGTCGTCACGCCACAGACCCGTGTGTTCGACCCCGGTTATTATCAATTGCCGGATGTCGATCACAAGTACCGCAACTGGAACCATAGCGGCGATGGTTGGGTGGATATGGATGCGGCGATCATGCGTTCCAACGACACCTACTTCTATGACCTCGCACACAAGCTCGGTATCGATCGCCTGCACGACTACATGGCAATGTTCGGACTCGGTGAGAAAGTCTCTCTCGATATGTACGAAGAATCCCCCGGCCTGATGCCATCCCAAGCCTGGAAGCGCGCCACGCGTCGTCAGGCATGGTTTCCGGGCGAGACGGTGATTCTCGGTATCGGCCAGGGCTACATGCAGGTCACGCCGTTGCAATTGGCCCAGGCCACGGCGCTGATTGCCAACAAAGGGGTGTGGAATCGCCCGCACCTGGCCAAAACCGTGGACGGCGTCGCGCCGGTGGATGAGCATCCAATGCCGAACATTCTGCTCAAGGATCCTCGCGACTGGGAACAGGTCAACCATGGCATGCAGATGGTGATGCATGATGCTCGCGGGATTGCCCGGGCCGCCGCCGCGGGGGCGCAGTACCGCATTGCCGGCAAGAGTGGTACCGCGCAAGTGGTGGCGATCAAGCAGGGCGAACGTTATAACCGGGAGAAAACCCGCGAGCGTAACCGCGACAATGCCTTGTTCGTCGGTTTCGCCCCGGCCGAGCACCCGAAGATTGTGATTTCGGTAATGATCGAAAACGGCGAGGCGGGTGGACGCGTCGCCGGACCGGTCGTCCGGGAGATCATGGACGCCTGGCTACTCGATCGGGAAGGGCACCTGAAGCCGCAGTACGCAGCGCCGAGCAAGGCGTCGGGCGATCCTCACGTCTGAACCCTCATGGCTTCACAGCACAGGCTCACGGCCGGTTGCATCAAGCGTAGGCGAGGTTTTTTTCTTCCAGCAATTCCTCATACAAGGCCGCCCATTTGCGACCCATTTCGTCCGCAGTAAACAGATTCTGATAACGGGCCTGCGCCTTCTCGCCCATTTGCGCCGCCAGCACCGGGTTTTCCCAAAGCGTGCGCATCGCCTCGCGAAACGCCGCTGGATTGCTCGGCGGCACCACCAGCCCGGTCTCGTTATGGATATTGATGTAACTGGTGCCCGTGCCAATCTCACTGGAGATCATCGGTTTGCCATACATCGCGCCTTCGAGCAGCGAAATGCCGAAGGCTTCGGAGCGCAGGTGCGATGGGAACACGATGGCGTAGCTCAGTTGCAGCAGCGCTACTTTGTCCTCGTCCCCCAGACGCCCGAGGAAGTGAACATTGCGTAAACCCAAGGCGGCCGCCTGGGCATGCAGCTCTGCTTCCATTGGTCCGGCACCGACAATCACTGTCGGGTAATCCAGGTCCTTCAGGGCGTCGAGCAGGATGTGCAAACCTTTGTAGTAGCGCATCACACCCACAAACAGAAAGAACTTATCGCCAAGCTTTTGCCGCCAGTGAGCCGTTCGATTGCTGCCCGGCTGTGGGTAACCTGTCTTGTTCAATCCATAGGGGATCACTCGGGTCTTGTGCTGAAACTGTTGCAACACATCACTGGTGTGCAGGTAATTGGGCGATGCAGCGACGATCCGGTCGGCGCTGTGCAGAAAGCGATTCATCAGCGGCCGGTAAAGTTTGAGCAGGTGTTTCTGGCGGATAATGTCCGAGTGGTACGTCACCACGCAGGGTTTGTTCAGGCTGCTGGCGAAATGCACCAGGTCCATGAACGGCCAAGGAAAGTGGTAATTGACCACGTCGGCCTCGGCTGCCAGCTCGCGAAACTGTTTGAAGACGCTCCAGGAAAACCCTGTGGAGGCGAACTGAATGTCGAGTCTGGCTCGTTGGACTTCATGTTGAGCGATCTGCATCACCGGCGGTGTCGGATCGGCACTGAGTGTCAGCACCTTGCCTTCAACGCCGTGCAGGGCACCGCTTTCGCACAACTGGAAAATCACTTGTTCGATTCCGCCGACCGAGTCAGGCAGGTACGTCTTGAAAAAATGCAGAACCCGCATTCAACCTCCCATTGCCTGGCGGTAAGCGCTGGCCGTGACCTGCGCGCAGYGTTCCCAGGTAAAAAGTCTTGCCTGTAGCAATCCGGCTTCCCGGCATGCCTGCCAATGCGCTAGATCCTCGATCAGACGACTCATTGCATCGCGCAAGCCGTCGGTTTCATCCGGTTCAACATAGTTACCCGCAGAGCCTGCCACTTCGGGCATGGCCGAACGTCTGGTCAGAATGACCGGCGTGCCGCAGGCCATGGCCTCCAGCACCGGCAGGCCAAAACCTTCGTAAAGCGACGGAAAAATCAATGCCCGGGCACCGGCCAACAGCTGAGCAACGTGCTCGTCAGGCAGATAGCCCAGCAAACAGACATGACCGCCAGCCAGGGCCTGGTGCAATTCTTCGCTGAACTGCTCGCGCTGCCAGCCGGCCATGCCGACGATCAGCAATGGAAAACGCTGACGGACTGATTCCGGCAATCGGGCGTGGGCGCGCAGTGCGAGCGACAGATTCTTGCGCGGTTCCAGGGTGCCGACACAGAGGAAGTATTCCCGCGCCTCGACGCCATGGGTCTTGAGTACGGCGTCGATAGCCTCGGGGGACCGCGGGTGAAAACGTGCGGCTACACCCAGCGGCGCGACAACAAACCGCTCCTTCGGTAGCCTGAAATGTGCCTGGGCTTCGTCAGCAATGTATTGCGAGTCGGTAAGAATCAGGCTTGCCTGGCGCACGCCGTCGGCCACGCGCCGTTCGATTTCTCGCAAGCGCGCCGGTGGCTGCGTTTCGGGATAGTGCAGGTGAGTCAGGTCATGCAGGGTGATGACGGTCGGGCCGTCGAAAGACAGCGGCCACAAACTGGGTTCGTGGTAGAGGTCGATGGCTTGCGCGCGGCCTTGATCGAAGCGTTTCTGCTCCAGCCACCGTCGGGCCTGATAGGCCCCCGGAATCTGCCGCAGCAATGGCGTCAGTCGGGAATAACCGGGCATGGCCGCTTCAGGCAGCACAGCACTCCAGCCCCAGCCATGAAACAGCGCCAGTTCAATATCCGGTTCGCCCGCCAGGGCGTTCGCCAGTTCGGCAACGTAGTGGCCGATGCCCGTGCGCGGGGCCTGGAGGATGCGGGCGTTAAGGGCAATTCGCATGCTGACTCTCAGGCACCTTCGCATCGCTGTGCAGGTTGCGCTGGATGCGTCCGACCAGTTGCGCACTCGCCTCAGGCCAGCTCAGCCAATGCCAGTTATCCAGGTTGAGGGGCGCGGGGAAGGCGCCGCCGCTTTCCATGTCAATGACCAGGTCGGCCAGGTTCTGTGGGTCAGCGAGGTCGAAGTACGCCATGTACTCACCGCCGATTTCGCGGAACACCGGGATATCGCTGGCCATGGCCGGCAGGCCTCGCTGCATGGCTTCGACCAGCGGCAAACCGAACCCTTCGACGTAGGAGGGGAACACCAGCGATGTCGCATGGGAATAGGCGTGTTCCAGGCTCTTGTCCGTGAGGGTGTTGAACATGAACAGACGCTGGTTCAATTGTGGATGCTGGCGGATACGCTCGATCAGCGCCTCGCACTTCCAGCCAATCTTGCCGACGATGCACAGCCGGGCCTTGGACCCGGCCGCCCAGGCGCGTTCGAGCGCGTCCAGCAAATACGCATGGTTCTTGCGCGGCTCGATGGTACTGACCATCAGGAACACCGGGTCCGGCGTCTTGAACATCTGCAGCAGCCCCGGGTCGACGGCTGAACGGGTATCGGTCAGGTCGAGTTCAGAGCCGAGGTGAAAGTAGTCGAACCAACGTTGCTGCACCTGCCTGGAGCCGATCCTGCGGGTCATCTCCTGGCGAACCTGGTCACGGATGGTGGTCGAGATCGCGACGTAGCCATCGGCGGTGCGGGCGATCCAGTCGAACCATTCGTTGAAGACCTTCACCAGCCCGGCGTCGCAGAACTGCGGGTGGGTCAGGGGAATCAGGTCGTAGATCACCGAAATGATGCCGACCCCGTCACGCTTGAGTTGCTCGGCCAGGGGGAAGAAGTTGGCGTGCCAGGACGAATCCAGCAGCACCAGTTGATCGCCGGCGCGATGCTGCAACGGCACGCAGCGCTCGGGGACCTGGTCCTTGAGTACCCGATCGAGCATGCGCATCGGCAGGCTCAGGCAGGCGAACGCGGTGAGGCGACAACCGACATAAAGCACCCGGCGGGCGAACTTCGATGTGCTGAAAGGGCGGCGCCGCTCCAGTGCGCGATGACGCAGCCAGTACAGATTGGCGAACTGTTCGAGCTTCACCCGCAGGCTCATCAGGTCCACTTTGACGGTCGGCAAGGGCGCCAGGCTTTTCACCTCGAACAACGCGCCATTGAGCATCACCACCGGTATGCATTCACGCAGGGTGTCTGCGGCCGGCAATTGCTGGATTACATTACGAACGACCCGTTGAATGCCCGAGTTGGCTTCCGGGTGTTCGAATACGTAGGTACATTCCACCAACAGTCTGGTCATCGTGTTTCCCCAATGGATTCCACCCGATTCTCACTGGAACGGGTCACGCTGGTCTGCGCTTCGAGCCAGGAGCACCCTACGAAGTCCTCCTGGCGATTGTTGATCACGTGGAAGACCAGCCCGTAGTCACGCCATTCGAAATTGCGATCCAGGTGCGAATCCAGCCGCGACAGGCTCAGGGCCACCGAATAATTGCCCTTGCCCAGGCGCATGTCGAAGGCAAAACGGTAGGTGATGCGTTCGCCGGCACTCAGGTCGGTGAGGGCTTTGTCGACCCGGTGGGTATTGATGCCGTACATGGGCTGGCCGAGGCGATCCTTGATCATGAAACCGAGAATCAGCCGCTCGATGTCCTGGCGCACCTCGACCTGCACTTCCAGGACCATCGTCTGACCGACTTCTGCCACCTCCACCGAACGGCCTTTCGGGTCCAGCAGGCGGACACTGAGAATGCCCGCTTCGCCGGTACCGGAAATGGTCTGTACCTGCCCGTTGGCGAGCATTTCCTGGCGAACTGTCTGGCCCTCGCGCTGGGCGAGCATGGCGTTGTAGTAGTCCATCACTTCTTCGGGCTTGCCACGCATGGCCATGCGACCGTTTTCCAGGAGGATGGCGGTGTCGCAGATCGACTGGATCGCCGAGCGGTCGTGGGACACGATCAGCAACGTGGTGCCGGCCTTGCGGAAATTGCGGATGCGATCGAAGCTTTTGTGCTGGAAGTAGGCGTCGCCCACGGACAGCGCTTCATCGACGATCAGGATATCCGGCCGCCGTGCGGTGGCCACGCTGAACGCCAGGCGCATCTGCATGCCGCTGGAATAGGTGCGAACCGGATGGTCGATGGCCTCGCCGATTTCGGCGAAGCTCTCGATCTCTGGCATCAGCGCTTCGATTTCTTCCACTTGCATGCCGAGCAACTGGCCGGCCATGAAGGTGTTCTGCCGCCCGGTGAAGTCCGGGTGGAAGCCCATGCCCAGTTCCAGCAATGCCGCCACGCGACCTTGCAGCTGGATGGCGCCGCAGGTGGGCTGGGTGGTGCCGGTGATCATCTTCAACAGCGTGCTTTTGCCGGCACCGTTGACCCCGACGATACCCACGGCTTCGCCCGGCTGAATCTCGAAATCGACCCCCTGCAGCACCCAGTGCAACTGATGTCGGGTGGGGGAAAACGGCACCAGCCATTCGAACAGACGGCTCCAGCGATTCGGGTACTGCTTGTAGGCCTTGCCCAGGCCACTGACACGTATATGTCCCATCAGAGCTCGTCCACCATTTCACCGACACGCTGACGGAACAGCCGCAGCGCCATCCCACAGAACAACAGGCCGATCACCAGCAACGGGACCAGCGAGCTCCAGTCTGGCCACTGGTTGTAGAGAAACAGGTTCTGGTAGCTGTTCATCAGTGCCGTCATCGGATTCAGCCCGATAACGCGCTGGATGCCCGGCGGCAGGATCGACAACGGATAAACGATGGGTGTCAGCCAGAACCAGAATTGCAGGCAGATGCCGAAAAACTGCCCGACGTCGCGAAAGAATACGTTGAGCACGCCCAGAATCATCCCCAGCCCCGCGGCGAAGATCACTTGCAGGATCAGCAACGGCACCAGCGCCAGCAACGCCATGCCGGGCAGTCGCCCGCTGATCAGCAGGAAGCCGAGGAACAACCCCAGGATGATCGCGAAATTGATCCCGGCATTGAGCAGCACGATGACCGGCAGGCAGATGCGCGGGAAGCTGATTTTCTTCAGCAGGTTGGCGTTTTCCAGGAACATGCTCTGGCTGCGTGTCGTGATCTCGGCGAACAGTCCCCAGGTCAGCAGGCCCGCGCACAGGTAGACACTGTAGGCCAGCCCGTCATCCACGCCCGGCAAGCGGGCGCGCATGATGGTGGAAAAGATCACCGTGTAGACCAGGATCATCGACAGCGGATTGAGCACGGTCCACAAGGCACCGAACAGCGAGTTGCGATAACGCGCCTGAAACTCCCGTTTGACGCTGCCGAGGATGAAACCCCGGTAATTCCACAGCGATTGGTAAAGATTACGCAGCATTCAAACCGTCCTGCCGTATTGATCTTCGAAGCGGACGATGTCGTCCTCTCCCAGGTATTCGCCGCTTTGCACTTCGATGATCACAAGGTCGATCACGCCCGGATTCTCCAGGCGATGCTTGTGACCCGCCGCAATGAAGGTCGATTCGTTCTTGGCCACCAGGTGCGTGCCGGTGCCGTTGTTGGTGACCTTGGCCATGCCTTCGACCACTACCCAGTGTTCATTGCGATGGTGGTGCATCTGCAGCGACAACTTGGCGCCGGGCTTGACCACGATGCGCTTGATCTTGAAGCGCGGGCCTTCCTCGAGCACGGTATAGGTGCCCCATGGACGGCTGACCGTACGGTGCAGGCGATAGGCTTCGTGTTCTTTATCCTTGAGTTGCCTGGCCACCCGGCGCACATCCTGGGCGCGGTCGGCGTGGGCCACCAGCACCGCGTCGGCGGTGTCGACAATGATCAGGTTATCCACACCCACGGTCGCTACCAGGCGGTTTTCGCTCTGGACGAAATTGTTGTGGCTGTCGATGAAGATCGACTCGCCGACGGCACGGTTGTTTTGTGCATCCGCCGGTACCAGCGCGGCCACCGCACCCCAGGAGCCGATATCGCTCCAGTCGAAACGGGCTGGCACCACGACCACCTTGTCGGAGCGCTCCATCAACGCGTAGTCGATGGAGATGTCCATGATTTCGCCAAACAGGGCCGGTGACAGTTCCTGTTGCACGCTCTCGGCGTTTTCCACGGGAGCGCTGGCGGCCATGCAGGTTTGCGTCTGCTCCAGCAAAGTTGGCGCATGGGTTTGCAGTTCGGCCAGCAGGGTGGCGACCGAGAAGCAGAACATCCCGGAGTTCCACAGGAAGTTGCCGCTTTCCAGGTAATGAGTCGCGGTTTGCAGGTCGGGTTTTTCGACGAAACGCCGCACGTTGGCAGCGCCTTTATCGTCCAGTGATGTGCCGGCTTCAATGTAGCCAAACCCGGTTTCCGCAGCGGTTGGCACGACGCCGAAGGTCACCAGTTGACCGCGCCTGGCCAATGTCACGGCATGCTCGACCGCGTCCTTCAGTGCGTCGACATTGACGATCAGATGGTCGGCGGGCATGACCAGCATGATCGCGTCGTCGCCATGCAGGGCCTGGAGGGAGAGGGCGGCGGCGGCAATGGCCGGCGCCGTATTGCGACCCGTCGGCTCCAGCAGGAAATGCCCGCGATGACGGCCCAGGTGCGCGTCCCGAAAGTGATCCTTGCTCTGGAAGTAGTACTCGCGGTTGGTCACCGTGACGATATCGCCCCAGCCGTCGAGCAGGTCCGCGGCACGCCGATAAGTCTTGCCCAGCAGCGACTGGCCGTCAGGCAATGTCATGAACGGTTTGGGATGGCCTTCACGCGACACCGGCCACAACCTCGTCCCGGCACCGCCAGAGAGAATCACGGGAATCAGCATGGCCTACTCCTTGGCGACGCGTTTCATGTCCGCATCCATCATCATGCGGATCAAGGTGTCCAGATCGGTTTTTGGTTTCCAGCCCAGCACACGCTGGGCCTTGGCCGGGTTACCGAGCAGCACTTCCACTTCGGCCGGGCGGAAGAATGCCGGGTCGATCTTCACGTAATCGCGGTAGTTCAGGCCCACATGGTCGAAGGCAATCCGACACATCTCGCGCACGGTGGTGGTCACGCCGGTGGCCACCACGAAGTCGTCGGGCTTGTCCTGTTGCAGCATCAGCCACATGGCTTCGACGTAGTCCCCGGCAAAGCCCCAGTCGCGCTTGGCGTCGATGTTGCCCAAGCGCAGTTCCTGCTGTTTGCCCTGCTTGATCCGGGCGGCTGCATCGGTGACTTTGCGCGTCACGAACTCGATGCCGCGCAGCGGTGATTCATGGTTGAACAGAATCCCGCTGCTGGCGTGCAGGTTGAAGCTTTCGCGGTAGTTCACGGTGATCCAGTGGCCATACAACTTGGCCACGCCATAAGGGCTGCGCGGATAGAACGGCGTGTTCTCGTCCTGCTGCTCGGCCTGGATCAGGCCGAACATTTCGCTGGTGGATGCCTGGTAGAAACGCGTGTGCGGACTGAACTGACGGATCGCTTCGAGCAGGTGGGTCACGCCCAGGCCGTCGACGATGCCGGTGGTCACCGGTTGATCCCAGGAGGCCGCGACAAAGCTTTGCGCGGCCAGGTTGTAGACCTCGTCCGGCGCCGACTTGATCACCGCGCGCTGCACTGAACAGGCATCGGCCATGTCGCCGTCCAGGTAGACGATGTCCGCCTCGACCCCCATCTCACGCAGGCGCCAGCGCGAGTCGCTGCTGCGGCGCGCTACCAGGCCGTGGACTTTGTAACCCTTGTCGAGCAACAGTTTGGCCAGATACGCGCCATCCTGGCCGGTGATACCTGTGATCAATGCACTTTTAGTCATTCTTGTCGTACTCGCTTCTCCCAGTCGGACAGGATCGCCCGCAGGGATTGTTGTGTTGTGATTTCAGACTTCCATCCGGTGGTTTCGACCAGCCTGGCAGGGCTGCCACACACCCGACGCTGATCCGCGCGGCGAAGTCGCGCAGGGTCCTGGACCAGTTGCAGGTCGACCTGGGCAAGATCTGCCAGTTGTTCGATCAAGCTGCGAATGCTCTGCTCGCGCCCCGAGCAAATGTTGTAGACCTGCCCCGGCGTACCTTTCTCCAGCAAGGCCAGATAGGCCGAGACCACGTCTGCGACATCGAGGAAATCGCGCGTGACGTCGATGTCCCCGACCTCCAGTTGTGGCCCTTGCAGGCCTTGCTTGATCCGGCAGATCTGACGGGCGGCGCTGGCGATGACGAAGCTGTCTTTCTGCCCGGGGCCGATGTGGTTGAACGGACGGGCGACCAGTACGGGCCAGCCTTCGCTCAGGCCCCATTGCAAACTCAGGAACTCTGCCGACAGTTTGCTCACGGCATATGGATTGCGCGGGCAGGGAGGTTGCAATTCAGTGATGGGCAGATGGGCTTCAGTGACCTGGCCATAGACATCACCGGAGCTGACGTACAGGAACGTGCCGGTGAAGCCGCGTGCCTTGAGCGCTTGCAGCAGGTTCAGGGTGCCCAGCAGATTGATGTTCAGGGTGCGCGCCGGATCACGAAAGGCGTCCGGGACGAACGTCTGGCCGGCCAGGTGGATCACCGCGTCGGGCATTTTCGGCCACAAGCCTTCGAGGCTGTCCGGCGCGGCGAGATCGTAGCGGCAAGGAACAGGCAGAAGTTCCCATTCCGAGGCATCGGCCTGCAAGCGCGATTGGATGTGTTGTCCGACGAATCCAGTCAGACCCGTGACAAACARACGTTTTTTCAACAGCGACCCCCAGGTCATGCATTTCATCCATTCCTACAGGTTTAATTGAAGGGTCTCACGAACCAGCAGGATCGTTCGCAAAGACAGATGAAATGTTTGTTGTAGTTATTTGCTAGCCAATTTGTGCCATTTGTTCGGCAATTTCAACAAGTCCAATCGTGACTGATCAGTTCTCGTCAGCGTGGCCCGATTTATTCTCGCCGAGCGGTTCACGAACCCTCGATGGATGTGTTTAGAATGCCCCGCGTCACGATGTTCCAGAGTTCGGCAGTGTCGCTTCGAAACTGCGAGAAACTGACCACTAAAACAAGAACGAAGACGGGCAGGAAGACGGTGGACGAGCGCCAGTAAACACTGACTCGAACCGTGTCCTTCCCCGTCATGCCATGAGGCTGCCGGGATGGCGGCGTCACCGTGGGGTGCCATGAATTTTATTCTTTACTCCGACGTCAACGACAGCTCCATCAGCCAGAGTCTCGGCCGTCCCGAGTACAGTTACTACTTCGTACTCAAGGCGTATCGACCGCTCTTCGAAAGCCTCGGGCCGGTGCATGTGGTGTCATCGGCCGCCGAGGTCGATCCGCTGTATCGGCAGTTGCAGCAGGCCGGTCAGGACTGCCTGTTCATTTCGTTCGCGCCACCGCACAAGACTCCCACCGACTTGCAATGCCCGATGGTGTGCGTGGTCGCCTGGGAATTCGACACCATTCCCGCCGAGCACTGGGACAACGATCCGCGCCAAGACTGGAGCCAGACACTGGCACGTTTGGGGCGGGTGATCACCTTGTCCACCCATACAGCCGAAGCCATCCGCCGGACCCTGGGCGACGATTTCCCGGTGCTGGTGTTGCCGACGCCTTTGTGGGAACGCTTCGCCGACATTCGCCAGCAATATCCCGGTACGCCGGTGAACGCGGGCGCCACGTTGCAGATCAAGGGTTGCATTCTGGACAGTCGCTCGATGGGGTTGTCCGCCGATGGTTTGATCGCGCCGATCATCGAGCAACTGCCGCAGGAAATCGTCGAGCCCGAACCGGAGCCCGAGCCGGAGCCTGAACCCGAGCCTGAACCCGAAATCGTGCCTGAACCTGAACCTCCGGTGCCGCCGTTGACCCTGCGTCGACGCCTCTTCATTACCAGACATTACCTGCTGTTGTGGTATCGCGAAGCCGTTCGCGATCTGGTGCCGGATGCGGTTCGTCCATGGCTGGCCAGATTTCGGACGCCTCAACCGTTGCTGGTTGAACCCGCAGTGAGCGAAGCGCCCGTGGCGAATGAACCTGCCATCAGCGAAGCCCCTGTGGCGGATGAACCTGCCATCAGCGAAGCCCCCGTGGCGGATGAACCTGTCGTCAGCGAAGCCTCCGCGCAGGACGAGCATCCACAAGCGGCTTTCCCCGACACCAGCCAAACGGTCGAAATCGAGGTCGATGGCGTCATCTACGTGAGCGTGTTCAACCCCGATGATGGTCGCAAGAACTGGCATCACCTGATCACGGCGTTCTGCTGGGCACTGCGTGATGTGGAAGACGTCACGCTCGTGTTGAAGATGACCCAGAACGACCTGTCGACCTATTACGTCGAACTCATCACCTTGCTGTCCCAGCTCTCGCCCTTCGCCTGTCGCGTGGTGGTCATGCACGGTTATCTGCAGGACGAACAGTTCGCCCGGCTCTATGGCGCGGCGAGTTACTACGTCAACGCTTCACGCTGCGAAGGCCTGTGCCTGCCACTGATGGAGTTCATGTCGTGCGCCCGGCCCGTCATTGCACCGAACCACACGGCGATGCTCGACTATATCGACGAGCGTGTGGCTTTCATCGTCAAGTCCAGCCAGGAGCCGACGATCTGGCCGGAAGACGCACGCATCCTGTATCGCACCCTGCGCCAGCGGCCGGATTGGGGTTCGTTGAAAATAGCTTATGAGAACAGCTACGCGATGGCAAAAAACCAGCCGGACGCCTGGCAGGCCATGGCGGACGCGGCCAGCGAACGCATGCACCAATACTGCAGCTTCGCGCCGGTGCAGCAGCGGCTGGCGCTGTTCTTCAAAGAGGAGCCTGCCCGTGACGTTGTGCCGGTGATTGCCGAAACGGGGGTTGCATCGTGCTGATCATCATTCATTCGGAAACCAACAAGAGCAACATCCAGCAGAACCTGGGGCGGCCCGAGTACAGCTATTACTTCGTCCTCAAGGAATTCCGCCCGGTGCTCGAACGGCTGGGGCAGGTGATCGAGGTCAGCAATCCGGACGATCTGGTCGATCGGCTGTATTTCGATTGCCTGAGCCGGGGCGAAGACTGTGTGTTCCTGTCCTTCTCCCCACCGCATCGCACGCCGATCCACTACGCGTGCCCGACGATTCCGGTGTTCGCCTGGGAGTTCAGCACCATTCCCACCGAGAGCTGGCAGAGCGAACCACGGCATGACTGGCGAACGGTGCTGGGCGCCAGCGGGACGGCGATCACCCACTCCAGTTTTACCGTGAATGCCGTACGCGATGTGATGGGCCCCGATTACCCGATCAGCGCTATCGCAGCGCCTGTCTGGGACCGTTTTGCCGCCCGTGGCGAGCTTCTGGACACGCGTCCGGTCGTGGGCCCTACGCGCCTGAACCTGCGCGGGCTATTGATCGACAGTCGCACCACGGACTTGCGCCCCTACGGTCCCGAACGATTGCGCGAGGGCACACCGATCGCCTTCGACCAGCCGCCGCGCGACTGTGAGCTACTGCTCGAGGGCGTGGTCTACACCTCGGTGTTCAATCCCTACGACGGACGCAAGAATTGGAAGGACATGATCAGTGCCTTCTGCACCGCCTTCCGCGACACGCCCGATGCGACCCTGGTGCTCAAGCTTACGCACCATGACATATCCAACGCACTGAACGACATGCTGCACCACGTCTACAAGAATCAGTCTTATCAGTGCCGCATCGTGCTGATCCACGGCTATCTGTCCGACATCGATTACGAGCGCCTGGTCGAGGCCACCAGTTACGTCGTCAATTGTTCCTACGGCGAAGGACAATGCCTGCCGTTGATGGAGTTCATGTCCTGCGGCAAGCCGGCGATTGCGCCGCTGAACACCGCCATGGCCGACTACATCGACCGTGACAACGCGTTTATCGTCGACAGTACCGACGAACTGACATCCTGGCCCCACGATCCTCGCGCCGCGTATCGTACCCTGCGCTACGTCACGGACTGGGACTCGCTGTGCACGGCATTTTCCGCCAGCCATGACGTCGCCAGGCAGGACGTCGAGCGTTATCAACGGATGTCGGCCCATGCCGTTCGCAGCCTGCAGGGATTCTGCAGCCAGGCCGTTGCCGAACAGCGCCTGAAGGCGGTATTCGAGCAGTTGCTGGAGCAGCGTGATGCAAACTCCGTACAAGCGTCGGGCACATGATTCGGCGCCTGCTTGCGAAGTTGCGGCCTGCACCGGTAGAGGTCACCCCGCCGCAAACGCGGGTCTCGCCCCGTGATATCGGTTTGTACGATGCCCTGCTTGATGGCTGGTTTCTCGGCGACAGCGGCGAATTGCTCAAGGGGTTTGCCATCACCGCCGACGACACCTTGCTGGATGTCGGTTGCGGCGAAGGCGTGGCGACGTTGTTCGCGGTCCGCCAGGGTGCTTCGGTGATCTTCACCGACAGTGAACACGACAAGGTCCGCGAGCTTGCCCGGCAAGTGGCGGCACAGTCGGACAAACCGAACCTGGGGCTGGTCAGCAACAGTTTGCCGCTGCCATTGGCCGAGGGCTGCGCCAGCAAAGTCGTGTGCATGGAGGTGCTCGAGCACATCGACCAACCAGAACCCTTCATGGCCGAACTGGTACGCATGGGACGCCCCGGCGCACTGTATCTACTGAGCGTGCCGTCCCCGGTGGGCGAGCATTTGCAGAAAGGCATTGCCCCCGCCAGCTACTTTCAATCGCCCAATCACGTGCAGATTTTCAGCCCCGAGCGGTTCGCCGCGCTGGTGGAGGACGCGGGCCTGGTCATCGAACATCGCCAGGCCACCGGGTTTTTCTGGGTCATGGGCATGATTTTTTTCTGGGCCAGTGAACGGGCCGCCGGACGAGACCTGGGCGGTGCGGTACGCGACCGGATTCAGGCCCCATATCCGCCGCTGATGGAGAGCTGGGCGAAAACCTGGCAGGACCTGCTGGCACAGCCCGACGGGTTGGCGATCAAGCAAATGCTGGATCAGTTCATGCCCAAGAGCCAGGTGATCATTGCTCGTAAACCCTATGCCCAGGAGGGCGTATGAGTAACGACAAGCGGATCATGGACATCGAGTTGTTGCGCGGCATTGCGGTGCTCGGCGTGCTGTTTCATCACTTGCAGGACAGCCTGTTCGCGGCGGCTGTGCCGTTGCTGCAGACGATCACGCTGTACAGCCAGCCGTGGTGGGGCGTGGATCTGTTTTTCGCGATCTCGGGCTTCGTCATTGCCCGTAGCCTGATCCCGGCCTTGCGCCGCTGCACAACGCGTCAGGAATATTGGCAACAGACGCGCAATTTCTGGTTGCGCCGGGCCTTTCGTTTACTGCCTTCGGCCTGGTTATGGCTGGCGCTAATGTTGCTGGCGTGCCTTTTTCTCAACCGCTCCGGTGCGTTCGGCACGCTGCACGCGAACCTTCAGGCGACCCTGGCCGGCATCGCGCAATACGCCAATTTCCGTTTTGCCGACAGTTTTTATCGCTATGAGTACGGCACCAGTTTCGTGTACTGGAGCCTGTCGCTGGAGGAGCAGTTCTATCTGCTGTTTCCGCTGATGATCGTGCTGTTTCGCAAGCACCTGTTGTGGGCGTTACTGGCGTTGGTTGCGGTGCAACTGTTCACCTTGCGCACGCCGATCCTGATGGTGGTACGCACCGACGCGCTGGCCCTTGGCGTGCTGCTGGCGATGTGGAGTACGCAACCGTCGTACCTGCGCCGGGAGCCAAAATTCTTGCGTCGTCCATGGGCGGGTGTTGCCGCACTGATCACGGTGTCGCTGCTGCTCAGCTTCATGGCAACGGATCGTTTCACCTTCACTTCTTACCGGATCGGCGTGATTGCGGTGCTGTGCGCGCTGCTGGTCTGGATCGCTTCTTACAACCGCGATTACCTGTTGCCGCGCGGCGTGTTCAAAAACCTGATGACGTGGGTCGGCAGTCGTTCCTACGGGATTTACTTGATCCATATCCCGGCCTACTTGCTGGTTCGTGAATTCATTTTCCGATTACAGGCTGCCGGGCTGCCCAGTCCGGCTGGCCATCCGATTCTGATGTTGCTGATGGCTGGCGGTCTGATCGTGCTGCTGAGCGAGCTCAACTATCGCTACATCGAAATGCCCATGCGCAACCGCGGCGCTTCGCTGGTCAAACGCCTGGGCACCTCCCGAACAGCCGTCCCATCCTCTGGAGCCACCTCATGCTGAGCCTTTTGAAGAAACTCACGGCGGGCACGCCCGCGCCTGTGCAGCCAGAGACACCGCCCGCGTCGCCAGTGGCGGACAAGGTCGACCCCTATATGCTCGGCCTGCACGACGCGATGCTCAGCGGCTGGTTCAATCAGCAAACCGGCGAGCTGTTCAGCGGTTTCCCGGTAACCCCCGAGGACACGCTGCTGGATGTGGGCTGTGGCGACGGCGGCAACGTGCATTTCTGCGGGATGCGCGGGGCGAAGATCATCATCGCCGATATCGACGCGGCCAAGGTCGAAGCGACCCGCCAGCGCCTGAGCGATACACCGGCCCGCGACGTCGAATGCCATGTCACCGACTGCAACCCGCTGCCGATTGCCGATGCGACCGCCACGCGGGTGGTGTCGACCGAGGTCATCGAGCACGTGGACGATCCGGCGCAGTTCCTCGCCGAACTGGTGCGCGTCGGTAAGCCGGGTGCGTTGTATCTGCTGAGTGTCCCGCACCCCAGCTCCGAAGACCTGCAGAAAGATATCGCGGCGGCCGAGTATTTCCAGAAGCCCAACCACATTCGCATCATCAGCGAAGAGCAGTTCAAGGCCATGGTCAGCGATGCCGGCCTGGAAGTGATCAGCCACAGCCAGTACGGATTCTACTGGTCGATGTGGATGCTGCTGTTCTGGGAAGCCAAGGTCGATTTCAGCAACCCGGACCATCCGTTGCTCAATCACTGGGCGGACACCTGGCAGGCGATCCTGGCTTCGCCACGGGGTGCACAGATCAAGCAGGCGCTGGATGCCGTGGTGGCGAAAAGTCAGGTGATCATTGCGCGCAAACCCTGATTAGCCAGAGGTGGGAGCGACGGCCTGCAACAGGTCGTCCGGCACCGCCATGGGGTGCCGATCCGGTTGGCGGCCCATTATTGGCTGGAGCGAACGGCCCCGCCATCGATCAACAGGTTCTGCCCGGTCAGGTAGCCCGCATGGCTGCTGCAAACGAAGGCACAAAGCGCACCGAATTCCTCGGGTGAGCCGAAGCGTTTGGCCGGAATTTCACTACGGCATTCGTCAAGGAATGCCTCACTGTCTTGCCCTGACTCTTCAGCAGCAGCGACCAGGTTGTCACGCAGTCGATCAGTGTCGAATGAGCCCGGTTGCAGGTTGTTGATCGTCACATTACGACTGGCAATGTTTTCTTGCCGGGCAAGCCCTGCGATAAACCCCGTCAGACCACTGCGTGCGCCATTGGACAGACCCAGGCTTTCGATAGGGGACTTCACGGCACTCGACGTGATGTTGATGATCCGGCCAAATCCGCGTGCTGCCATACCATCGACCGTGGCCTTGATCAGCTCGATGGGAGTGAGCATGTTGGCATCCAGAGCCTTGAGCCAGACGTCGCGATTCCATTCGCGGAAATCCCCGGGGGGAGGGCCTCCAGCATTGTTGATCAAGATATCGAAATGCTCATGGGCCATGAGCGCTGCCGCCCGACCCTCGGGCGTCGAAATGTCTCCGGCTACGGCGATGACCGTCACTTCTGGATTGATTGCTCTGAGCTGACGGGCTGTTTCATTCAGCGTGTGTTCGCCTCGGGCGGTGATCACCACGTTCACGCCTTCATGGACGAGTGCCTGTGCGCAGGCTTTTCCCAGGCCTTTGCTGGCGGCGCATACCAGCGCCCAACGTCCTGCTATTCCAAGATTCATGCGTGTATTCCTGAAAGAAGGAAGCTCAATGTAAGGGGTTGCCTGGAGCAGCACCATGCTCATGCATGATCCACAGTTTTAGACAGGCTTGGCGATCGGGTACTGATTCCCATGAAGCGCCGCACTCTTTCCCCTTCGGCATCGCATCGTATGGTTTGAGGTGCCGCATCCAGTTGGATATTACCGTTCTCCATGAATACGACCCTGTCGGATATCGACATGGCGAAGTCCATTTCGTGGGTCACGATCAGCATGGTCATGCCTTCCTTGGCCAAATCGCGGATCACGTTCAGCACGTCGTTGACCAGTTCCGGGTCGAGGGCCGAGGTCGGCTCGTCGAACAGCATGATCTGCGGCTCCATCGCCAGGGCTCGAGCGATTGCCACACGCTGTTGCTGCCCGCCGGAGAGCTGGTGCGGGTACTTGTGGGCATGGGCCAGCAGGCCGACCTTGTCCAGTAGCGCATAAGCACGATGTTCACTCAGCTCGCCCGGCTGGCCATGGTAACGCGGCGCCAGAGTGACGTTGTCGAGAATGGTGCGGTGCGGGAACAGGTTGAAGTTCTGGAACACCATGCCGATATGCCGCACGCCTTTGCGCAGGCGGGAGCTGTTGGGTTTGTCCGACGCTTCGATGAATTTTTCGCCGAACAACAGAATGTCGCCGGTATCGATGCTTTCCAGGCCGTTGACGGTGCGGATCAGCGAAGTTTTGCCGGAGCCGGATGGCCCGATGATCGAGACTACCTGGCCGTATTCGACATTCAGGTCGATACCCATCAGCACTTTGTGCGTGCCATAGCTCTTCTGGATGTTCTTCAGTTGCAGGATTGGCGTCGCGTTGTTGCCTGCTGTTTTGCGCGCATTGTCGGGCAACGCTTCGGCGCTGGCCTTGAACTTGGCGATGGTGGCTGCGTCGAGTGTGTGTGGCTTGCGGAAGTTCAAGTCCAGGTAGCGCTCCAGACGCTGCAGGAAATAGCCGAACACGGTGACGATCAACACGTAGTAGACGCCTACCGCAGCCAGGGTTTCCATGACCAGGAAGTTAGTGGCATAGAGGCGTTGGCCGACCGTGAGGATTTCGGTCAGGGAGATCACCGAGACCAACGATGTCAGCTTGACCACCGTGATGTATTCATTGATCAAAGTGGGCAGCGAAATACGGAAAGCCTGGGGGATCACGATCAAGCGTTGCATGCCGAACAGGCCGACACCCAGCGCGCGCCCGGCTTCCTTCTGGCCCTTGGCCACGGAAATCAGGCCACCACGATGGATCTCCGCCATGTACGCCGCTTCGGTGACCACCAGGGCCAGCAACCCTGCGTAGAAGGGGTTGGACAGGATCGGTCCGCTGCCGGGAAACAACTGCGGCAAGTTGTAGACGAACACCACCAGCACCAGCAACGGGATGCTGCGGAAGAACCAGATGTAGACAGCTGCGGGAATGCGCAGCAAGGGCGATTGGGACAGCTTGGCCGTGGCCAGGACAAAACMGAGCAGCATGCCGATGAACCAGGCCAGGGCACTGAGTTGGATCACCGTGACGCAGGCATTCCAGAAGTCCGGCAGGGAGAACAGGGAGAAGAAATACGACCAGTCGAATTGCATAGGGCACCTCGATCTGCCGCCCCGGTGCCGGGGAGGCAGATGACCAGACTACAAGGACACGTTCTTAGTTGGCAGTCGGCTCTTCCAAGCCATACTTCTTGAGAATCGCGGCGTATTCACCGCTCTTTTTGCTCTCCTCGAAGGCCTTTTGCACGGCCTGGTAGGTTTCATCGTTACCTTTCTTGACGAAGATGCCCAGGGTTTGCTGATAAATCGGATGCTCGGTGGTGATCACTACCCGGCCACCGGTCTTTTCCGCGATCATTTTTGCGGCGCCAGCGATTTCAACCTGGGCCTGAATGTTCTTGGACAACAGGGCCTGGGTCACTTCGGGGGCCGAGGGGTATTCGCTGACGGTGATGGCGCCTTTGTTGTTCGGCACGCAGTATTCATCGGACAGCTTGCGGAACTCCTTGACCCAGGTAGTGCCCTGCTCCAGGCCCAGTTTCAAGCCGCACAGATCTTCAGGCTTTTTCGCATTGATCTCGCTGCCCTTGGGCACCATGACTGCGGCACCGGTGTTGGCATAAGCGATGGTCTGGGCCTGAGTCTGGCGCTCCGGTGTGATGTACATGCCGGAAATGACTGCGTCGTACTTGCCGGAGTTCAAGCCCAGGATCAGGCTCGGGAACTTGGTGTCGACAAACTCCACCTTGGCGTTCATGTGTTTGGCCAGTGCAGTTGCCAGCTCGGGGTCAGAACCCACTACATTTTTGTCCTTGTCATAGGACTCGAAAGGAGGGTAGGTGATTTCCATGCCGACCTTGAACGTGTCTGCCGCGGCCATGCTCACCGAGGCACCGAACATACCGGCTGCCAATACAGCCAGGCTCAAAAGGTTTTTCTTATTGTTTTTCATTATTTACTGACTCCGGCGTAGGTAGGGGTTTAGCTGAATACTTCAATCAGGACGCTTGGGCCTGATTTTTCAAATGTCCGAAACTGGCGGGCTTGCGTGCCTTGCCTGGCAGTTGAACTTCCCCGTTGGCCACCCTCTGGCGCAGATATTGATAGGTCTGCAGCGCCTGGCCATACATGTGTTCGCCGATCGTGATCTCTTCGTAGTCGTTACCGGCCTGGGCGAACCCGGGCAGCGGTTTGATCTGGGTGTGGTAGTCACAGGCATAAAACAGCGGGAAGGAATAACGCTCCTCCTTCACGCTGCGCACCCGGTGCGCAGTGGCAACGAATGCACCTGCCGTCATCACTTCCAGCATGTCGCCGATGTTGACCACAAAGGCATCGGCCATCGGTGGCGCATCGATCCATTGGCCAAGATTGTTCATCACCTCAAGGCCCGGTTTGTCGGCCAGGAGGATGGTGAAGCACTCGTAATCAGTATGGGCGCCAAGACCCGGTGCGTCATGGGCGGCACCGTCGAACGGGTAGTGGATCAGGCGCAGCTTGGACGGCGGACGGGTGACCAGGCTGTCGAAATAGTTTTCTTCCAGGCCCAGGGTCAGGGCGAAGCCGCCGAACAAGCGCCGGCCCAAGGCGAATATCGCTTCATAGTAGGCCTGCACCGACGCCTTGAAACCTGGCAACTGCGGCCAGTCGTTGGGCCCCAGCAATGGGGTGTTGGCCAGTACCAGCGGGTCATCGGCCTGGACTTCGAAGCCGACGTCGAAGGCTTCCTTGTGGTCCGGCTTGCCTTTGGAATAGACCTCTTCGCCTTCGGGTACAAAGCCCTTGTGGGTTTGCGAGGTGCCGATGTAGTGGCGCATCTTGGTGTCCAGGGACTGGTCGAAAAAGTCCTTGGCAGCCTTGCGCAGGTTGGCGATCAGTTGCGGGTCGATACCGTGATCGGTGATATAGAGGAACCCGACCTCGCTGGCGGCGCGCCCCAATTGTTCGGCTACGGCCAGGCGATGCTCCAGTTCAAAGCTGAACAGACCGGCGATGTTGACCACCGGGATGCTATTGAAGTTGGCTTTGTGTGTGTCAGTGCAGGCGCTGTTGTTTTTATTGTCAGGCATGACGCATCGGCTCCCTAAGGATGGCTTGAGTGGTGGAAACGCTCGAAGTGTTCGCGCTCGGTCTGGCCCATCCACACGTTCAATGACCACAGGTCGGCGACCGGGACATTCGTGAAGGGCAAATGATGCAGGTAGCCGTCGGCGCCGAATTCCGGGGTCAGGGTGCTGACCTGGTAACCGCGGGCTTGCTGCGAGCGCCAGATGCTTTCCCAGTGCTGCTGATGGAAGGTCAGTTCCTTTGCATATTCGGGAGCCGCCGGGTGCGGAACCTGTGGACCCTGGTCATAACCAACCCGGGCCTGGATATGGTGAACCCGCTCGATGAAGGCGCTCAGGTCATCGGCCGGGTCATTCAACAGACGCTCGCAGGTCACGACCCAATGGCTGATGTCACTGGTGAACAACAGATCGGGCAGTTGCCGGATCAATTCCAGGGTCACCCAGGGGTTGAACAGCGAGCGCGAGCGGTGAGTTTCGAAACTGCAGACCTGGCCGTGCTTGCGCGCCAGTTCCAGTGCCTGACCGAAGAACTCCACTTGTTGTGGCAAGGACCAGCGATCATTGCCCGCCAGTACGTTGACGAAGCGTGGGCCGAGTTCGGCGGCCCAGGCGAGTTTCTGGTCGAGGTCATTAAGGTGGACGGCAGGGCTCGCCGACTGGTCCGGCAGCACGTCGTACGCGGTGAAGACTGTGCTGATATAGCCCAGGCGATTGGCCTGGAGAAACGCGCCAAACTCAGCCCGTTCACGGGCGTCCAGTGGCAGGCGTGCTTCCATGCCATCGAAGCCCGCGTGCAGCAACTCCTCGAGCGCCTGAGCTTTGCTGGCGGTATAGCCCCACAGCGTACGGAAAATTTCCAGCTTCATCGGTGATCCTCAAAAATCCCAGGGCCTACTGCAAAAGCACTTCGACGACGCCAGGCTGCCAAGAGGCTGGTTCGCTGTGGAGTCGATGTTAGGCACAGGCCGCGCACTGAAAGAATCTGAAAGTTCAAATGAATACTTCAGGCTTTCGTTAACAAATAGCTAGCTACTTATCGCGCTTGTCAGGAGGGATTTTATCGGCGAGAACGTGTCTACGTTGGCTATTAGCGAGAGATGCCATTGTTACGGCATCATTTTGAGGACTCCCAAGCGACACCGGGCCGCCGATGGTTCGGATACATTTCACGGATCGGCAAAAAGCCGGCCCTTATGCTTTAGGACTATCGACAGGTAGTGGCTGATACCGACACTTTCGTGATGACAGACGGTACGGATATCGTGGGTGTACGGGTGATGATCCGCAGGGCGGGTGCCAGGCTGTACGGCTCTACACCCATGAGCTGATGATTGAGAACATCGAAACCCATAAAAAAACGGCTTATCAGGAAACCCGCCGGGCCACGGAGGACGGCTTCGCTCGGGTTTTCATGCGCAAAGCACTTCAGGCTCGATAATCAAGGGCCAGGTCTGGATTATCCGGGCTTCACGCATGACGATTTCCCGGTCCTACAGGCAGTACTGGCTGGTGGGCAGCACATCGATCTTGTCGAAATCGATGAAGCGGCTGCAGCTGTCCATCATCGCAGCCAGGTTGCGCTGGAATTTCGCTTCGTCGCCCACCGCATCGAAAAAGGCCCGGGGATCGGTCATGGCAGCTGGCGGAAAACATTCTTCGACTATGGCATCGATCCGTGGGGCTCCGTGCGACAGTGCCGACACCACCAGGTTTTGCACGTATTGGAAGTTGTCTTGCGTGTCCACGGCCACCGCAGTGTGATGGTTGCGCCAGATGTCCAGCCAGGCCTCGGGGGTCAGGCGGGGAGGGCGGGTCAGCAGGGCCAGCTGGGCAAACCCGTGGGTACGCTCACCGGGCATTGACGGGAAGCGAGTATTGGCGATGGCGACCGACTCGCATACCAGGTAGGCGGCCATGCGCGCCGTTGCCGCACTGATCAAGTGGTCGAACGGGAGACGAGCTGCCCCGTTGGCACTGTCCAGCCACAGCGACAGGCTGCCATCGGGCAATGGCCGGTTGTTTTCCTGGCGCAGGCCGGCTGCAGGCTGCACATCGGCATCGGACAGGTTCAATTGCACACCACGGGCACCGAGTGCCTGCAATTGCCCGGCGACCTCACTGCGCAGGCGATGGGCGAAGGTATCAGGACTGACTTGAGTATCGCGCCACAGCAGATAGATGACTTTTTCCATAGCTATCAAGCTCCTCGTTGCGGTTGATGGATGGAACAGACGTAGTGTGCTGCCTGGTCCATCGGAATGACCTGGCCCGTGCAGGCATGCGGGGTAAATCCCTGGCGTCATAGTCAATCAAGGTCAGCTTTCGGTAATACCTCAAACAGACTATTGAGCAACACTATGGGGGCAATTGCATCGTTCTGGTTTGAGCGGCCGCTCTGGCGGGAACCTGGTTCGCCTGCAAGCACTACCAAGCAGCTTTCTCAGTCTCTCCTTGATGCCGATGAGTACAGGATGAAAATATGAGTAGCGAATGTTCAAACACCAAAGCCGAGCCTGTTCGCATTCCGCGCACGATTTGGGCTCTTGGCTTTGTCAGCCTCTTCATGGATCTATCATCCGAGCTGGTACACAGTTTACTGCCTGTGTTTTTGGTCACGACATTGGGTGCGAGTGCATTGGCCGTCGGAGTAATCGAGGGTATTGCCGAGTCGACCGCCATGCTCGTCAAGATATTTTCCGGTGCTATCAGCGACTTTATGGGGCGGCGCAAAGGATTGCTGTTGCTAGGATATGGTTTAGCTGCTCTGACCAAACCACTTTTTCCTCTGGCTCACTCCGTTGAAGTGGTCTTTACCGCACGCTTTCTGGATCGAATTGGCAAAGGCATTCGTGGGGCACCACGAGATGCTCTGATCGCAGATGTGTCGCCACCAGAAATCCGTGGTGCCTGCTTTGGACTGCGGCAGTCGATGGATACCGTAGGGGCTGTTCTTGGACCTGCTCTGGCCATCGTGCTCATGTTATGGCTCGCAGATATACAGCTTGTCCTGTGGTTTGCAGTTATTCCGGCAGCAGTGGCGGTGGTTCTCATTGTCACAGGAGTAAAAGAACCCACACACCTCCCGAGCGAACACAAATTTCGATCTCCAATACATTGGAGGGTTCTTCACGACTTCTCGTCTGGTTATTGGTGGGTTGTCATAACTGGAGGGGTGTTTACGCTTGCTCGTTTCAGCGAGGCGTTTCTGGTATTACGAGCACAACAGACAGGCCTGTCGACTACCTGGACTCCGCTGGTGATGGTGGTAATGGCACTTTTTTATACGCTGTCCGCTTATCCTGCCGGCTGGCTATCTGATCGCATCAGTCGCACCAAACTGCTCTGCCTGGGGATGGGGTTGCTTGTCATGGCGGATCTGGTACTCGCTCAGTCCGGTTCAGTCATAACGATGATGTTGGGTGTTGTCTTGTGGGGGCTTCATATGGGATTCAGCCAAGGCATTCTTGCCTCGCTGGTAGCTGATAAAGCTCCCACGGAACTCAAGGGCACGGCCTTCGGCATTTTCAATCTTGTCAGTGGTATATGCATGCTGATCGCCAGCGTTCTTGCAGGCTGGCTTTGGCAAAGCATTGGGTCAGACAGCACTTTCCTCACGGGTGCACTGCTTGCCGCAACAGCTCTGTTCTTGCTGTTATTCAAGAAGCAGTAAGCGCAACCAAAAAGTAAAACAAATGGTTCTCAATGAACAGCTCACCGTTTCAGGACTGGGCTGCCGAAAAACTTCGGGGTTTCCTGGCGCAATGCCTCGTTCCCCACAAAAGGCAGGCAATCAGGCGAGGTCCACGGTTTCCACAGTGATTTGCGCAATCGCGTGAAACGGTGCGAGCGCAGCTTCATCGGCAATGGCACAAGTGATCAATCGCCATTCGCGTTCGATGGGCGTCCAATGCTGCTGCCGCGCCCGCCCCAGTTTGTCGGTGTCGGCGAGAACGACGATCTGCGCAGCCCGCTTGATGATGCATTCCTTGAGATAAGCCTGCTGCGCACTCGCCTCGCACAAGCCGAATTCCGCGACGACGCCGTCTGCGCCGAGGAAAGCTTTGTCCACGCTCAAGCGGCTCAACGTCAGCTCGGCCAATGGCCCCAGGGTACTCATGCTCGAGCCGCGCAAGTCGCCACCGATCAAGGTCAGGCGCACGCCCGGCGCGTTGGCCAGGGTCATTACGGCGAGCAGATTGTTGGTCACCACGTGCACGTCCTGGCGCGAGCACAGATGATGAGCCAATGCGGCGCAAGTGGTGCCGCCGTCGAGCAGCACGGTGTCGCCGTCCTGGACGTGGGCAGCCGCTGCAAGGGCGATGGCGTCTTTCTGTTCCCACTGGCTGGTTTTGCGCTCTTCCAGCGAGGCTTCCGGTTCATGGACGCCCACCACGGCGGTGGCGCCGCCGTAGGTGCGGACCAGGTGCCGCTGCTTGGCGAGCATGGTCAGGTCGCGCCGCACTGTCGCTTCCGAAACGCCGAGGGCCGCGCTCAATTGCTCGACGTTGGCATCGCCGATGCGTACGAGATCGAGGATGGCGCGGTGACGTTCGGACACTTTCATGGCGGGTCTCGTTGGTTGGACGGTGGTCGATCTTACACGACAACACCGCTGCACCTCATCCCCGTCGCGTGGCCAGCTCCGCGCCCTGGCGCAGTGCTTCGAGCAGGCTGCGCTCATCGGCGATGCCCTTGCCGGCGATGTCGAAGGCGGTGCCGTGATCGACCGAGGTGCGGATCACTTCAAGGCCGACGGTCACGTTCACCCCGGCTTCGAGCCCCAGTACTTTGACGGGACCGTGGCCCTGGTCGTGATACATCGCCACCACCAGATCGAAGTCGCCGCGCCCGGCGCGGAAGAACAGGGTGTCGGCCGGCAGCGGGCCGGTCACGTCGAGGCCGCGTTCCTGCAGCAGCTTCACCGCCGGGATGATTTTTTCTTCCTCTTCGCCATAACCGAACAGGCCGTTTTCACCGGCATGCGGGTTGATCCCGCACACGCCAATCCGCGGACGGGCGATGCCCGCCTTGATCAGTGTGGCGTTGCCGCGTTCGATAGTGCGCTGGACCAGGCCCGGATCGATCTTGCGGATCGCATCGATGATGCCGATGTGGGTCGTGACGTGAATCACCCGCAGCTGCGGTGCCACCAGCATCATCGACACTTCGTCGACGTGGGTCAGGTGCGCGAGCATTTCAGTATGGCCGGGGTACTTGTGACCGCCGGCATGCAGCGCCTCCTTGTTCAGCGGCGCGGTGCAGATCGCATCGATCTGTTTGGCCTCGGCCAGTTCCACGGCGCGGGCGATGTATTGATAAGCAGCGTCACCGGCAATGGGTGACAGCTCGCCGAACGGCAGGTCATCGGGGATCAGGTCGAGGTCGATGCAATCGATGGTGCCAGCCTCGTACAAAGCCTGGGAGGCGTCTTCGATACGGCGCACTTTGGCGCTGCCGCCGACGATCACGTTGGCCTGCTCCAGGCGCCGCGCATCGCCGATCACCAATGGCCGGCATTGTTGGTAGACAATGTCGTGGGTCAGGCTCTTGACGATGATTTCCGGGCCGACACCTGAGGCGTCGCCCATGGTGATGCCGATGATGGGGAGGTAGTTGCTCATAGTGTTCATTGGAGTCCTTGGATTCGTGTACGTTGGGGCGGGGAGCGATCGGCGCGTTCGCTCAAGTGCTGCCATGCCGCATACAAGGCGTGATCAGTGCCGAATGCACCTGCCTTGGTAACAATGCCGGGACGATGCCCTTGCCGGGAAACGGTGGGGCGCGCGAAAGCCACGCCGGCTTCGATTTCCGTGAGCAATTGCAGGCTGTCGATGCCGACGGTGGTCAATATGGCCCGCGCCGTCTCGCCACCGGTGGCAATCAGGCCGCCGACCTTGGCGAAGTGCGGTTCTACCAGCACGGCCAACCGGGTTGAGAGTTGAGCACCCTCCTGGGGATCGAACGCCTCATCGCGACCAATGCGCAGCAACAGGTCGCTCCAGCCGTCCAACCGCTCGCCGATGCGCGCTTGCCACAGCGCCCAATCGACGTGTGTCGTGCCTTGGCGAAGGACTTCAGGCGGGACAACCAGTTCGCTGACCCCGCCACGCTCCTTGAGCTGTGCGCATTGCCGTTCGCAGACACCTGACAGGCTGCCGACCATGATCAGAATCGGTCCCTGACTTTTTTCCAGCGCTGTGGGTTCGATAGCCGTGAAGCGTGCTTCGGAAAAGTCCGCAAGACTGGCGATTTCCCGCGCCAGCCCACCCGATCCGATCCAGAACAGCGGCTGTTCCATCGACGCGGTCAGGCGAGCGATCGTCAGCAGGTCGTCTTCAGTTTGCGCATCGACGATCAGCGCCTGGGTACCCTTGCTCGCCACTTCAGCGATGTGACGCACGAGTGCTTCTTCATTACCGCGCAAGGTGTCGAGATCAAGCTTGGCGGTGCTCAGGCCTGCGGCCACCAGCATCGCCTCGACATCCGCCGGACGATCGGCGTTTTCGAGCTTCCAGGTATCGGTGGTTTCCAGCGGCTGGCCGTTGACGAACACCCGTCCACCTCGCAACGTGCGCCCGGTCGCAGGAAACGCCGGGGCGACGATGGCCAGACCCGCCAGCGGTTGCAGGGCGGCAACTTCCGCCGCCCAGTTGCCGCGCAAGGTCGAATCGATTTTCTTGTACAGCCGCTGACCGGGACGATGCAGCGCCTTGTACGCAGCGACCGTGTGTTCGGCGGCTTGCGCCGGGGACAGGCGCCGAGTGTCCGTATCGGCGGCAATCACCTGGGCGTCAGCCTTGTCATGCAAAGGCTCGAGCGTGACGACCGTTTGCATCCCCACGCTGGCAAAGCCGATGGCACAATCTGCCGCGCCGGACAGATCGTCTGCGATGATCAGAATGCTCATCGCAGGGCTTCCTGCTTTTGCGGTTGGGGGGCCGACTCGGGGATGTCGACGTGGTTGCGCTGTTGCACGCGTTTGGCCACCGCTGCGGTGAGCAACGGTGCGAGGATCGCGGTGACCACAACGCAGGCAGCCACCAGAATTGTCGCGCTCTTGGCCGCTTCGGCGTACACCGGGTTCGCCGCTGCGATCAACGCCGGAACGGCGGCGGCATTGCCCGCGGTGGTGGCTGCCGCCACGCCGGCAACACCGGTGCCGCCGGTCAAACGATCGGCGAAGAACAGCGGAATGCCGGTCAGCACGACCACCGCGACACCCATGCCAAGACCCAGCAAACCAGCCTGCCAGACGTTATGCAGGTCGAGGCTGGCACCCAGTGCGAGGGCGAAGAACGGGATCATCACCGGCACGGCCTTGGCCAGGAAGTCGCGCATGTCACGGTCGAGGTTGCCCAGCAGCATGCCCAGGGCCAGCGGCAGGATGCTGCCCACCAGCGTCGGCCAGGGGAAGGCTGACAAGCCGGCAATGCCGAGGGTAACCATGGTCAGAAAAGGCCCGGATTCCAGCGACATCACCGAATAGGCACCGACGTCTTCGGAGCGGCCGTACTGCCCCATCAGCGCCATGTACAAGCCGCCGTTGGTGTCGTTCATTGCGGCGACCACCGCCAACGTGGAGATACCGGCGAAAAGCCCGGAGGATACCGGCTGCTCACCCAGGAAGTGGCCAAGCACGATGCCGATGAGCACGGCGATGCCGACTTTGGTGATGAGCAGCGTGCCACCCTTTTTGAGCAGGTAAGGCGTGGCCTTGATATTGATGCTCGCGCCCATGCACACGTAGAACACCGCCAGAATGGGCAGTGCGCCGGTGAACAGCGCATTGGTGAATGATCCGAAAAATTTGGGCGTGTCAGGCAGGAATGTCGCCACGAGTGAGCCGATCAGCAGAGGCACGATCATCATGCCGCCGGGGATGCGTTCAATGGTGCGCTTGATAGGAATCTGGGCCACGAGGGTCTCCTTTTATAATTGTTTGGCAAGACGTGTTTCACCTCGAAACTGACTGAATCGATCATCTGGTGATTGATTCAGTCAAATCGATCTTAGGCCAACAACTGAAATTGCGCAATTCAATCATTCAAATGATCGTTTCGCTCATTTCTGATAAAGATTCCGATCAGCGCAAGCGGTTCGAATTTTCCTGTGGTGCGGGCCAGAGCCTTGCAACGCCCATAAGAAGCCCCTCGCCACAGGTTTCTTGCTCGCCTGAAAATTGTCTTGAGTGAGCAAAATTGCGGCAATGACGGTTTTTTTCTTTGTCAGTGAAATTCATTGGGCTACTGAGTCAAAGAAACCGGTTGAGTCCACAACTCAATGCAGCCATTCGATATCCTCCAACCAAAAGGGCTGAAGTTCTTCTCGCAATTCAGGTGCAAAGTGGATCTTTAAGTGTTCGTATGACCTGGTCGTACATCGCATCCACTGCTCGGGATCTCTTCGAATCCTTGCTGCGCATCAGAACGACTTCCACCACGGGGAGTTCGGGCAAGCCTTGGCGTGTGTCCACAACTTTCAAGCTGGCCGGCACGCTGCACCGGGTCAGTACAGCCACTGCCATGCCGCTCTCTGCCACGGCCAGTTGGCCACCCACGTTAGGGCTGTTGTATACCACTCGGTATTCACGCTGCTGGGATGAAAGCGTTGCAAGAATTTCGGTGCGCAGACGTTCACCCAGTTCGTGCACGGCTATAGGCAGGGGGGCGCGTTTCCATGCTTCATGCTGCTCGGCTGCTCCCCACACCAGGGCTTCCCGGAACAGCAACTCGCCCCGTGAGGGCGCGTCGCGCGTGAGCAATGCCAGATCGATTTCACCGCGGTCGACCTTTGCCCATAGGGCGGTGGACTCCTCGCACACCAGAGTTACCTCGACTTCGCTGAAACGGGCGGCGAAGGTACGTAGCACCGGCACAAGGTAGGTCAGTGCATAGTCATCCGGAACTCCGAAGGTCACTCGCCCCGAAAGCGTTCCGCCATGCATCGCCAACACCAGCGTCGAATGGGAATCCAGCACCTTGCGGGCGTGGCCGAGCAGATCATAGCCAGCAGGGGTGAGGGAGAGCTGCCTTGGCTCACGGTTGAGCAAGGGACGACCAATGCTGTCTTCCAGCTTCTTCAGCTGCATGCTTACGGCTGACTGGGAGCGTGAGACCTGTCGCGCCGCTGCCGTCATTGAGCCCGTATCGACCACCGCGACGAAGGTGCGCAGCCAGTCGATCTGTAAATCCCGAGAATGCACCTGTCTTTTCACCATTCGTAAATCGAATGCTGCTTATAACACTTATTCGCTTTTCTGGGCCCTATGCCAGCCTGCAAAATACCGCCCAACCCACGGCACGCCGTGACAGAGGAGGCGACGTTTTGTTGAGTATTGAGAAAGGCTCGGTCGAGCTGGGCTCGAGCGAGATATGGTTTGGCTTCAAGCAGCTCCTGCCTATTTCGCTGTTCGTTATCGTCTTCGGGGTAGCCTTTGGTCTAGCGGCGGCGCAGACAGGACTGGAGGACACTTCCACGCTGCTCATGAGTGTCCTGGTGTTTGCCGGCGCAGCGCAGTTTGCTGTTCTCGATCTGTGGGGCGAGCACGTTCCGGTTCTTCCGCTGATAGTCACGGTGTTTGCAATCAATGCCCGACATCTATTGATGGGAGCGACTTTGTATCCATGGTTGCGAGATCTTCCGCGGGCCAAACGCTACGGTGTAATGCTGGTGGTGTCGGACGCCAACTGGGCGATGTCGATGCAGGCATTCAATGGCGGCAAGCCGGGCCTGGGTCTGCTACTGGGCGGCGGCTTGGCACTGTGGTCGGCATGGGCATTGGGCAGTTGGCTGGGACTGTATTTCGGCAGCGCAATTCAGGACCCGGTCAGCCTGGGTCTGGATATGGTCATGGGCTGCTTCCTGCTGGCGATGGTGATTGGAGGACAAAAGAACCTGCGCATGCTGATCATCTGGACTGTGGCGGCCGGCTCTTCGCTGCTGGCGTACCGGTACCTGCCAGAAAATAGCCATGTCGTCGTGGGTGCATTGGCTGGCGGTCTTTTGGGGGCACTGTGGATGGAGAAGAAAATTGAGCATTGATAGTGCAGGCTTCGGCACAATCCTGATCATATTGATCATGGCGGTGGTCACTCTTGCCACACGCTGGGGCGGTGTGTTCGTGATGTCTTTCGTCCCCATCAACTTCCGAGTCCAGCAGTTCATTAGCGCTATGTCGGGTTCGGTGTTGGTGGCCGTCCTGGCCCCCATGGCGGTCATTGGTGACAATGGTGCACGGCTCGCCTTGCTGACCACGGCAATCGGAATGCTGCTGCTCAAAAAACCTCTACCGGCGATTGCGGCAGGGATCATCGTGGCGGCCGTATTCAGGCAGTTCTGAGTTGCGGTGATGCCGGTCGCAGTTGTTGTGGCGAAGTTTGGTAGAGCCGCGCGACATGTCGCCTGTTGGCGCATCCCCTCTTGTAATATGCGACACCCAACACACCACGAGACTGGAAAATGGAACCTCACTCGATTCTTGCATTTACCGTGGTCGCCGCGATTGCCATCGCCAGCCCTGGACCCGCGACCTTGATGGCGATCAACAACAGCCTGGCCCATGGGCAGCGCAGCGCAGTCTGGTCCTCCCTCGGCAATGCGAGTGGGCTGTTCTGCCTGTCGGCCGCGGCCATGCTCGGATTGGGGGCGTTACTTGCCAGCTCCGAATGGCTGTTCAACGCGGTGAAAATCATCGGTGCCGGTTACCTGTTCTATCTGGGGGCCAGGCAGTTGTTCAAAACCAGTCCGATGCTCGTGGACGATATTCAGGGTGACTTGAAAAAGAGCAGGCCCACTCGCTTTAAACTGTACAAGTCGGCCTTCCTGACGGCGGTGACCAACCCGAAGGCGACGATGTTCTTCACCGCGCTGTTCCCGCAGTTCATCGACCAGAGCGCGAGGCTTCTGCCGCAGTTTCTTATCCTCACCTCGATTTTCATGGCGCTGTCGGTGGCGTCCTTGAGCCTGTATGCCGCGCTTGCCTCCCGGGCCAAGGGCGTGTTGACCCGGCCCGAGCTGTCCCGGTGGGTCAGCCGGGTGGTGGGGTCGACGTTCATCTGCTTCGGAGCAGCCGTTCTGACCATGCGTCGACAGGCCGCATAAGAGGAGTGTGGCCATCCATGAATGTCCGCTCCTGGCCGAATCTGTTGAAAAAGTCGGTCTGCTCAAACTGCCTGATCATTGACTGGTGAAAACGCCTTTTTTGCACGCTGCTACGTGAAATCCGAGTCCGGAAGCCTTTGCCAAGAGTAAAGATTTCAATCTCGGACGCGTGCTTTTCTGATGCGCAAACGATGGCCGACTTTTTCAACAGAATCAGCCGATAGCTGCCTGTTAACGCATTACACCGCTGTGCGTTTTCGGACTACTTAAAGGCGTTCGAAAAAGTCTCGTGTCATACCGGTCCGCTCACAAGGCCTGACAAAACCAGATATGAGGACGAATGCGAGCGGGCGGGCAGAACGAATCCAATATGTCTTCCCTTTATTCTCTACAGGTTTCACTTCGGTGCCATCAGTTCGCCGAGCCGCGACAGAAACAGTTTGAGAATCGGTGAGGTGTTCGACTTGCTGTAGCCCACCGCTAAATCGATCACCGGTGCCTCGCCTTCTAGCGGACGGCTGACGACAGACCACGGCAGCAAATTCTTGGCATAGGCGGGCATCAACGCCAGACCGCGGGTGGAGGCGACCAAGGACATGGCCATCGCCAAGTTGTCCACCCCGTGATCCAATTTGATGTCGAGCCCTGAGCGACGGAGATAGTCTTCGGTGACCGCACGCAGCACCTTGGCCTTGTTCGAGCCACCGATGAAAATCTCGCCCACTAAATCTTGCGGGCGCACTGCTTCGCGCGCAGTGAGGCGATGGTCGCTCGGCATCAGGACGATGAGTGGCTCCCGGTCCACCACGTGGTACTCGAGGTCGTAATCCGGTTCTACGCGCAGGAAGGCCAGGTCCAGCCGGCCGCGGACGAGCGCTTCGGCGAGATCTGGTGAATAGTCGCTGGAGACCATGACCTGGATGTTCTTCATTTCGTCGCGCAGCACGTGCATCGCTTGCGGCAACCAGTTCATCTCGTGCCCGGTCTGGAAGCCGATGGAGAATGTCTTCCTTATCGGTTGCGCCGCCCTGCGTGCCGTTTCGACCGCAGCATCGACCTGCATCAGCGCCAGGCGGGCGTGGTCGAGAAAGGCTTTGCCCGCAGCGGTCAGCTCGACGCCATGAACGCTGCGCGACAGCAACTCGACCCCGACATGATTTTCCAGATCCCGGATCTGCCGGCTTAACGAAGGCTGCGAGGTGTGCAGTCGTTTCTCGGCTGCTTCCGTCAGGCTACCCGTCTCGGCGACGGCAATGAAATATCGAAGATGTCGCAGTTCCATGGTGCTCTCATGCCTGCCAGGTATGCCCACAGCTTACAAAGTCTTTTTCAACTTCGCCATAAGCTCCTAGTTTGTTGCCTATGGCGGCGTCGGGGAATTTCTCCCAGCGCCGAAGCCATTCGGCGATCTATACGCCGCAAGTCATACCTTGCAGGAGCTTAAAAATGAACAAGCCCGTTATTCTGATCACCGGAGCCCTCACCGGCATCGGCCGAGCCACTGCCGTCGCCTTCGCCAGGAAAGGTGCGCAGGTGGTCGTTACCGGTCGACGCGACGAAGCCGGCAACGCACTCGTTGAGCAGTTGCGCTCTTTCGGCTCGGAGGCCGAATTCATCAACGCCGACGTCCGCAACGAAGATGACGTCCGCAATATGGTCGACAAGACCGTTGCGCGGTTTGGGCGTCTCGATGTCGCCGTGAACAACGCTGCCACTGAAGGTATGGTCGGCCCGATCACGGACCAGACCGCGCAAAGCGTTGCCGCGACCTTCGATACGAACGTTCTCGGCGTGGTCCTGAGCATGAAGCACGAGGTGCGTGTCATGCAGGCCCAGGGGAGCGGCAGCATCATCAATATTTCCTCGACCTACGGGCACAAGGGCGCGGCCTATGCCTCGATCTATGTGGGCGCCAAGCACGCTGTCGAAGGCATCACCAAGTCGGTGGCGCTCGAACTCGCCGCGTCGGGCATTCGCGTGAATGCGGTCTCGCCGGGCCCCACGGACACCGGCATGCTCACCCGCTTCACCGGCACGCAGGAGAACAAAGCGGCCTTGGTGGCGCAGGTTCCGCTGGGCCGACTCGGCCTCTCGGAGGACCTTGCCAATGCGATCGTCTTCATCGCATCGGACGAAGCTTCATTCATCACCGGCCATGTCCTCAACGTCGACGGCGGTCATACCGCTAACTGATCCTGCCCGGGTGCGCAGATTTGCTCCGCACCCGGTTAAGGGGGGGGCATCACCAGAGGGAATCTCAATGACTCAGTACAATCATCAGAGCGCGCCGACACAGTTCGTGGACGCAGCGGGTATTCGGTTCGCATACCGACGCTTCGGCAAATCGGGTGGGGTTCCACTCGTCCTCAATATGCATTTCACCGGCACGATGGATCACTGGGATCCTGCGGTGACGGACGGATTGGCGCACGACCGTGAAGTCATTCTGTTTAACAACGCCGGTATCTCCAGCAGTTCGGGGGAGGTGCCGAACTCAATTGAGGAAATGGCGGCCAACGCCGCGGTCTTCATCAGGGCGCTCGGCCTCACACAGGTGGACGTACTTGGCTTTTCGCTTGGCGGCCTGGTCGCGCAGGAACTGGCGCTAGCCGAACCGGCGCTCGTACGGCGGCTGATCCTGGTGGGAACCGGACCGCGCAGCGGTGAGGGTATGGCCTCGCTGACGCCCGAAGCGCAGGAGATCTTCGGAGCGACCTACGACGAGCCAGATCACTTGTGGCTCAGGGTGTTCTTCACCCCGTCCCAAGCCAGCCAAGCGGCGGGCCATGCTTATCTCAAACGCTTTCGACAACGCACAGAGGATCGCGATCCAGGTGTTAGCGACAAGGTCGGACCTGCGCAGATCGGGGCGTTGACCAAGTGGGGCGCACCACGCGAGAACCCCTTCGATTACCTGAAGGCGATCAAGCAGCCAACGCTGGTCGTCAATGGTGACAACGACGTGATCATCTATTCGGTGAACTCTTCGATCTTGCAGCGGCATCTGCCGAACGCGCAACTGATCCTCTACCCGGATGCCAGCCACGGTTCGCAGTATCAATACCCCGAGCGCTTTGTCGGCCACGCGTCCCTGTTCCTTTCTGAATAGACCAGGCACGCCTGGATCTGGCACCGGGATTCTGGATCAAGACCAAGGGATGCTTATCATGACCAACCTCTACGGCAAGACTGCACTCGTCACTGGTGCCTCCCGCGGTATTGGCCGTGCCAGCGCACTTGCGCTGGCACAAGCCGGAGCACAAGTGCTCGTCCACTACGGTCGCGCAGAGAAGGAGGCGACAGCAGTGGTCGCCGAAATTCGCAAAGCGGGCGGGAAGGCAGAGAGGGTCGCCGCCGATATGGGCGCCGCGGACGGGCCGCATTTGCTGGCCGAGCGCGTGCGCGCCATCATCGGTGGTCGATTGGACATCCTCGTCGCCAATGCGGGCATTTCGAAGGCCGACACGATCGAAAAGACCACCGTCAAGGACTTCGACGATCTGTTTGCGGTGAACGTGCGCGCCCCGTATTTCCTGGTGCAGCAGTTGCTACCCGCTCTGTGCAAGGGCAGCAGCGTCGTTTTCCTGTCATCGCGTGCAGCAGCGCACACCGGCGTCGGGACGCTGTCCGCCTATGCAGCCACCAAGGGCGCCATCGATACCCTGGTCAAGTACTTCGCATCGGAACTCGGCGGGCGGGGCATCCGCGTCAATGCCGTAGCACCGGGCGTGGTTCTAACCGAGATGTCCGGTTTCGCCAAAACCGATGCGGGGCGGGACTTCACGCTGAACATCCAGGCGCTTAAGCGTATGGCACAGCCCGATGACATCGCAGCGGCCATTGTCTTCCTCGCCTCCGATGACGCCCGTTGGATCACCGGCGACACCCTGCACGTCGATGGCGGCACAAAGCTCTGAGCGATGGTTCTTCGAGCTACGCGTACTTAACCAGGACAAAGCAAATGTCTACTCAATCTGTTGTTCTTATCACAGGCGCACTGACCGGCATAGGTCGAGCGACCGCGGTCGCCTTCGCTAATGAAGGTGCCAAAGTTGTCGTTTCCGGACGACGTGAAGAAGAAGGTCAGAAACTGGCGGCCGAACTCCGTGCGCTGGGCGCCGAAGCGGAATTTCTGATGTCCGACGTGCGCCATGAAGATGAGGTTCGCAATCTGATCGAAGCAACGGTCGAACGCTTCGGCCGGCTGGATATTGCGGTTAACGCCGCCGGCACAGAGGGGCGGTCCATTGCCGTAACAGACGTGACGCCCGAGAACTATGCGGCAACGTTTGATACCAATGTGCTCGGCACGTTCCTCAGCGTGAAACACGAGATGAGGATGATGTTGGCTCAGGGTAACGGCAGCATCATCAACATTTCGTCAACGATGGGCGAACGTGGCGGGGCGAATTTATCCCTCTATACCGCCAGCAAGCATGCCGTGGAAGGTCTGACCAAGTCGGCTGCGCTTGAGGGCGCGGCTTCCGGTGTGCGGGTCAATGCAATTGCCCCTGGACCGGTTCAGACAGCGATGCTCGACCGGCTAACCGGTACGGCCGAGCGCAAAGCCGCTTTCCTGATGAGTGTTCCACTCAAGCGTGCCGGAGCCCCGGAAGAGATTGCCGATGCCATTGTGTTTGTCGCATCCGGCAAGGCGACCTTCATTACCGGCCAAATCATTCGAGTCAACGGCGGCAAAACCGCTTCATGACCCGTGCCCGCCATCAGGTTGGCGGTGGCTCGAAGCGTTGACATTGCTCTACCTCTGAATTCTCACAAAGGAAATCAAGCCATGACCGCCAATACACTCAAACTCTATCAATCCGCCGGCTCGCCCAACTCGCGGCGCGTGCGCATTTTTCTCGCCGAGAAGGGCTTGTCGATTCCGCTCGTCCCGGTCGATCTGGGCCAAGGTGAACAGCACTCCGAGGACTACCGTGCGATCAACCCGCGCCGAGTCGTTCCGACCCTGGTGCTGGAAGACGGCACCGCCATCGGGGAGGTGCCTGCCATCATCCGATACCTTGAAGAGGCCTATCCGCAAACGCCATTGCTCGGCGAGACCGCAAAGGAAAAGGCTTTAATCACGATGTGGGAGCGGCGCGCCGAACTGGAAGGTTTCGCGACCGTCATGGAGGCCATCCGCAATGCCGCACCGGGCCTCAAGGGGCGCGCGATTGCAGGCCCCTATGACTACGAGCAGATCCCGGAATTGGCCGAGCGCAGCAAACTGCGGGTGAAGAACTTCTTCGTCGACCTCGATGCCCGCTTGACTGGGGTTCCGTTCGTGGCGGGTGATCGCTTCTCCGTGGCCGATATCACGGCCTTGGTCACCGTGGATTTTGCGGCTAAAGCGATCGACCTCCCCGTACCGGAGGAACACGTCGCCCTGAAGCGCTGGTACGACCAGGTTTCAAAGCGCGCGGGCGCGTCGACCTGATAACAAGCAGGAATTTACGCATCAGCTTTCCATGGTTCTTTTGGGACGGCGCGAGGCTGGGCGATGACTGCGATGAGTGCAATCGGTGTTCCGCGGCTTCGGCCAGGTTGCAGGTGTTGGCCCTGTTTGAACAGCTTGGCGCATTGGTGCCGGGCGATGGAGATTGTTGTCATGACTACTGCGCGTGAACTCTTCGAAGCCCTTCGCCTTGGTGCGATCGACCTTACTCATCGAGTTGTCCATGCCCCTACGACGCGATTACGCGCCGATACGGATGAAAGCCCCAGTGCAATGATGATTGAGTACTATCGCCAGCGTGCGTCGAAAGGCGGCTTGCAGATTACCGAAAGCGCCCACCCCTCCCATGACAGTCGTGGCTACCTTGGCGCCCCGGGCATTTACACCCAGGCACACGTTGATGCGTGGCGTAAAATCACTGATGCGGTTCACGCCAAAGGCAGCCAGATTGTCATGCAAATCGCTCACTGTGGTCGTCATTCCCATGTCGACCTGAGCGGAGGTAGAGCGCCGATTGCGCCCTCTGTGGTGCCATTTGAAACCCAGGTGTTGACCCAGGATGGCTGGATGCCGAACTCACCTCATCGGGCGATCGAATTTTGGGAGATTCCGGTATTGGTGGAGTCCTTCCGTATAGCCGCCGTGCGGGCAAAGGAAGCAGGGTTTGATGGTGTGGAGTTGCACAATGCCAATGGTTGTCTCGTTGACACCTTCCTTCAGGATGGAACCAACAAACGCACCGATGCCTATGGCGGGAGCCTGGAAAATCGCGCCCGGTTTTCTCTCGAAATACTGGAAGCGATGATCTCGGTGTGGGGCCCAGGCAGGGTTGGTGTCCGGGTCTCGCCAAGCGGGCAGTGGGGGAATATTTCGGACAGTAACCCTGAAGCGACTTTTGGCTATTTCGCCGCGCGGCTCAATGAATATGAACTGGCTTACCTGCACATCATCGAGCCGCGCTTCAGGGGGGCGGAGGTGTCCCGGCAATCGGTGGCAGTCGCCACGCTACGTAATATCTTCCGCGGACCGATCATAGAAAGTGACTATCTCGCTTTTCCATTCGCAAACTGATGGTTGACATGCCGGGGCCGGAGCTGCCATCGGTGAAGTACGTATTCAGGTTAAGGCCATTGGTCTTGATCGAGCTGAATCCATGTGGTGCAACGGCGCCTGTGTTGAGCCTGCTCATCGAGTTTTTTCGCGATAAGCTCGAAAGTGCGTAACCGGAGAATGCCGACGATCAGCAAACTGCGGGGTCACCTCACAGCAGCAGCCGTAAGGTTTCAAACAGCGCGCGGTCTTCCTTTTTGGCCGAGCGCGCATGGCGCCGAATGACCTGCAACAGGCATTCGGTGAAGCAGATCGCCGGATTGCTCAGTGCGCCATTGCGGCGAGTCACGATGCTCAGCTGTCGGGGCTCGAACTGCTCGGTGAGCCCCAGGGATACCACGCGCCCCAGAAATGGCGGGGCTGTGCTCACGATGGACGGTCCCCAGGTGCACATGTCGGCCCGCTCGACCATCATCTGCAAAATGGCCAGTGAATGAGCACGCACGATTCGATTCTCATCAATCTGCGCGCCATGTTTCCAGAACAGTTCCTGCATCAGCCCATCGTGACCGTCCGGCGCGTAGTTCAGGGTCCAGTTTTCTTCCAGCAACTCGTGGATCGAGCGCGCATGCTGTCGGGCGTGACCCTCGCGGACCAGCACCGAGGTCTGGTAATCGAGCAAGGTTTCGCAGGCGAATTCCTGGGTCGATTGTGTGGGATGGAGTTGGCCAATCGCGAAGTCCATGCTGCCGTCGCGCAACAGCGGTTGGGCAACGGCCATCAGGCTTTCGAACAGTTCCAGCTTGATTTGTGGCATACGTTCGCGAAAAGCCAACACGACTTCGGGCAGGAAGGTCAGGGCGACCCATGGGGTGATCCCGACGCAGAGCCGGCCTTGAGCCTTCCCACGCATGTGATCAAGCTCAGTCTGTGCGTGCTCCAGTTGCTTGATCACCAGCCGGGCGTGAGTCAGCAGCACTTTGCCGTATTCGGTGAAGTTCAGACCGCTGGCGGTTCGGGTAAATAGCGGTAACTGCTGGCTGGTTTCCAGCTCGCGCAGCGCTTTGGTCACCGCAGCCTGGGAAATCTCCAGCGAACGAGCGGCCGCGCGGATACTGCCGGTTTCGGCGCTGGCAATCAGCGCCTGTAATTGATGCAGTTTCATCTGCTCACCTTGATGACAACTTATGGTTGTCATCATAACCAAACTGCGGCTCCCCAGCCTAGCGCAGGTTCCCTAAGATCGACCCCAACAGCGCTTTCGCTGCTGCACAGCCCCTGTCGAAGGAGAACACCCATGAATGCCGGTTTGGTCCTGCCTGGTATTGCCGCGATGCAAGATGAAATGATCGCGATACGTCACCGCATTCACGCGCACCCTGAACTGGGTTTTGAAGAATTCGCCACCAGTGAGCTGGTTGCAGCGTGTTTGACTCAGTGGGGCTTTGAGGTCAGTACTGGGGTGGGCAAGACCGGGGTCGTTGCCACCCTGAAAAATGGCGAGGGTCGGTCCATTGGCTTGCGCGCTGACATGGATGCGTTGCCGATACAGGAAACCTCCGGTTTGCCTTATGCGAGCCGGATCGACGGTATCATGCATGCCTGCGGTCATGACGGTCATACAGCAGTCCTGCTGGCCGCCGGTCAGTATCTGGCCCGGACACGGGCATTCAACGGCACCGTGCACCTGATTTTCCAACCGGCGGAAGAAGGGCTGGGCGGTGCCAGGAAAATGCTGGAGGAAGGGCTGCTCGAACGGTTTCCGTGTGACGCGATCTTCGCCATGCATAACGTGCCGGGTTATCCCGTCGGGCATTTGGGTTTTTACAGCGGACCGTTCATGGCGTCTGCCGACACGGTGAACATCAAGATCATCGGCAACGGTGGCCATGGCGCGGTGCCGCACAAAGCCGTCGACCCGGTGGTGGTCGGTGCCTCGATCGTGATGGCCCTGCAAAGCATCGTCTCGCGCAACGTCAACCCGCAGGAGATGGCGATTATCACGGTGGGCTCCCTGCATGCCGGGAGCGCCTCGAATGTCATCCCGTCCAGCGCCGACCTGAGCCTGAGCGTACGCGCCCTGACTCCCGAGATTCGCCACTTGCTGGAGGTCAGAATCACTGAACTGGTCAAGGGCCAGGCCGAGAGTTTTGGCGCCCGGGTCCACATCGATTACCAGCATTGCCATCCGGTGTTGATCAACGATCCCGAACAGACAGCATTTGCCCATGAAGTCGCCCGCGACTGGCTGGGAGAGGAACACCTGATCGATGACTTACGGCCGTTCACGGCCAGCGAGGACTTTGCTTTTGTCCTGGAAAAATGCCCGGGCAGCTATCTGGTGATCGGCAACGGCGAGGGAGAAGGCGGGTGCCTGCTGCACAACTCCGGCTACGACTTTAATGACGGCTGCCTGCCGGTGGGCGCGAGCTATTGGGTCAAGCTGGTCGAACGTTTTCTGAGTTGAGACGGCGCATTTTCACCCGTTGTGCCTGTAAAAAATCTACGGTCTGGAGAGCAATAAAAATGAACAAGATGATTGCAGCCGTTTCCCTGGTGTTCCTGACGGCCTCGAGCCTGGCGGGTGCGGCCGACTGGTCTGGAAAAGTGTTGAAGCTGGGGGTGGACCCGACGTATCCACCGCTGGAATACAAGAACCAGGATGGCACGCTGACCGGCTTCGGGGTCGACATCGCCGAGGCGTTGTGCGCCGAACTGAAAGCCCGCTGCGTCTGGGTAGAAAGCAGTTGGGACGGGATGATCCCGGCACTGCTGGCGCGCAAGTTCGATGCGGTGGCGTCTTCGATGACCATCACCCCCAAACGCCTGGAGCAGATTGCGTTTACCGACAAGGTGTCCAATGCACCGGCACGGTTAGTGGCCAAACGTGGATCGGGAATACAGCCGACCCTCGAATCGCTCAAGGGCAAGCGCATTGGTGTGGAGCAGGGCTCGACCCAGGAGTCCTATGCCAAAGCGGTCTGGGGTTCCAAAGGCGTAGACGTTCTTTCCTATCAAAATCAGGATCAGGTGTACGCCGACCTGGTAGTGGGGCGACTTGATGCCTCGTTGCAGGGTTCCATTCAAGCCAGTTACGGCTTCCTGAAAACAGCGGCGGGTCAGGACTATGAATTTGCCGGTGCCACTCTGGATGACCCGGGCTTCTTCGGCGTCGGTGATGGCCTTGGCCTGCGCAAGGGCGATGTCGCGTTGCGCGAAGACTTGAACAAAGCCCTGGCAACCATTCTCGCCAACGGTACTTACGCGCGGATCAACAACAAGTACTTCGATTTTGATGTCTACGGTGCCCGGTAACGGCGCCCGGTAACGGTGCCAGGTAACGCGTCGTCGTTACCTTGAACAGGGCGCTCGTTCGAGCGCTCTATTGCCCCCTTCACCTCACCCTAACAAGAATAAGGAGAGTGAGATGTTACTGGAAGGTTTTGGCCCGCAGATTCTGCTGGGCACCCTGGCTACCATCAAACTGGCGCTTTGTTCATTGCTGATCGCCGTCCTGGCCGGGCTGATGGGTGCCAGTTCCAAGCTGTCGTCCAATCGATTGTTGCGCGCACTGGCCGCGGGGTATACGACCGTGATCCGCAGCATGCCGGACCTGGTGATCATGTTGCTGCTGTTCTTCAGCCTGCAGATGTTGCTCAACCGGATGACCGATTGGCTGGGGATCACTCAGATTGACATAGACCCGTTTCTGGCCGGTGTCGTGACGTTGGCCTTCATTTACGGTGCCTACTTTACCGAGACGTTTCGCGGTGCTTTTCAGGCGGTCCCGGTCGGTCAGATCGAAGCGGCGAGGGCTTACGGCATGACCCGCGGGGAAACCTTTCGCAAGGTCCTCTTTCCACAAATGCTGCGTCACGCCTTGCCGGGCATTGGCAACAACTGGCAGGTGCTGATCAAGTCGACGGCCCTGGTGTCGATCATCGGCCTGACCGATGTGGTCAAGGCCACGCAGGATGCGGGCAAGGGCTCGATGCAGTTCTTTTACTTCACCCTGGTCGGCGGCCTGATTTACCTCGCCATTACCACGGTCTCCAATGGCGTGTTGCTGTGGCTTGAGCGCCGCTACTCGGTCGGAGTCAGGAAGGCTGCGCTATGAACATTCTTCAGGACTACTGGCAGGCTTACCTATGGAGTGACGGGCCGTACTTTTCCGGGTTGGCGGTGACTTTGTGGCTGCTCATACTTTCGGTGGTGATGGGTTTTGTGCTAGCGGTGCCGTTGTCGATTGCCCGCGTCAGCCGCAACCCGCTGTTGCGCCTGCCGGTGTGGTGCTACACCTACGTGTTTCGTGGCACCCCGTTGTACATCCAGCTGCTGTTCTTCTACACCGGGGTGTACAGCTTGCATGTGGTGCGGTCCCAGGATTTTCTCAACGCGTTTTTCCGTGACGGCTTCAATTGTACGGTGCTGGCTTTCGGGCTCAATACCTGTGCCTACATGACCGAGATTTTTGCTGGCGCCATCAGGGCGACCGCCCACGGTGAAGTCGAGGCCGCCAGTGCCTACGGAATGAACCGGTTCACGCTTTATCGGCGGATTATTCTGCCGTCGGCGTTGCGCCGCGCGCTGCCGTTTTTCAGCAATGAAGTGATTCTGATGCTGCATTCCACTTCGGTGGCCTTTACCGCCACGGTGCCCGACTTGCTGAAGATCGCCCGGGATGTCAATTCGGCGACCTATGCATCCTTTACCGCCTTTGGCATTGCCGGGGTGTTGTACGCCGCCAGTGCTTTTTTCCTGATCTGGCTGTTTCGACGCGGCGAACTGCATTGGCTGGCCTACCTCAAACCGCGGACGCACTGACCCCTATCGGACTTGCTCGAATGTATAAATTGATCGTTGAAGATGTCCATAAAAACTACGGCAACCATGAAGTGTTGAAAGGGGTTTCGCTCAAGGCCCGGGCGGGTGATGTGATCAGCATCATCGGCTCCTCCGGGTCCGGGAAAAGTACCTTCTTGCGTTGTATCAACCATCTTGAACAACCGTCGGCCGGGCGCATTGTCGTCAATGACGAAGAGTTGCTCACCCGCAGAAACTCAAGGGGCGAGTTGTGTGTGGTCAACCCCGGGCAGCTGCGGAGCCTGCGCAGCCGGTTGTCGATGGTGTTTCAGCACTTCAATTTGTGGAGCCATATGACCGTGCTGGAAAACATCATCGAGTGCCCGATGAGTGTGCTCGGTATCAGTCGGGCGCAGGCACTGGAGCGGGCGCGTCATTACCTTGCCAAGGTGGGGCTGCCACAAAAAGTCGAGGCCCAGTACCCGGTGCATTTGTCCGGCGGCCAGCAACAGCGGGTGGCCATTGCACGTGCGCTGGCCATGGAACCTGAGGTGATGCTGTTCGACGAACCGACCTCAGCCCTTGACCCTGAACTGGTGGGCGAGGTGCTCAAGGTCATGCAGCAACTGGCCGAAGAGGGCAGGACGATGGTGGTCGTCACCCACGAAATGGCGTTTGCCAGGCAGGTGTCGAACCACGTCATGTTTCTGCATCAGGGGAGGGTGGAGGAGTCGGGAGCGCCAGGCACGCTGCTGGAACAGCCTCAAAGCGAGCGGTTGCAGCAGTTCCTGGCCGGAAGTCTCAAGTAGTTACCCTTGGTGGGCCAATCAATGCAGATTTGCCCTTGGAGCTGACTCCGCTCGGCGGCCCCCCACCATAAGGTGAATTGCCAATGCCTCTCAGGCTTTCGCCGCCGATAAACAATTGGGAAGGGGGCTTCGGTGATCGAGTCGGCAACTAATCTGCGAAAGAAAGTCGCTTCATCGCCAGGCTCGCGACCGACCATGCGTCACTAATGTGTGCCCCTCAATCCGACCCTCCCTGCCGACCATGCCTTCCCTTTTCCGATTGGGTAATTGCACGGACTTGCCCACCCATTTGCATTCGACCTGACCAGTCATTTGCATCGGATTTGACAAGCACGATTCGTGGACATGACCGGCAGAGAACAGCCAGAAGCGGTCACTCGCAGGTCAACTGAAATGGGTGGCGACTCGGCTCATTGCGAATTTATTACAGAATAATGACAAGAATTACGCCCGATTAATCTAGAAATGCGACACCGGCGTTGAGCTCAAACACGGGCTGATATAGAACACCTTGGCAGCATTTTCCGAAGTGGTTCAATACGCGTTCCAAGGGCTCGAATATGAAAATAAAAACAAACAAAAACCTGCTCTCCCCCTTGCTCCTCTCTCTAATGATGCTTCACGGTGCTCCCACCTTTGCCGAGGAAGTCGCCAACCCGCCTTCAAATCTTTTAACGGCAGCCGTCGCCTGGAAGCAAACAGCCGCCGAGTTTGAAGCGCTTTATTATCAAGGGTTCAACGTAGCAAGAATGCAACTGGATCGAGCCCTCCAGGCTCACAAAGCGGGTGACCGACCCTTAGCTATCATCAGCGATGTCGACGATACAGTGCTCAGTAGCAACAGCTATTGGGGCTATATGATCAATGCCAACAAAGAGTTTTTCGACGATGCAGCATGGGATAGATGGGTGGCTGACAATGGCCCGGTTGCCACGCCTGGCGCGGTGGATTTCTTGAGCTATGCACAATCGAAGGGTGTGGAGGTTTTTTACGTGACCAGCCGTGACCRAGGCGAAAAAACCTTTGAATACGCGTTGGCGAATCTTCGGAAAAACAATCTTCCATTTGCCGATGATAAACACCTGACGGTTTATCGCGACAGCTCCAACAAGGAACCACGCCAATCTGAGATCGCCAAGGATTACGATGTGGTGGTGATGCTGGGTGATAACCTCAACGACTTTAAGCGCAAGTATTACGTCGCTGACGTTAAACAACGTAATAGCCTTATGACTGAAGACAAGGAGCAGTTTGGCCGCAAGTTCATCATCTTTCCGAACCCTACCGATGGCCACTGGCTCAAAGCCATTTTTGGCGATTCAGAACCACCGGCCACACCGGAAAACCGTGCGAAGTTCAAGGCAGCTGCCAGCACTACAGCTTGGCAGCTTAAGCAATAACAAGGCTGGGTGGCAGCAGGTTTTAGGGGGTGGCAACCATCGTTCCCCCCTGAAGTCTGTCAGACCACGATGGGATTGCTCATTTCACTCTGGTCGTAGCCGCCCCGAACTTCCCAATAGAACGTGATAGTTTTTGCGCCTCATGAATCCTGTGTCGACCTCTGCCATGCCGACATTGGAGAAGTAAATCACTCTCGGCGTTGTAGGCATCTTTGAACGTTGAAAAAAGGACTACCTGGAAGCGACTGTCCCTGGTTCACTCAATGACGATTTCAGACAGGCAGCTTTGAGTGGCTGTGTGTCCGTCGGGGGAGGCAGAAAACGGCCAATTTCAGCCATCGCTGACTGGCAGCTATGGGCTGTGGATTCAACCGGTAGATGCAACAGATTGGCTCTATCGTTCAGCGGGTGTTTCGTAGTTTGGTGATTTCCGAGGGCGGCGATTTATGCCACGGATAGCCCTTCGCGCTGAGTTGAAAGGCGTAATCGAATAAACGCCTCATGTACTCGCCATCGAATTTCTGATTGTGCGGAAAGTAAAAGTCGGAGCCAATGTACGCAAGATTGAAATCCGCTCCATCTTGCTGCGCCATACGGTAAATTCGCTCCAGGTCGCTGATCCCCTGAGTTTGAATCAATGCACTGATGGCTCGACCGCCGATGCTCAATGTACGGCGTTTCGTCCCGGACCACTGCGGCTCCAGTGTCCCATTACGAATGACATAGAAATGACGCTCGAGTCGCAAAGGTGCTCCGGTGGCTCTGTTCAGCGCCATCTTGGTGCCAGGAGGGTAAAGGAACACCTGAGTGATTACCCCGCCGTCCACGTGCATTTCCTGAAACTGTTTGCCGTCAACGTCCACATCGATCATGACGGGTGAGACTGCGCCGGGAATACTCATCGACGCGATCATGATGTTGCGAAAGAGGTCGAGCGCTCCCGGTGCATCGCTTGCGGCAATAGTGCCCATGTTCCAGGTGACTGGCCGCCCTGAATCAAGGTCGGTTGTACCGATCAGCAGGATTCGTCCTTTGGCGTATTCCGCCGCAATCGCCGCAAGAGTCTGCGCAGTGACGTACTTTGTAATGAGCCGCAACAGTGGCTTGCTGTCCGCTATACCGTCGCTGGCAAGACGGGTCAGCACGTTTCGCGAATGAAAAACGTCTTTTGGACCGATGGCGTTGGCGATATACCGAATGACGTCGTCGTACCCGGATCCCAGGTAAGCGAACGGGGCGACCAGGGCGCCGGCGCTAATGCCCGTGACGACCTTGAACATGGGGCGAGTCCCATGCGTGGTCCAGCCCGTAATGAGTCCCGCTGCGAATGTGCCTGCGTCACCGCCTCCCGAAACTGCCAGCATACTTGCCAGCGGCAGGATGTTGTTCGGTTTCCCGGCCCTGGCGAGAGCCTCGCTCTCGCGTTTGTTGCCCTCAATTGCATCCTGAATGAACAGAGTCAGGTCGTGGTCCAACCAGTAGCGAGCATTGGGAATGCCTGGGATGACCGCTTTTTCCGTTAGCGTTTGCGGCACAGCGTCACGGCGTGGCAAGCCCCCTTGCAGGAACATGTTCAGAGTTGAGGCACCAGGTCTTGGCGGGAATGGTTTCAAAACGCCTCCTCCGGCCCCTGCCGTCGACAGCAAGCGCGCTCATCGTACCCGAGAAAGTCCTTACCCATGGTGCCCGAGATGGCTACACGCCAGCCGACTGCGGCACGTCATTCGAACGCCAGGCAGCTCATTTTGCGCTCCTTTACATGATAAAAAAACTCATTGGCCGCGTGCTCCAGGTTCTATACGAAAGTCCTTGAAGTCTCCGGGTCAAAAATTAATGACAAAAACATCAATATTGAAATTAATCTCAATTTTGCTTACCTTGACCCTGCCTGACGATGAGACCTGCGCGCCTCACGACTTCAATCACAACAAGGGCTCGAGATGAACAACAACAAGAAAGTTTCCGAATTGCCTCCCTCCGCCGTCGATGTACTGGTCGTCGGTAACGGTCCGGTGGGTGCGACAATCGCGGCGCTGCTCGGCCGCTACGGGGTTACGACCCTGGTACTGGACAAGCTCCATGAAATCGTACTGATGCCTCGTGCCATTGCTCTGGACAACGAGGCCCTGCGCATCCTGCAACTGGCCGGATTGTCGGAGGACGCTTTCGAGAAGATCGTTATCCCTGAAGTGAGGATGCACTCTCCGGTCCTCGGGCAATTCGGTCGAGCCAATACTGAAGGGTGTATCCACGGCCACCCCAAGCTTGTGACGTTCTATCAACCTGACCTCGAACGAGCGATGCGTGGCCAGGTTTCCCGACTGAAATCAGTGACCAGCCTGGGTGGTTTCGAGCTGGAGAGTCTGGTCGAGGAAGCGGAGTGCGTGGTCGCCACTGTACGGGATCAGGATGGGCACTCGCATTCCGTTCGCGCCCAGTACCTGATCGGTGCGGACGGTGCAAGCTCCAAGGTCAGGGCGCTGATCGGCCAGGAGTTCGAAGGACAAACCTATGCAGAGGATTGGCTGATTGTCGATGCCAAGAACCGGCATCAGTCAGCCATTGATCATATTGAGTTTATCTGTGATCCGCGGCGGCCCACACCGCACATGCCAGCCCCCGGCGGAAGGGAACGCTGGGAATTCATGCTGCAACCCGGCGAATCCCGGGAGGAGCTGGAAAGCCCGGAAAGCATCGCGCGGCTCATTGCGCCATGGATCAATCCGCAGGAACTGGAAATCGAGCGCAAGGCGGTGTATCGATTCCACGCGCGTTGCTGCAATAGATTCAGCAAGGGACGTACTTTCCTGGTCGGTGACGCTGCACACATCACCCCCCCTTTTGTGGGGCAAGGTCTCGTGGCGGGCCTTCGTGACGGCGCCAACCTTGCCTGGAAGCTGGCTTGGGTTCTTCGTGGCCATGCCGCGCCTGCGATACTCGATACCTATGATGTAGAGCGCCGCCCGCATGCCCAGGCGATGATCAATCTGGCAAAACTCATGGGCCGTCTGGTAATGCCCAAGAACAGGATCGCGGCTTTCTTCATCCACGGCCTGATGCGTATGCTGGCGTTGACTCCAGCGACCAGAAGGTACTTCGAGCAACTGGATATCAAGCCGAAGAACACCTTCAAGCACGGCCTGTTCGTGCAGCATCGTCGGGGTGACAAGCTGGTACGTGGCAGCCTGTTTCCCCAGGCCTGGGTTCGCACCCTGCAAAAGCAGATCAAGCTGAGCGACGATGCACTGGGAGATAACCTGACCCTGGTTGGATTCGGTGTTGACCCGTTGTCACTGCTCACCACTGATCAGATCGTTTCCTGGGAAAAGCTGGGAGGCCACTTCCTGGAAGTCAGGCCCCGCGGTCAACGCTGCGGCGGCAGTTGTGACTTCATCGAAGACATGAACCATGACATCCTGCCGCTGGCTGCGAAAGGCACACTGGTCGCCGTTCGTCCTGACCGTATCATCATGCACCACGCCCCCGGCACAGAGGCCAGCAAACTCCTTCGAGACTGCCGGGGCCTGTTGATGAGCGATGACGCCACGCCTGACAACGTTTCGATTACCATCAACGAGCCGATTAAATTACGAGCCTGATCATGCATTCCCCCACTCATCCTTTAGAAGCTGCTGCGCCAGAACCTCTCACCAGGGGGCACAAGAAGCGTGAGCGCACCCGTCGCGGTCTGGTGGACGCGGCATTGCGACTTGTCGCACGCAAGGAGGTGGGGGAGATCGCATTGTTCGAAGTCGCCGCCGAGGCGGCCGTATCCAACGGCACCATCTACAACTATTTCCGAACGCGCGACGAAGTACTCGAAGCGGTGGGCATTGCCATGGCCGCCGAGTTCTCTGACGCCATTTCCGTCTTGAACGCGGACGTGCAGTGCGGAGCGCAGCGGCTTTCGATTGGCGTGCGCATGTTTGTATGTCGAGCCGCCACCGACCACCAATGGGCGAATGCGCTGCTGCGCATCATCCATTTCGACCAGGCAGTGCGCTCGCGTTTGGCTGCCCATGTACTTGGCGATCTGCGTGAGGGGCTGCGTGAGGGGACTTTTGCTTATGAGGACGAAGGGGTCGCCCTGGATTTAGTCTTGTCGTGCACAACCGGAGCAATGCGCTCAGTTGTCGAGGGCCGCGCAGTGGTGGGGCACGATTTGCGGGTCGCCGAAATGATTCTCCAGGCTCTGGGCGTTACACCCGCCAGAGCCAGGAGGATCGCTGGAAAACCCTTACCCGCCTGATCAGATGTCTTTCTTGATCTGACAGGCGTTATCAATCCATTGCCGATAACGCTTCGCCTGGCGTCGGGATTTCAGCTGATTGCTGATCAATGCCATGAGTGGCGACGTCCCGGGTCGTGTTCGTTTCCCTTGGCTCAGCAAGCCAAGTTGCTTCTTGATCAACGACGCCACTGCAAGCGACGCCAGCGCCTTGTTCTTCCAGCGGACTACGATGGGCTCCACTTCGGTGTCCTGGCCTGCCATCCACTGGCTGGGCAGGGTCGGTTCGATTGCCAACGCCGTGGCAAGCCCGACCATCGACACCGAGCCGCTCACCACTCGCTCCGCGACTTCCTTTCTGCGCACGCCACCAGTGACCATCAGCGGCATGCGCGCGATCTCTCCTATCTTCTCCGCGAATTCGAGAAAATAGGCTTCTCGAGCCAATCGACTGCCATCGCGGGTCTGCCCCTGCATTGCCGGGCTTTCGTAGCTGCCACCTGACAACTCGACCAGATCGACCGCCTTGGCGTTAAGCATTTCCACCACGCGAGCTGCATCCTCGGCATCGAATCCGCCGCGCTGAAAGTCCGCGGAATTGAGCTTCACAGCGACACAGAAGATCGGCGCCACACGCTGACGTATTGCATCGATGGTGCGCAGGAGAATTTGCGCACGGTTTTCCAGGCTACCTCCCCAACAGTCGCTACGCTGGTTGGTCAAGGGCGAAAGGAATTGGCTGAACAGGTAGCCATGCGCTGCGTGAATCTCCACGCCGGTGAATCCGGCACGCTCTGCCAACACCGCCGCTTGGGTATAGCGCCCAATCAGTTCTTCGATCTCCTGCTCATCCAAAGCCCTGGGCGGCACAAAAGCTTTTGAAAGTCCGGGTATATCGACCGCAACTGCGGAAGGGCCTCTTGCCGGCTGCCCCATTGATGCCAATAGCTGGCGTCCGGGATGATTGATTTGCATCCAGGCCTGGGCTCCACGACTGCGGCAGGCATCGGCCCATAGCCGAAAATTCTTCAGGTTCCGATCGTCCTCAAACACCACGCCAGCTGGTCCGGTCAAGGCGTGGCGATCAACCATGACGTTGCCAGTGATGATCAGACCGACCCCACCCTCCGCCCAGCGCCGATAGAGCTTGATCAGCGCTTCCCCAGGAGCGTGATCCTCATTGGCAAGGTTCTCCTCCATGGCAGCCTTGGCAATTCGGTTTGGAATCACCGTGCCGTTAGGCAATCGAAGCGGTTTGAAGAGCTTTGAGCCGGTCATTTTCTGTCCTTCAGCTAATGAAAAGTCGGCCAGCCATCGCTAAGGGTCATACCGTTGAGCACCGTCTGAACAGTRCTTGCTCAAATTGTTGAGGTCCCGGTTTGCATCGATGGGCCGGCTTGATGACCTGCCGGGAAGGCGAGCCACAAACACGACACAGCTGAACACGCGTGTTCAGCTGTGTCAATGAATAGAGCCCTCCACTGATCTTGTTACATCAACCAACCATTCCATTTTTCGGGTATAGAACGGTTTTTATTGAGGTTGACGTACCTGGCCGGAAAAACTTTGTTGACGTCAGCTGAACACAGGTGTTCAATCAGCTCACAAGGTAATCCTGGAGAGAGAACCGTGGAATCCCTAAATCCAACGCAGCGCCGCATTCATCAAGCCGCCTTTCGCCTGTTCGCTGAAAGAGGCACCTCGCAAGTGAACATTCTCGACCTTGCACAAGAGGCAGGAGTGGCGCGCGGAACGGTCTATAGCAACATCGACAGCATGGAAAGCCTGTTCGAGGCAGTCGCTAGCCATCTTGCGAGGGAGATGCATGAGCGCGTCAACAAGAGCTTCAACTCCCTCTCCGATCCGGCTCAGCGCCTTGCCAATGGCATTCGATTCTTCATTCGTCGAGCGCATGAGGACTCCCAGTGGGGCGCATTCATACATAAATTCGCCATGAGCAATTCTTCGTTGCGCGAAATGTTTAGCAGCCAAGCGACTACGGATCTTCTGGGCGGGCTTTCCACTGGTCGCTACACGTTTGCGCAGGAGCAATTGCTCTCAGTACTGACGCTGATATCGAGCAGCGTCCTGGGCTCGATTTTCCTGGTACTGGAAGGTCACAGAACGTGGCGCGAATCGGGCTCTGACACCGCCGAACTGGTACTGCGGGCATTGGGCGTGTCGCCAGAGGAGGCTCGTGCGCTGGCGACCAAAGAGTTGCCGGCACTTCCGTCTCTCGACTGAGTACCTGACTGACTCAACTACAAAACACCCCTGATTTTTCAGGGGTTCGGGACAGCTTTGCCCTAAAAACCCGGAAAACAAGAACAATGAACAACAAAAACGAATTGCACCGGTTGGCAACACAACATCCCGCCCGGCACCCGCAGCCGACGGTGAAGGCCCAGGATCTGACTCACCTGATCTTTCAAAGGCCGGACTTGAATGAGGCAGCGCGCTTCCTGACCGACTTCGGCCTGACGGTAAGTCGGCAGGACGCCGATACGCTCTATCTACGGGCCACCGACGCCACTTCATATTGTTACCGTGTCCATCGGGCCGACCATGCATGTTTTATCGGGTTCGGACTCGCAGTCCAGTCTCTGGAGGATCTGGAAAAGCTCACTCGAATCCCGGGTGCGTCATCGGTAGAGAAGTCGGAACATCCTGGCAAAGGGCATTACGTCAGGCTGACTGATCCGTCCGGCTTCATTGTGGAAGCCGTTTGCGACCAGATTCCAGGCAAGTCTCTGGCACATAGAGCTCCTCTGCACTGGAATCTGGCGCATGAGCAACCGCGAATCAACGCCACGCAGCGCCCGCCGATTGCTCCCCCTGAAGTACTCAGACTTGGCCACATCGTCATCGAAGTGGCCGACTATCAGGCAACCTGTGCCTGGTATACACAGCATTTCGGGTTTATTCCCAGCGATGTGCAAGTACTCCCCGACGGCACGCCTATCGTCACTTTCATGCGCCTTGATCTCGGTGACATTCCCTCGGCTCACCATACGCTCGCGATTGCGCAAGGGTTCATGGCGACCTATAGCCATAGCGCCTATGAAGTCGTCGATGCAGACGCGGTGGGAATGGGGCAGCGCGTCCTGCGCGAGCGCGGTTGGGAGCATTCATGGGGAATCGGCCGACACATTCTGGGCAGTCAGATCTTCGATTACTGGCAAGACCCATGGGGTGATAAGCACGAGCATTACTGCGACGGGGATATTTTCACGGCCACCCGGCCTACAGGCATTCATCCCGTGAGTCCCGAGGCAATGGCGCAGTGGGGGCAGCGTATGCCCAAGAGTTTTACCAAACCCAGGATGAGCTTCAGCAATGTGCGTGCGCTGATCCGCAACCTGCGACGCAGCCCGGACTTGACCATTCGCAAGTTGATAACACTCATGCGGATGTTCGGGTAGAGCTGCCGCCATGGCGGGTAACTCAACCCGGTATGGCCGGCGGGATGTGCTCAAAGCCGGTGCCTTGATCGCCGGCGGCTTGCTGGTCTACAGCGTTGCCAGCCCCCCTTCAGAACAACACCACAGTTCCCACGCCACCGAACGCGGGACAAACGCCGCTCCAGGAGTACCTTCAATGTCTGCTGTACATGTAGTCCGCTTTGAATTCGAGAACGGTATCCACTGGGGCGTGCTTCGCCAGGGCCGTATCACGGTCATCCCCGGTGTTTTTGAAACCACCGGTGATTTCATCCGCCAGAACAGTATTGACGACCTCGCTCAGCTGAAAGGTTCGGAGTTGGATGAGAGCGTAGTAAAACTGCTGTCGCCGGTGACCCGCAACCAGCAGTTCGTCTGCCAGGGCGCCAATTACCGTCAGCACATGATTGAGTCGGGCATGGATCCGGATGCGAAGAAATTCAACATGATCTTCACCAAGGCGACGAGTTGCCTGGTGGCGGCTGACAGCGACCTGATCAAGCCGCGCACCGTGCGCTTCCTCGACTACGAGATTGAACTGGGGCTTGTGATGAAGCGCGCGATCACCGGTTCCGTGTCTGTCACTGACGCCAATCTGCATGAGTTCATCGCGGGCGTCGTCATTGTCAATGACTACTCGGCCCGCGACATTCAGATTCCCCAGATGCAGTTCTACAAGGGCAAGAGTTTCCGCACATTTGGTCCGGTCGGTCCTTACCTCTGCCTTCTGGATGCCAAGGACATGCATTACCTGAAAGCTTTGCAGCTACGCCTGACGGTCAACGACCAGGTGCGACAGAGCGACAGTACGGCCAACCTGGTTTACGGTCCCGCTGAGACCCTTACCGAACTCTCCGCCGTGCAAGATCTCGCCGTTGGCGATCTGATTGCCACCGGTACTCCTGCAGGATGCGCGCTGACCGTACCTTCACCCGCCAAACAGCGCATTGCGGCCCTGATGCCAGAAGCCACCAAGTGGAAGCTTTTCCTCAAGGCGCAGGAAGGGCGGTCTCAGTACCTCAAGCCAGGAGACATCGTCGAAGCGCGCATTAGCAGCGCGGATGGCGTGATTGATCTGGGTGTGCAACGCAACCGAGTCGTAGAGGAAGCCTGACGATGATGGTGCGATCACTGAACGACATTGAACGTATCGAGCAGGTCCCGTTGGCAGAGCGTAGCCTGGCTTCCAGCACCTATGAAGCACTGACACGGACAGCCAGGCTCAGCCCCAACGCGCCCGCATTGAGCTTCTTCGCCGACGCCAGCTGCTTCAGGAACACCCACCACTGGAGCTATGCCGAACTCGTCGAAGATATCACTCGCGCGGCGAATGCCTTCCATGACCTGGGCATTACCCCGGGTGAAGTGCTGGCCTTCATCCTGCCCAACCTGCCGGAAACCCACTTCACCATCTGGGGGGGTGAAGCGGCCGGTGTCGTCATGGCGATCAATCCGCTCCAGGAAGCCAAACAGATGGCTGCCCTGCTACGGGCCGCCAAGGCCAGCGTGGTGGTAACGCTCGCGCCGACTCCGGGTAGCGACCTGTGGCCCAAGCTGGCCTCTCAGCTCGATCAACTTCCCGAGATCAAACACGTCGTTTGGGTTGGCATGGGACCCTACGTTGATGTCGCTCAGCGTGAATCCCTTGAATCCCTGGCACAGAAAGAACGTGAGTTGCACAGGGGGGCCACGATTCACGAATTACGAACGTTGATGGACGCTCAGCCAGGCACGCACCTGAAGAGTGCGCGGCTGTTCCGCCCTGAGGATCGTTCCTCTTACTTCTGCACCGGCGGTACCACCGGGCTGCCCAAGATTGCGATGCGTACGCATGGGGCGGAGGTCTTCAACGCGTGGGCCATGGACACGCACATGCAGCCACATGGGAGTGGCCAGGTCATTTTCTGTGGGTTGCCGCTGTTCCACGTAAATGCACAGCTGGTGACAGGCCTGATGCCTTGGAGCCAGGGTGATCATGTCATCCTCGGCACGCCGCAGGGTTATCGTGGTGAGGGTGTGATCCCGCGCTTCTGGGAGATGGTTGAGCACTTCGGCATCAACTTCCTCTCGGGTGTTCCTACTGTCTATTCCGCACTTTTGCAAAATGAGCTGGAAGGCCGCGACCTGTCCAGCCTTCGTTATGCCATGTGTGGTGCCGCGCCGATGCCGGTCGAGCTTTTCCGGGAATTCGAAGGCCGGACCGGGGTAAAGATCCTCGAAGGCTATGGACTCACGGAAGGCGCATGCGTCTCCTCGGTCAATCCACCCCATGGCGAGCGCTACATCGGTTCCATCGGTATACGGATTGCCTACCAGGACATGCGCGCAGTCATGCTCGATGACTCGGGAGAATATCTGCGAGATGCCAAAATCGACGAAGTTGGCCTGATCACCATCACGGGTCCGAACCTGTTCGAGGGTTACGTTGAGGAAAGCCATAACCGGGGCCTGTGGATCGTAATCAATGGTCAGCGTTGGCTGAATACGGGCGATCTGGGGCGCCAGGATGAAAATGGCTATTTCTGGCTGACCGGGCGCAAAAAGGAACTGATCATCCGCGGCGGCCACAATATCGATCCCAAACAAATCGAGGAGGCTTTGCAGGCCCACCCAGCGGTGGCGTTGGCGGCCGCCATCGGCAGCCCGGACGCCTATTCGGGTGAAGTGCCGGTCGCCTACGTACAACTGCGACCAGGCCACGTCTGCAATGTTGAAGAACTTGAGCAGTTTGCTCAGCACCACATCAGTGAGCGGGCGGCCATTCCCAAGCGGATCGAAATCCTCGACGCACTGCCATTGACTGCGGTTGGCAAGATCTTCAAGCCCGCTTTGCAGCAGCGCGAGGTGGCCCGAGCAGTTCGGCAGGAAGTGGAACGCATGTGTCTGAAGGACATTGCGGTAGAGGTGATTCAGCACGAACAACGTGGGTTAGTCGCCTGCATCCGGGCTGGGAGAAATCAAGAGTCCCTGGCCCTCCTTCTAGGTCGCTATAGCTTTCAGGTGGAGTGGCTCAAATGATCCTGACTTCGTAAGTTCGGCACCTCGGCCCTGGTAGTAGTCAGCCAGGGCCTCTTTCACAACTTCGATCAACTCCAACCGGCACTGCCAAGTGCACCGGAAGGCGAAGCCTTGCCTGCGCACCAATCAATAAAAACAATACGAGGTGGGAAATGAAACTGAGCAACCGTGCAACCCCGTGTCTCTCAGCTGTGCGAGAAGTGTCTTCCTGGATTAAGTTCACAGGTGCCGCGGCAATACTCAGCGTTTCAACAAGCGCAAGCGCCAATGGCATTGCCTTGAACGAGCAAAGTGCAAGTAGTGCGGGTACTGCTTATGCGGGAAGGTCGTCTTCCGCGCTGGATGCCAGCACTATCTTTGGCAATCCTGCAGGTTTGACCAAGTTGAAGCGTACCGAAATTTCCGGCGGAGCCGCGGTCGTCTCGGTGAGCGATGACATCAGTGATGCGCAGAGCAGTGCCCCGGGAACGAATAAAGGGGACTCGGTACCTTTGGGGGTTGTGCCTTTCGCCTATATGTCGACGCCGCTTGACGATCGTTTTTCGATAGGTCTGGGCCTTTATGCTCCGAGTGGTCTGATCAATGATTACGAGAGCGGTTTTCAGGGCCGTTACCATGGTTCCTATAGCACGACCAGGGAAATAACCCTGCAGCCCACCATTGCCTGGCGGATCAATGATTACGTGTCCATTGGTGGCGGACCGACCCTGAACCGTTTCAATGCAAAGCTTCAGAATTACCTGGCCACCGGCGCCCTGAACAACGGCCAGGACACACTGGTTACCATCAAAGGCGATGACACGGCACTTGGCTACAACGTCGGCGTCTTGTTTGATTTGAGTGATGCGACCCGTTGGGGGATTAACTATCACTCGAAGGTGAGCTATGAACTCAAAGGGCATACTGAGGTTTCCGGCTCCCCGAGCGTTATCCCGCTGGACGGAAACTATGACAACAAGATAGACCTTACTATGCCCGAATCCGTGGACACGTCTATCACCCATCATTTCAATAGTCGCTGGACGGGATACCTGGGGACCACCTGGAAACGTTGGAGCCGGATCAAGAAGGTCGAGGCAGTCAACAGCGGTCTTTCCCCCTTGGGTCAGGCGGCTGGTCTGGGAAGTGTGACCGAAGAAATGAACTGGCACGACACGTGGTCCACCGCAGTTGGCGCATCCTTGCAATTGAACCAGCAATGGCTGCTGCGCGCAGGCTACGCCTATGATCCGTCGCCCATCAGGAATGCCGATCGCAGCGTGCGCGTTCCGGTCGGGAATCGCCAAGCCGTGACCCTGGGGGGCGCTTATTCGCCGAATTCCGATCTGACGATAGACTTTGCTTATGGTTATCTCTGGGATTCCAAAGCCTCAGTAAAGCAGTCGAACAACTCCGGCCTTCAACCTGAATACAGTGCCAACTACGAAAACAGTGCGAATGGCATTTCAGTGCAGGCAACCTATCGGTACTGATCGATACGACTCCATTTTTTACAGGGTTCATTTTTGCGAGCCTCATGTCACCACCGAAGTCGGACCAAATGGAGCTCTCGGTGTACCAAAGGCGAAAAGCTGCCAAGTCACCGAGCCAATTTATGGTCAGTGGGTACATGTGGTATACGACGAGCACCGAGAGAACCGAGTCAAACAGCGCGTTGGGCACTCCATGCCCAACGCCTTGAGGTCGTTCAACGGTACATCGTAGAGCTCGGTGAGTACTTCGCAGAGGCGATGACGAGGGTGCGCGTAAGCGCCTTCTCGGTCGTCTCGCAAATGAGAGCTTTTCCACTTGCGTGAGGCTTGCCCGCGAAGAGGGAGTGTCAATCGACGCCAATGTGGTTTGACACACCGCTTTCGCGAGCAAGTCGGATCGCCGCACCGCCGCTCCCACAGTTGACCGGGTTGAAACACAGGCATGTGATCATCCATGCCCCCTGTGGGAGCGAGCTTGCTCGCGATGAACGATAACGCGGTCTGTAAGCGCCCTACGGCACTTGCCATAGCCCTGACGTTAACGTAAAGATTGCGGCAGGGCGCCGACGTATGAAGGCGCAGGGCGGATGACCCGGAGCGCTTGATGACGCTAATAAAAACAAATTCCCCCAAACTGCATCGCGAAGCCCGGCTGGCCCGGGAAAAGCTGCACCTGGAAGGCGAAGTGCCGGATGGCGTCCTGCGGGCGGAAATCGATGCCTCGTGGCGGCGCAGCCTGAGTCATGGCGTGCATTTCAATGCCAAGCATGAGCTGGCGCTGGAGTCGAGTGCCAGCCTCGACGTGTTGCTGGCCAGCAATCGCTTGCTGATCGACGCTGCGTTGCCGGCGATCGATTACCTGGCCGAGCGTCAGGGCAAGGAAGGGCTGATCATCCTGGCCAACTCCGACGCCACCATCCTCGCCGTCGAAGGCCGCGCCGACCGTCTCAAGGGCAGTGGCCTGCAGGACATCACCCTCGGCGCCTGCTGGAGTGAAGCCGTACGCGGCACCAACGCCCTCGGCACGGCACTGGTGGAAGCCCGGCCGACCCTGATCGATTGCGGCGAACATTATCTGGATCGCCTCAGTGATTTTTCCTGCACCTCGGTGCCGATCCATTGCCCCCAAGGCGACATTCTTGGCGTCCTCGACCTGACCCGCGAAGGCCCGCTCGGCCGCGCCCACGACAGCACCGCGTTGCTGGCCATGGCGGTCAGCCAGATCGAAAGCCGGGTGTTCAATGCCAGCTATCCGGACGAAATCGTCTTGGCGTTCCACAGCCGCAGGCAATACCTGGAATCCCCTTGGCAAGGCCTGCTGGCCGTGAGCCTCGGCGGGCAGATCCTGGCGGTCAGCGCCCAGGCCTGTCAGTTGCTCCACGCCGAGCGCTCGGCCCTGGTCGGGCGGCGCTGCGAGGAGTTTCTCGGAGTCGACGGCCTGCAGTTGTTGGCGCGTCTGCATCAGGGTGGTACCGGCAGCCTGCAAACTGCCAAGGGTGAATTCTTCTACAAAACCCTGCGCGCGCCGCAACGCTCGATCAACGTCAGCAGCTCGCCGCGCAACGTCGCGAAACAGGCCAAGGCACAACCGGATCTGGAAGCGCTGGCCGGCAGCAATACGCGTTACGCTCGTGCCTTGCGCATGGCCCGTCAAGGCCTGGCCAATGAACTGCCGGTGTTGTTATTGGGCGAAACCGGCACCGGTAAAGAGGTTATCGCCCGCGCCCTGCACATGGCCGGAGCGCGCTGCGACAAACCCTTCGTGGCGGTGAACTGCGCGGCCATTCCCGAGGGCCTGATCGAGTCCGAACTGTTCGGCTATCGCGAAGGCGCGTTCACCGGGTCGCGCCGGGGCGGCATGGTCGGGCGCCTGCAACAGGCCCACGGCGGCACCTTGTTCCTCGATGAAATCGGCGACATGCCATTGGCCTTGCAGGCTCGGCTGTTGCGTGTGTTGCAGGATCGCAAGGTCGCGCCCCTGGGTGCTGGCGAAGAGCAGGATATCGACGTCGCACTGATCTGCGCTACCCACCGTGACCTCAAGCGTCTGGTGGAAGAAAAACACTTCCGCGAGGACTTGTTCTACCGGGTCAATGGCATCAGCGTGATGCTCCCGGCCCTGCGCGAACGCGAAGATTTCGCCGCGCTGGTCAGTCGCATGCTGACGACACTGGGCGCACCCACCGTGCTCCTGCACGACGATCTGAATCGCTTGCTCAGCGGCTATCACTGGCCCGGCAACATCCGCCAGCTGGAGATGGTCCTGCGTACCGCGCTGGCTATGCGCGAGCCGGGTGAAACCGTGCTGACCCTCGACCACTTGCCCGACAGCATGCTCGACGAGTTGACCGCCAGCGAACGGCCCCAGACCGGCAGCATCCGTGAAAATGAACTGGAGCTGATCCGTCAGTCCCTGGACACACATCAGGGCAACGTCTCGGCCGCCGCCGACGCCTTGGGCATCAGCCGCGCGACCCTGTATCGCAAGCTCAAACAGTTGCGTWCGTGATGCAGCGCTTGATCGTTCGGCTGATCGACAGCCAGAACCCCGAGGCCCTGCAAGCGTCGCTGCGCTGGCTGTACAGCTTTGTGCGACCCCATCGCCTGGCCATTGCCGGGCTGCTGGGCCTGTCGGTTTGCGCCTCAGCGCTGGTGCTGGTGCAGCCGTGGCTGACCAAACTGCTGATCGACGATGGCCTGTTGGCGCGCAACTTCCCGATGCTGGTGTTGATTGCCGGGCTGATGATCGTTGCCGGGTTGTTGGGGACAGCGCTTTCGGGCATCAATCGCTACCTGCACACGCGCCTGTCCGGGCGCATGCTGTTTGCCCTGCGCGATGACCTGTATCGGCATTTGCAAACCCTGTCGCCGGGTTTCTACGGCCAACGGCGCATCGGCGACCTGATGTCGCGCCTCGATGGCGACGTCGCGGAAATCCAGCGTTTTGCCGTGGACTCGCTGTTCTCGGCGGTGTCTAGCGTGATCGGTCTGGTGGTCGCGGTGGCGATGCTGCTGACCCTGTCCTGGAAGCTCTCGCTGTTGGCCCTGGTGCTGATTCCCCTCGATGTCCTCTGGCTGCGCTGGATGCGGCGCAAGGTCGAACGCGATGTGCGGCAGTTGCGCGAGCGTTCGGCGGACATGTCGTCGTTCATGGTCGAGACGTTGCCGGTGATGAAGTTCATCCAGTCCGCCGGCCAGCAACAGCGCGAAGCACGGCGCCTGGAGACGCTGGGGCAAGGCTACATGAGCCAGTTGCTGCGCCTGCAAATCACCGAGTTTTTCACCCAGGCCGTGCCCGGCACGCTGACCTCGCTGTCCCGGGCCTGCGCATTTTTGATCGGCGGGTACTGGGTGGTGCAGGGCACCTGGCAGCTCGGTGCGCTGATCGCATTTTCCACCTACCTGGGGATGGCCGTGGGGCCGGTACAGAGCCTGCTCGGGCTCTACGTCGCCGTTCAGCGGATGACCGTCAGCCTCGGCCGGGTCATGGAGTTGCGCGGTGAACTTCCAACCGTACTGACGCCCGCCACGCCACGTCCGATGCCCAATGGCGGCGACCTCTGGTTCGACAACGTGCACTTCGCCCATCCCGGTCGCCAATCGACCCTGCGCGGCATCGAAGCGCGGATTCCCTACGGTTTGAAAGTGGCCCTCAGCGGCGGCTCGGGCGTGGGTAAATCGACCCTGATCGACCTGCTGCAACGGCATCACGATCCGCAATCGGGCCGGGTCCTGCTGGGCGACGTCGATGTGCGCGAACTGGACCTGTTCCAGTTGCGTCGGCGCATTGCCGTGGTCAGCCAGGACATCGTGCTGTTTCGCGGCAGCCTCGCCGACAACCTGGCCTATGCGGTGCCGGACGCCAGCCGTGAGGCGATTGCCGAAGTGGCGCGACTGGCGCAACTCGACAGCCTGATCGAGTCGTTGCCCGAAGGCCTCGACAGTCCGCTGGGCGAGCGGGGTCAGCAGTTGTCCGGCGGGCAGAAGCAACGCATCGCGATTGCCCGGGCATTGTTGCAGGACCCTTTGATTCTGGTACTCGATGAAGCCACTTCCGCGGTGGACGAAGCCACCGAGCGCGAAGTCATCGACGCCATCGACCGCTTGTTTGCCGGGCGTACGCGCATCCTGATCAGCCATCGTCCTTCCACCCTGGCCGATGCCGATCTGCGTTTCGAATTGCTCGACGGCGTGCTGACCTCGAAAACGGTGCTGCATGAAACCTGAGTTGCGCATTGGTGTGGTGGACAGCGGACACTCGGCAGCACAACGGGTGCAAGTGATCGCCGGTCGACGCTTTTCATTGCTTGAAGACGGCCTGGCCGAGGGCGATTTGCGCGAAGACCCGCTGGGGCATGGCAGTGCGGTGATCGAGGCAATCGGCCGGCGCGCGCCCTCGGCACTGTTTTGCGTGGCACAGGTGTTCGACCAGCGCGGTGTCACCAGTGCCTTGCAGATCGCCACGGCGATTGACTGGCTGGTGGCGCAGGAGGTTCGACTGATCAATTTGAGCCTCGGCTTGCGTCAGGATCGCAGCCTGTTGCGCGCGGCCTGCGCGGCGGCGGTGGCGCGGGGCGTGCTGCTGTGTGCGTCGAGCCCGGCCCAGGGGGACGGGGTGTTTCCGGCGAACTATCCGCAGGTGTTGCGGATAACCGGGGATGCGCGGTGCGCCGAGCAGGAATGGTCGTGGCTCAACAGTGCCCAGGCGGATTTCGCCGCGTGCGTGCATGGCACCTATCCGGGGCAATCCGGGGCGAGCCTCGGTTGTGCCGCATTGAGTGGGCACATCGCCGGATTCCTCGCCGGGCAGCCTGATGCCAACAATGAGCAGATCATTGAGTTTCTACGACAGAACGCACGTTATCGCGGCCCCGAACGGCGTTTCGGGCCATGACCGCGATTGTGATTCTGGGGGCGGGGCCGGCGGGCGCGGCGGTGGCCTTGGGGCTGCGGCGACTGGGTTACGCCGTGACACTGGTCAGCGAGTGGCGCCGCTTTGCTGCGCTGGAAGGCGTGTCCGTGCGGGTGCTGGAGGCGTTACGTGGCGCGGGCCTGCATCAGGCGTTGGCGCAAGCGGCGTTGCCTTCCCAACGACAGGTGAACTGGAACGGCCAGCAGCATGCGCAGAACGTTGAATACCTGCTCGATCGCCCGACCCTGGATCGCGGCTTGCGCGAGGATTTGCGCTTGGCTGGAGTTGAACTTATTGAAGGTCGAGTGCTGGCGGTACAGACCTGCGCGACCGGACATCGAATCGAGATCGACGGCCGCGAATCGCTGGTAACGGACTTTCTGGTAGAGGCCCGCGGACGCCAGGCGCCGACCCTCGGTAAAGGCTTGCGTGGACCGGAGACGGTCAGCCTGCTCAATCGCTGGCAAGGTACGCCGGGCAGCACCGCCAGCGCGGTGGAAAGCCTTGCGGACGGTTGGGTCTGGATGGCGCGGCGGGCCGACGGCCAGTGTTATTGGCAATGGACGGTGGACGTGGCCAGTGCCGGGTTGCCGGGTAAGGCTATGTTGCTCGATTACTGTCGCCAACGCCGTGGGGAGTCGGCAGTGGCCCGTGGGTTTTTCGGCGGCGAACCGGAGCTTGATTTGCAGCTGCACGCCCGCAGCAGCACGGCGATTCTCAGCCCGCAGGTGTGCGGCGACAACTGGATTCGGGTCGGTGATGCGGCAATGGCGGTTGACCCGTTGTCGGGCAATGGGATCTTTCAGTCCTTGTCTTCGGCGTTGCAGGCGCCGGCGGTGATCAACACGCTGCTGTGCAAACCTGAGCGGGTGGCTCTGGCCCAGTGTTTCCACCAGCAGCGGGTGGAACAGTTGTTTTTGCGTTTTGCGCGGATTGGCCGGGATTTTTATGCCGAAGAGCAGCGCTGGCCAGATCAGCCGTTCTGGCAGGCACGACGGAAATGGCCGGACGCCGAGGTGGCCCATGCCGAGGCGGATTTCAATGCCCTGAGGATCGAGCGCGCACCGGTGTTGCGTGACGGGCTGGTCGATGAGGCCGAGGTGGTCATAACGGCGGATCAGCCGTTGGGCATCTGGCATGTGCATGGGGTTGAACTGGCGCCGTTGTTGCGGCGATTGCGTAGCGAGCCGGCGGAGCAGGCGTTGGCCGGTTTGACGGTGGAGCAGGGGCGGATGGTTCGCAGCTGGTTGCTGGGTCAGGGTTTCAAACCCTGAATGAAGAGCGTCCGGATCCGGCGAAAAGCCTGTTCTCCCTGCGCAAAGCATCGTAATTTACGCGCCATAACGACAATGATTTCTGGGGTGTAAGTGGGAGCCTATCGTCTGCTATTAGCCGCTCTGGTGGCCGTTTCTCATATGGGCAAGACGTTCATGGGGCTAAACCCCGGCGTGATTGCCGTGATTTCCTTCCTGATCATCAGCGGTTTCGTGATGACCTCGCTGATCGAGCGCAACTACAAGGCGCCGGAGACAGTTGGCCTGTTCTACCTGGACCGCGCCCTGCGGCTCTACCCTCAATTCCTGTTCTACTTCGCAGTTTCCTGTGCGGTGATCTATTTCCTGCTGCCCGGCACGCCTCAAGCCGCCGAGCTGACGCTGCGCAACATCGCCGCAAGCCTGACTATTGTGCCACTCGGCTTCTACATGTTCGGAGCGGCGGGATCGTGGATCTTGCCACCGGCCTGGTCTTTGGGGCTTGAGATGTGCTTCTACCTGGTGATCCCTTTCCTGATCATCTACAGGGCGCGGGGCGTTGCGTTTGCTCTGTCCGTCGTCGTCTTCATGGCCGCGTGCCTGGGTTTCATCAACACCGACCTGTACGGCTACCGTCTATTGCCGGGCGTGCTGTTCATGTTCTTGTGCGGCAGCTACCTGTACAAAGCGCAGCCGAAGGATTTGGCGATCGCTGCCGGCACCGCCGTGGCGGCGGCCCTGATGTTTGCGGCCATCATGGCGGGATGGATAGAGCGCCGACCGTTCAATGCCGAAGTGACTGCCGGCATAGCGCTGGGCGTGCCCGCCGTGTACCTGCTGACAAAGCTCAAGTTTCACCGGATTGACGAGTTCCTCGGCAATATCAGCTACGGCGTGTTCCTGAATCACTATGTGGTGATGTACTTCCTGCACGCTGTCTGGTCGGTTGCCTACGATGGGGCCATTGTTGCAACAGTGCTGGCCTTGTCGTTGCTGCTCAGCGGCGTTTCGTACTACTGCGTCGAACGGCCGGCCCTGAAGCTTCGTCACGCGCTTCGGGCCGGCGCAAAAGATGGGGTGGGTCAACCACAGGGCCGCGAAACCGCAGCGTAGTGGCTGGAGTTGCCGCCCGCTTCTGAAGGTGATTTGTGCTTAACGCACAACTCCTGTTGGAGCGGGCTTGCCCGCGAAGGCGGTCTGAAGGACGCTACAAATCACAACTTGATCAACACCGACTTCAGCTCGGTGTAATGCTCGATCGCCGCATACCCCATCTCACGCCCGACCCCGGACATCTTGTAGCCGCCGAACGGCAGCGCCGGGTCCAGGGCGCTGTGGCAGTTGACCCACACCGAACCGGACTTGATCCGTGGAATCATCCGGTGCACCGCCGCCAGATCATTGGACCAGATGCTCGCCCCCAGGCCGTAGGGACTGTCATTGGCCATGCGCAAGGCATCGGCTTCGTCATCGAACGGGATAGCCACCAGCACCGGGCCGAAGATTTCTTCCTGCACCAGTGAGTGCTTCTGATCGACATCCACGATCACCGTCGGCTTGACGAAATACCCCGGGCCGAACTGCTCGCCACCGCAGGCGATGGTCGCGCCGCTTGCCCGGCCCTTTTCGATGTACCCATAAACCCGCTCCTGCTGCCGCGCCGAGATCAATGGCCCCATCTCGACACTCGGGTCCAGGCCGTTGCCGAGTTTCATGGCGTTGGCGATATCGCTGATGTCCGCCACCACGTTGTCGAAATGCTTGCGCTGTACATACAGCCTGGAGCCTGCGCAGCAGACTTGGCCCTGATTGAAGAAAATCGCGCTGGCAGCCCCGGCCGCGGCGGTTTTCAGGTCGGCGTCGGCCATCACGATGGTCGGTGATTTGCCGCCCAGCTCCAGGGTCACCCGGGTCATGGAATCCATGGCGATCTTGCCGATCTGCTTGCCCACGGCGGTGGAACCGGTGAAGGTCAGTTTGTCGACCAATGGGTTGTGGGTCAGGGCCGAGCCAGCAGTGATGCCGGTGCCGGTGACCACGTTGAACACGCCTTCGGGATACCCGGCTTCCAGCACCAGCTCAGCGAGTTTCAGCGCGGTCAGCGGGGTTTCGTCGGCGGGTTTGAGCACCACGGTACAACCGGTGGCTAGGGCCGGACCGAGTTTCCAGCAGGCCAGCAGCAGCGGGAAGTTCCAGGCAACGATGGCGCCGACCACGCCCACCGCTTCGCGTCGAATAAAGCTGTGGAACTGGTCGTTGGGCATCAACGGTGCCGACACGTCAACCGTAGAGCCTTCGATCTTGGTCGCCCAACCGGCCATGTAGCGCAGGAAGTCGATGGCCAGTTGCACGTCCATCACCTGGGCCACGGCCGCGCTTTTGCCATTGTTCAGGCATTCCAGTTGCGCCAGCAATTCGGCGTCGCGCTGCATCAGGTCGGCGAGTTTCCATAACAGGTTCTGCCGCTCCCGAGGACGGGTGCGGGTCCAGGCCGAGTCGTCGAACGCTTGACGGGCGGCGAGCACCGCGCGGTCGACATCCTCCGGCGTTGCCCGTGGCACCACGCATAGCATCTCACCGGTGGCCGGGTTGTGCAGGGACATGGTCTGGCCGTCGGCGGCCTCGACCCAGTCGCCACCGATGAGCATGCGCGGGGCGCGCTGGATGAATGCCGAAGTGGCGGGAAGCACGTTTGGGAGCGACATTGGCGAGGCCTCTTGTTGTTCGTGAGAACCGGGCTTTCGCAATGGCTGTGCCAGTTGTGTTTTTTCGGCCCGAAGGCCCGATCTAGTGGGGTGACAGATATTTTCCGGGTCACCGTGAGATCGATAAACGTCGCAAATTGCGACGACGTGAGACGTCCCGAACAAAATGCACATCAGGAACGTAATGCTTTTTGTAGGAGCGAGCCTGCTCGCGATGGACTAAAGAGCAATGCGTTTAGCCGGCAAGCACGGGCTATCGTTAACGACCATCGCGAGCAGGCTCGCTCCTACAGAAAGCTATGCTTGTCTCAGGCTGAAACAGTTGTCGCGAAATTAAACGTGGAACGCCGACGACACGATTGGCAAAACACCGGCCTTTATCGGCAAATCATTGATTCATTGAGGTATTCATAAGCTGGCACGCTCCGTGTATTGCACATTGCAGACGTTTCTCTTGCCTCCGTCAGCGGATCAAAGCCGGCGGCAGAAACCATAAAAACGATAAGCCACAACAATAAGAACGCACCGTGCGAGGTTCGACGTTGATGAAGAGAAAACTCCGATCAGGCATGAGCGCCAGCCTGCTGGCCGTAGCCGCTTGTGTAGCGCTGCATTCGCCTCATAGCCTGGCAGCCCGCGACGCCCAGACCATCCTCAAGGAAACCTGTCAGGGCTGTCACACCCCCGAAGCCGATAACGGCCTGAGCCGCATCAGCCACCAGCGCAAAACGCCGGAAGGCTGGTTGATGAGCATCGCCCGCATGCAGACCATGCACGGTTTGCAGATCAGCGATGACGACCGTCGCACGCTGGTCAAATACCTGGCCGACAGCCAGGGCCTGGCGCCGAGCGAAACCGATGGCGTGCGTTATGCGCTGGAGCGGCGGCTCAATACCGTCGAGCACTTCGACGACCAGACCAGCCAGATGTGCGGCCGCTGCCACTCCGGGGCGCGGGTCGCCCTGCAACGGCGTCCGGCGCAGGAGTGGGAACGCCTGGTGAATTTCCACCTCGGTCAGTGGCCGTCCCTGGAGTACCAGGCGCTGGCCCGCGACCGCGACTGGTTCGACATCGCCCGCAAGGACATGGTGCCGCTGCTGGCCAAGCGTTATCCGCTGGACAACCCCGCGTGGAAAAAATGGCAGAGCGCGGCGCCCAAAGCCGATGCGCTGGTGGGCGACTGGAGCTTCAGCGGCCACTTGCCGGGCAAGGGTGAGCTGGCCGGTGTCATGACCGTGAGTGCCGATGGCAGCGACACCTTCAAGGTCAGCGTCAAAGGCCAATACGCCGATGGCAGTCCGTTCAATGGCGACGGCAGTGCAATTCTCTACACCGGCTACGAATGGCGCGGCAACGTGACCATCGATGGCGTGACCATGCGCCAGGTGTTCGCCGCGCAAGGCAATGCGATGCAGGGCCGGATGTTCGAGGCCGAGCACGATGAACGTGGTTTGGACTTCGTCGCAGCCAAACAGGGTTCCAACCGTTTGCTGGCCGTGCAGCCGGGCTATGTGAAGGCCGGCAGTGAAAGCGAAGTCACCCTGGTCGGCAGCGGCTTGAGCGGCAAACCTGACTTCGGCAAAGGCGTGGAAGTGGTCGAAGTGCTGGAGCAAACCCCGGAACGCATGCGGGTCAAGCTCAAGGCTGCCGCCAACGCGCAACCGGGGCTGCGTGCAGTCACCGTCGGTACCCTGAAAGGCCCGAGCCTGTCGGTGTACAGCAAGATCGATGCAGTCAAAGTGGTGCCTGAGTTCTCGGTGGCGCGGATCGGCGAAGGCGGTGGTTCGACGCCGAAGGTCCAGGGCCGTTTCGACGCGGAAGCCTGGGGCAAGGGCGCAGACGGCAAGCCGTACCGCATCGGCGTGTTCCCGGCGCAATGGAAGGTCGAGGCCTTCGACGACCGCGCCAAGGAAGACGAAGACGTCAAGTTTGCCGGCACCATGCAGGCCGATGCAGGCGTATTCACCCCGGGCGATGCCGGGCCGAACCCGGCGCGCAAGATGTCCACCAACAATGCCGGCAACCTCAAGGTGATCGCCGCCGTCGACGACGCAGGGAAATCCCTGACCGGCGAAGGCCACATGATCGTGACCGTGCAACGCTGGAACAATCCACCCATTCCATGAGTTGGCTGACCCAAACGGTTTCAGACACTTTTTCGGAATGATCGCAGGTCCCCCAAGCGGGGCCTGCACAGGAGGTTGGCAATGGGCGCTATCTTGAATCTGGTCGAACGCAACCTGCACGAAGTGCAGGTCGATGCCGACCGCATGCTGTTTCACATCCCCAGCAGTTCGCTGTTCGCCAGCGATGAACTGACGGGCACCATCATCGATACCTTGCGCGGCCCGGGCTGTTCGTCGGACGACCTGATCCAGCGCCTGGCCGCGCGCTTCAACGGTGAGGAAGTCACCGAAACCCTGCGCGAGCTGATGGCCCTGGAACTGGTCAGCGACGGCTCGCCGCTGACCCCGGACATCGCCACCAAACGGGTCGAGCGCACGGCGATCAATACCGTGGTGCTCAACGTCAATACGGGCTGCAACCTGAGTTGCACCTACTGCTACAAGGAAGACCTCGACAAGCCGTCGGCCGGCAAGAAGATGGACGTGGAAACGGCGATTGCCTCGGTGGAAATGCTGCTGCGCGAATCCCCGGACGAAGAGCGTTTCACCGTGGTGTTCTTCGGCGGCGAACCGCTGAGCAACCGCAAGCTGATCGAGTACATGGTCGACTACTGTGAGAAGCGTTTTCGCGAGGCGGGCAAGTTCGTCGAGTTTGTCATGACCACCAACGCCACACTGCTCACCGAAGAAACCGTGGACTACCTCAACGCTCACCGTTTCGGGCTGTCGGTGAGTATCGACGGGCCGAAAACCGTGCACGACCGCAACCGCATCACCGTGGGCGGGCAGGGCACGTACGACGTGGTGCGGCGCAAGGCCGAGATGCTGCTGTCGCGCTACAACAGCCGCCCGGTGGGGGCGCGGGTGACCCTGACCACCGGCGTCACCGACGTCGAAACCATCTGGGATCACCTGTTCAACGAACTGGGTTTCGCTGAGGTCGGCTTTGCCCCGGTGACCTCGGGCGACATCAGCAGCTTCAACCTCACCAGCGATGAACTGGTGCAGGTGTTCGCCAACATGAAAAAACTCGGCAAGCGTTACCTGGAAGCGGCGCTGGAACACCGCAACATCGGTTTCTCCAACCTGCACCAGTTGATCACCGACATTCATGAAGGCCACAAGAAAGCCCTGCCGTGCGGCGCGGGCCTGAAGATGCTGGCGGTGGATCATAAGGGCGAACTGAACCTGTGCCACCGCTTTACCGGTTCGAGTCTGCCGACCTTCGGCAATGTCCATAGCGGCGTCAAACAGGTGGAGTTGAACGACTTCCTGTCCCAGCGCCTGGACCGCACCAACACTGGCTGCGAAGACTGCCAGATCCGCAACCTGTGTTCCGGCGGCTGTTACCACGAAAGCTACGCCCGCTACGGCGATCCGACGCACCCGACTTATCACTACTGCGAACTGATGCGTGACTGGGTCGATTTCGGCATCGAGGTCTACACCCGGATCATGGCCAACAACCCTGCGTTCATCAGCAGTTACATCACTCCGCGCAAGGCTCACTGATATGAAACATCTCAAGGCAATCAATAACAAAGCGTTGAAGCTGGATCAGGCTGCGGATGAAAACCGCATCGAAGAAGTGGTGGCCATGAGTTCCGTGGCGGGCTGTGCCTCGACCACCGACCCGGGCTGGGAAATCGATGCGTTTGGCGGTGTGTCGTCGCTGTGCCAGCCGATGGAGGCCGACCTCTACGGGTGCTCCGACCCTTGCTGGTGGCCGGCCCAGGTGCCCGACATGATGAGCACCTACCCGGACTGGAACAAGGATGCCCAGGCGTCCAACGAAAACTGGCGCAACCTCGGCACTGTCTTCCCGAAGGACAAGTGATGCCCTTGAAAGCAGCGTACAAGAAGAAGGATTCCAGCATGCACAGCATCAAAGCCTGCGGCCTGGCCGCGTTTGCCGTCCTGAGCAGTTGTTCGGTCAGTGTCCTGGCCGATGAAAATACCGCGTTGCAAGACGGTCACGAATACATGTTGACCACCAATTACCCGAACAACCTGCACGTGATCGACCTGGCCACTGACACCCTGTTCAAGACCTGCAAGATGCCCGACGCCTTCGGTCCCGGCACCGTGCAGCTGTCGCCGGACCGCAAGACCGCCTATGTGCTGAACAATCACTATGCGGATGTCTACGGCGTCGAACTGGACAGCTGCAAGCAGGTGTTCCACGCCAGCATCACCCAGAAGCCGGGGGAGAAAGCGAAGTCTATGTTCGCCTTCACCCTCAGCCACGACGGCAAGGAATTGTTCACCATCGCCAACCCGACGCTGATGATGAACGATCGGTACGAAGTGCAGCAGCCTCGGCTGGACGTGTATGCCACCGACGCCGGGATGGATGCCAAGCCTGTGCGCAGTTTCCCGGCGCCACGGCAGCTGACCATCATGCAGAGCGGCGACGACGGCACGCTGTACGTGGCGGGGGCGGATGTCTACAAGGTCAATGTGAAGACCGGCAAGTTCGACGTACTGATCCCCAGCCGTCACTGGAAACGCCCGAACTACAGCGCACCGGACGTGCTCTACGTGTGGAACCAGCAGACGTATCGGCATGACTTCTCGCTGCTCTACACCGCGGCGAAGTTCAAGGACAAGAAACAGGACCCGGCCACGGCCGAATACCTGTACGGCCTGTTCAGCGTCGACCTGAAGACCGGCAAGACCGAAACCACCGATTTCGGCCCCCTGACCGAAATCTACTTCAGCGGCATGCGCTCGCCCAAGGATCCGAACCTGATGTTTGGCGTGCTCAACCGCCTGGCCAAGTACGACATCAAGCAGAAGAAAATGCTTCAGTCCGCCACGCTCGATCACTCGTACTACTGCATTTCCTTCAACAAGGACGGCAGCAAGATCTACCTGGCGGGGACCTTCAACGATGTGGCGATCTTCGATGCCGACAGCCTGAAGCAGATCGGCAGCATCAAGATGCCGGGCGGGGACATGGCGATTACCACGGCGCAGATTTTTGTCCGGTAGTTGCGGCGCCTGAACTGACGCCTTCGCGAGCAAGCCCGCTCCCACAGGTGACCGAGTTGGAACGCATATTTGCATTCACACCGGCCCATGTGGGAGCGGGCTTGCCCGCGAAGAGGCCCTTACAGGCGCTAGAGATTCAAACCCCCGGCACCGGACACCCCAAATCCCCCTCCTGACACTTCAGGTAAGTCTTGAACGTCGCCACCCGCGCCCTGGTCAATTCAGTCACGCAATTGCTGTAGATCAGCGGATACACACTCCCGCCTTCCACCCCGGACGCCGAGAACTTGCACTCGGCATCGCGGAACGCGACCCACGCCCGCTGCGCACTCACCAACTGCTTCTTGCTGTCCGGATTGCTCTTGAGTCGCGAAGTGATCTGCTGGTACAGCGCATTCAACTCCTTGTCGGCGGCCGCATTCTGCTGTGCTGCGCACTGGTTCATCGCCGCCTGGTCGTCGCAGTCCACGGCGAAAGTCATGGTGGTGAACAACAGGGGCGTCAGCGCCAATAGTAAGCGTGGGTTCATGCTGGAGTGCTCGCTGTGACGGAATGTAGAGGTGCAGTGTAGCGCCGAGATGGATTCAGCCCACTACGCCTGCCATTGCGCGTGTTTTTCCACCGAATCGTATTCCAGCCATGGCACGTCATGGGCCGTCCAGATATGCGCCTGGGGCGTCATCTGCGGATCGGTATCCAGTGTCGCCACACGAACAATCACGTGCGGCTGAGCCAGCCGTTCGGCCATCAGATGTGAACCGCAGGCCGAACAGAAATACCGAAACTTGCCCGGCGACGATTCATGGCGGCTCAGCCGATCCTGCCCTTTGATCCAGCGAAAATGCTCGCGCATGACCCCGGCGGTCGATGCAAAAGCCGCCGCGTGAGCCTTGCGACAGGTTTGGCAATGGCAATGGCTGATGGGCATGTCGAGGCTGTCGAGTTCGTATTYGATGGCCTTGCACAGGCAACTGCCGCCCAGTTTATTCATGGCTGACTCCTTTCAGGGGAAGATTTCAATAGGGAACGTTAGCAGTTTCGATTCTCCGACTATTCTCTTGCCCCAGAACTTATCGGCGTAAATGCAACCGAATATCTCAGGTATGGTTGATTGCGCATCCAGATTGGTACAACTTTAGGGTTGGTCTTGTGATCTTACTGACCTACTGTTCAAGTACAGGAGGTGACTTATGAACCCAGCATCTGATCGCATCGAAAGGAAAATCCTGCTCAAGGCCAAGCGTTCACAGGTCTGGCGAGTGATAGCCCATGCCGAAGAGTTCGGGAAGTGGTTTGGCGTGGCGCTGGAGGGCAAGCGTTTTGTTGCAGGCGAGTGGACCCAGGGCCGGGTCACGTACCCCGGATATGAACACGTATTGTGGAACGTGTTGGTCGAGCGGGTCGAGCCGGAGCGGTTGTTTTCGTTTCGCTGGCATCCGTACGCGGTGCGTCCGGAGATCGACTATTCCCAGGAGCCAACCACCCTGGTCAAGTTCGAACTGGAAGATCATGACGCAGGCACCTTGCTCAGAGTCTCCGAGTCCGGTTTCGATCACATCCCCGATGTGCGCCGGGAAAAGGCTTTCCGAATGGATAGTCGTGGGTGGGAAGAGCAAATGAACAATATCGAGCAGTTTTTGATCGACAGTGCCAAGTCCCACGAGCAACAGAGTGGCTGAAGTCGGCTCGAAGCCTGAGGTGTCTAAGGGTTTTCGGAAGGTGGTTTATAGCGAATGTCTTACACGCGATGGTAGCGATATCGCCTGTTACAAATTGGATCCGATGAGTAATCTGGCCTCACCCACTGAAGCACAGGATGTGCTCAGGATCATGGATGATCGACCATATGCAAGGAACGCTACGACAAGGAGTCGTCATGGTCTTGGAAAAACCCGCTTCGGCGGGTTTTTTTGTGGGCGCATGAAAAGTCGTGGCGGCAGGAACCGGGTTCCCGCCGCCATTTTTTCACTGTTGATCGAGTTTCGCCGCCGCGCGCTCGGTGATTTGCGCCCGCAGTTTCAACGAGCCGGCAGCCCGCTGGCGAGCCTCTTCCAGCACACTGGCCGGGGCCGTCCCGGGGCTGCCCGCGGTAAACGGCGGGGCCGGGGCGTATTCCAGCTGCAACTGCACCAGCTCGGCGGTGGCCTGGTCGAACAGCTCGGCGGCCAGGGTCAGGGCGAAGTCGATACCCGCGGTGATCCCGCCTCCGGTCAGCAGATTGCCGTCGCGAACCACCCGATCCTGTACCGGTGTCGCCCCCAAAGGCGCCAGCAACTGGTGATATGCCCAGTGGGTGGTGGCGCGTTTGCCCTTGAGTAATCCCGCCGCGCCAAGCACCAGCGCGCCGGTGCATACCGAAGTGATGTAGCGGGCGTTGGCGGCCTGGGCCCTGAGGAAATCCAGGGTTTCGTCGTCTTCCATCAACGGCCCGACGCCGCTGCCACCGGGCACACAGATCACGTCCAGCGCCGGGCAATCGTCGAAGGTGGTGGTCGGTTTCAACATCAGGCCGGTGCTGGCGGTGACCGGCATCAGGTCTTTCCAGACCAGATGTACTTTCACATCCGGCAGCGAGGCCAGCACGTCATAAGGGCCGGTCAGATCCAGTTGCTGAACCTGTGGAAACAACAGAAAACCGATCTGCAACGTCATGGTGTTTTTCTCGTGAAGTGGGTGGACGGTTTAACTGTAGGCCCGTAGGCTTTGGCGCATACGCCAATATCCCCACGAATTACGCCAAATGCATAAAATCATCCACGTACTCGCTTTCGCCAACGTGCAATTGCTCGACGTCACCGGGCCGTTGCAGGTATTCGCTTCGGCCAACGACATTGCCCGTCAGCAAGGCCTGCCGCCACCCTACGCACCGACGGTGATTGCCAGCGGCGGCGGGGCGGTGATGTCGTCGGCGGGGTTGGCGCTGTTGGCCGAACCGTTACCGGACGAGGGCACTGATACCTTGATCATTGCCGGTGGCTGGGGCGTTTACGCGGCGGCGCAGGATGCGCCGTTGGTCGCCTGGGTGCGCGAACATGCCCATGGCTGCCGGCGGGTTTCTTCGGTGTGCACCGGTGCGTTTCTGCTGGCGGCCAGCGGCTGGCTCGATGGCCGGCGCGTGGTCACCCACTGGACCCGCTGCGAGCAATTGGCGCAGCAACACCCGCAACTGCACGTCGAGCCCAACCCGATCTTCATCAACGACGGTCCGGTCTGGACCTCGGCCGGGGTGACCGCCGGCATCGACCTGGCGCTGGCCATGGTCGAACAAGACCTCGGGCGCAACATGGCCCTGGAAGTCGCCCGGCAACTGGTGGTGTTTCTCAAGCGTCCGGGTGGCCAGTCGCAATTCAGCGTGACCCTGTCCCTGCAAAAAGAAGGCAATCGATTTGACGAACTGCACGCCTGGATCAGCGAAAACCTGACCCAGGACCTTGGCGTCCCGACCCTGGCCTTGCAGGCCGGTATGAGCGAACGCAGTTTCGTGCGCCACTACCGCGCCGACACCGGCCAGACGCCGGCCCGGGCCATCGAACTGATCCGCGTCGAAACCGCGCGGCGTTTGCTCAGCGACACCGGCGTGCCAATCAAGCGGGTGGCAGTGCAATGCGGCTTCGGCAGCGAAGAAACCCTGCGCCGCAGTTTCCTGCGGGCCATGGGCGTGACTCCGCAGGCTTATCGGGAGCGGTTTTCGGTCGGTGCTGGTGCAGATCCAGTGGTGCCTTGAGTCACCTTCTGCCTGAGTTCGAACATTTTTTGCCCCGTACTTATGGCTGCCAAACAACCTTCTCCCCACTCAACCTCCGATCCAGAAAACACGCCGCACTGATCAGCGCCAGGTGTGTCAGGGCTTGCGGGGTGTTACCCATGTGTCGGCCGTGGCTGTCGAACTCTTCGGCATACAGCCCCAGCGGGTTGGCGTACCTGAGCAGTTGTTCGAATTCCAGGTGAGCCTTGTCGAGCCGGCCGGCGCGGGCCAGGCATTCGACGTACCAGAACGAGCACGCGGCGAAGGCGCCTTCGCTGCCGGGCAGGCCGTCGATCTGGCTGTCGTCGTTGCGGTAGCGGTAGATCATGCCATCGCGCACCAGGCTCTTTTCGATGGCTTCCAGGGTCGCAAGCCAGCGCGGGTCGCGGGCGCTGACGAAACGCACCAGCGGCATCAGCAGCATTGAACCGTCCAGGCCGGTGCCACCGATGTGCTGGACGAAATGCCCGCGTTCCTCGCACCAGAAGTTCTCCCAAATGTCGGCGTAGATCGCCTGGCGGGTCTGGTCCCAACGCGCGAAGGGTGCCGGCAGCGAGCGTTTTGAAGCGAGGCGGATGGCGCGGTCCAGGGCGACCCAGCACATCAGCCGCGAATGCAGGAAATGGTATTGCGCGCCGCGCATCTCCCAGATGCCGACATCCTTTTGTTCCCAGGTTTCACAGACCTGATCGACCACTTCCACTGTGTGTTTCCAGCCTTCATGGGAGATGGCTTCACCGTATTTGTTGACCAGGTAAATCGCATCCATCAGCTCGCCAAAGATATCGAGCTGGACCTGTTCATATGCCTGATTGCCGATGCGCACCGGTTGTGCGCCACCATGACCGGACAGGTGCGTCAGCTCGATCTCTGGCAGCTCCTGGCGACCGTCGATGGCGTAGAGAATGTTGAGTTTCATCGGTTTGCCCCGACAGTCGCTGACCCGCCCGCGCAACCAGCGCATGTAGGCGTTGGCCTCTTCAACGAAGCCCAGGCGCATGAACGCGTAGACGGTGAACGAGGCGTCGCGGATCCAGGTGAAGCGATAGTCCCAGTTGCGTTCGCCACCGGGACTTTCCGGCAGGCCAAAGGTGGCGGCAGCGAGAATCGCGCCGTATTTGCGCGAGGTCAGCAGCTTCATCGCCAGGGCCGAGCGGTTGACCATTTCGCGCCAGCGACCACGGTAGTTGGATTGGCCGATCCAGTCGCGCCAGAATTTCAGGGTGCGCTGCAGGCACAGTTCGGCAGCGCCTTTCTTGAAGCGCGGATCGTCTAGGGCGCCGAGCAGGAATTGACCGGTCTGGTCTTGTTCGAGGGTGAACTCGGCAACCGCCACGTTGGCGTCGATGCGCAATGCCTGATCCGAAGAGAGCCGCAGAGTCGGTTGGCCGGCAGCCTCAAAAATCACATCCTGTTTGTTCTGGCGCGCGCGCGGGTGTGGGCGCGGGCGTAGTCATGGCGCACGGCGCAGCGCATGTGGAAGGTGGCGCGGCCGCTGACCACACGGATCCGCCGCATCAGCAGCGGCAGGTCATCTTCGGTGTCGCCGACGGGCAGCAGGTCGGTGACTTCGACCACGGCGCGGTCGCTGAGCCAGCGGGTTTGCAGCACGTTGGTGTCGGGGAGGTAAATCTGTTCGCGGCGAGCGTCGGGCAAGTCCGGTGACAACTGGAAAATCCCCGCCTCGGGGCTGTCCAGCAGCGAGCAGAATATCGATGGGCTGTCGAATTCCGGCCAGCAGAAAAAGTCCACGCTGCCCTTGTCGTTGACCAGCGCCGCGCTGCGCATGTCGCCGATGATGCCGTGGGCGTCGATGGGGCTTTGGCGTTCGGGATGATCAGCCATTGTCGCGAAACTCCGGGAATCTGGGGCCTAAGCAGGTGACTGGTTTGGGTGGCCGAGAGTTCATTTGGCGGGGGCGTGGGTTGTCTGTTCTGGCCCCATCGCGAGCAGGCTCGCTCCCACAAAGGACGGCATACACCGATCAACTGTAGGAGCGAGCCTGCTCGCGATGGGGCCTTCACATTCAACCAACAATTCCACACTTCCCCCGCAATCAGCCGTTATGGCAACGTGCAGTCCCCTGATGAGGCCAGCCCCATGGCAAACCCCTATCGCGAGTTGTTCAAAGCCCCTGGCAGTCGTGCCTTCGTACTGGCCGGGATGATCGCGCGCATGCCGATTTCCATGACCGGCATCGGCCTGATCACCATGCTCTCGCAGTTACAGGGTGGCTATGGAATGGCTGGCGCGGTGGCGGCGACGTTCGCCCTGGCCACGGCGTTTTGTGCACCGCAGGTATCGCGGCTGGTGGATCGATATGGCCAGGGGCGGATTCTGCCGGTGGCGGCATTGCTTGGTGGCGGGGCACTGTTGCTGTTGTTGCTGTGTACGCGGTTGCAAGCGCCGCACTGGACGCTGTTTGTCTTCGCCGCGCTGGCCGGTTGCATGCCGAGCATGTCGGCGATGGTCCGGGCCCGCTGGACCGAGGTGTATCGCGGTCGCCCCGAGTTGCAGACCGCCTACGCCCTGGAGTCGGTGCTGGACGAAGTCTGCTTCATCGTCGGGCCGCCGCTTTCCGTTGGCCTGTGTGTGGTGGCGTTTCCCGAGGCAGGGCCATTGGCGGCCTTGCTGGCGCTGGCTGTCGGCGTCACCGCGTTCGTGTTGCAGCGCAGCACGGAGCCTCCGGTACATCCCCACGAAGACCACCATCAAGGCTCGATCATCCGCTCTCGTGACATTCAGTTGCTGATGCTGCTGATGGTGGCCATGGGCACCATCGTCGGCGTGGTGGACGTGGTCAGCGTTGCCTTCGCCCAGCAGCAGGGCCAACCGGCAGCGGCCAGTATCGTGCTGTCGGTGTATGCCATCGGCTCGTGCCTGGCCGGGTTGGCATTCGGCGCACTGCGCTCGAAAGTGCCGCTGGCGCGCCTGTATTTGTATGGCGGGGTAGCAACGGCGGTGACTACCTTGCCGTTGCTGCTGGCGGTGAATATTTTCGGCTTGTCGCTGGCGGTGTTTGTCGCCGGCCTGTTTTTTGCCCCGACGCTGATCGTCGCCATGGCCCTGGTGGAGCAGATCGTGCCACCGGCCAAACTCACCGAAGGTCTGACCTGGCTGGTGACCGGGTTGAGTATCGGCGTGGCGATTGGTGCCGCCGGCTCCGGTTGGCTGGTGGATGCCCTTGGCGCGCGCAGCGGGTTCTGGCTGGCAATTGCGGCGGGGGCGGTGGTGCTCGGTTCCGCAATTCCAAGCTATCGCCACCTGAAATGAAGATCGACCTGTGGGGCATTTCCCTGTGGGAGCGGGCTTGCTCGCGAAGGCGTCGTGTCAGCCGGTAAAAATGGTGCCTGACACACAGCTATCGCAAGCAGGCTCGCTTACAGGTTGTTTTACGCTGACTCGGATAACTAGGGCGGATCAAGCCGATCCAGCGCCCGATTCACTGCCAGCTCCCCCAGCATGATCACCTGCGCAATCCCCAACAGCGCATTGCGACTTGTCCCCTGTAAATGATCCACCAGGTCGTTGGCCATGACATTGGCCGACGCCAGCGATTCGCAGGCGTGCACCAGCAACGTTTCGGTACTGAGTTCGGGATTGACGATGAACAGGGTGCTGGGTGTGCGCGGGGTGGCCATGATGTTGGGGCCTGGATTGAGCGCGCGCTCGGCGGTTTCGTGGAATTGTTTTGAATCGGGACTTTCGCGTGGGGAGGCCGGGTCGGAGTCCGGCGGATTTGGAGTAACCTTGAACATAGATACTTACCTTTAAAGAGGGCCGCACCAGTTCGCTACTAAACGAAGGGGTGGCAGCTGTGCGCAAGTTAGTAGACCGGTGAGGTAAGCAAAAACCGGCGCGCCCTAGGACGCCATGCGCACAGCCACCATCAAGCACAGGCGGATACCTGACTGATGATACTCATGCGACCGCTCTTACCTTGGCCGGGCTACTAAACCCGATCACTGGAAATCAGTGACCCGAACCAAGTTACCGACGACCCCCAAGGCGCACAAGCCGGCGGATTCTGGCGTACCTGTAGGCAACGGCGCAAGGCGTTGTGGCTTTCACGAAGTAACCTACAGAGCGTTTAAACAAGTGCGGCTGAGTAGTGTTCATCAGCGACGATCTGATTCCTGCCCTCGTTGTGTTTCGAAAAAAATACACAGAAAACATCTGATGGGTTATTCGGTTTTGTGTCCCTCGACATATCACTCAAAGCTGCTAGATTCACCACCCGATTGGCACGACAAGGAATGTTCGTTCATGAAATTTGGCTACCTGATCATCTACGTCAAGGATGTAGAAGCTTCACTCAAGTTCTTCTCGGCGGCCTTCGGCCTCAGTGTTCGCTTCATCCATGAGTCCGGCACCTATGGCGAACTCGAAACCGGCGAAACCGCGCTGGCATTCGTTGCCGATGAACTGGCTGCGTCGAACTTCAGCACCGGCCATGTCTCCGCGCACTCATCTCTCAAACCGTTAGGCATCGAAGTCGGGCTGGTGACCGAGGATGTCCCCGCGGCCCATGCCAAAGCGATTCAAGCAGGCGCTAGCGAAATCGCTGCCCCGACTACCAAGCCCTGGGGGCAAACCGTGTCTTACGTTCGGTGCCCGGATGGAACGCTGGTTGAGCTGTGCACACCCGTAAACGCTCCAGAGAGCGAGTCTCAGACTTGAAGTGACCCGTGCAGACAAGCCAGGCAGCAACCAGAACATGGTCACGTCAATGGATGAATTGGTGATATGTAAAATCACTGGGCTCGCGCCGCAAATCCGCGAACTGGAGGCTGAGGCCGTTGCAGAAGGCTTCAGGTTCCTCACCCGGTTGATTGCGGAATGGGAAAGCGGGGCCAATCGGTTCGATCAGCAGGGTGAGTGCCTTTTGGGGGTGTTTCGCAACGGGCCGCTGATTGCCATAGGAGGTCTTTCATCAGACCCATTTGCCGAACCGGATGCAGGGCGATTACGGCGGGTCTACGTCGCACGTGCATCAAGGGGCCAGAACGTGGGTAAAGCGTTGGTGCAGCAACTGCTGGAATTGGCGTCCGGGCATTTCCGCGTTGTGCGACTGTTCACGGACACACCCGAAGGCGCTGCCTTTTACCTTCGCTGCGGGTTCCGGCCGATACAGGATGATTTTGCGACGCACATGAAGTCACTGGTGGATGTCCCATCGACAATGGGACATCGCTCTTGAAGTGCCTAACCGACTTTTTCGCCCAGTAACGGCTGTGTATGATCACTACGGCCCGATGCCGCCCGCCGCTCGCTCCCGCCGGGAAAGGTGAAAGCAACTCTTCCTTATTGATCAGCCGTTGCGCACCGGAGCGACCCGGTCCGCTTTGAACCACGACGATTCGCCCCCGGTATTAAGGATGAACACGCTATGACCACGCAGAACACTTCGCTTCAAGACATCGCTGCGCCTGAAGGCGTTTGTTATGGCTGCGGCAGCCAAAACCCGCACGGGCTGCACGTCAAGAGCTTCTGGCATGAAGACGGGGTGCATGTCATGGCCGAGCATATGCCGGATGACAAGTATTGCGGCTGGCCGGATCTGGTTTACGGCGGTTTGATCGCGATGCTGGTGGATTGCCACTCCAACTGGGCGGCGATGGCTTATCACTACCGGGCAGAACAGCGCGAAGTGGGCAGCTTGCCCCACATCACCTGCGTCACCGGTAACCTGGGCATCAAGTTCATCAAGCCCACCCCGATGGGCGTGCGCCTGACATTGCGGGCAAAAGTCGAGGGCGATGTCGGGCGCAAAAGTCGCGTCATTTGTGAGGTCTTCGCCGGGGATGTCCTGACTGCTGTCGGGGACTCCACTTTTGTCCGCGTCGATACCGAGCAACTCAGGGCCGCCGCGCACGAGCGTCAGGTCGAATCCTGAAGCAAATCAGGCACAGACTGTTGTCGGAAGCCGAAAACACAACCGGGCCGCACGCGGCCAATGCTGTTCAGTCAAGGCTTTGGCCACTGCAACTCCTGTGGGAGCGAGCTTGCTCGCGATGACGATTGCACAGTCAGCATCATTGTTGACTGACATTGCGCTATCGCGAGCAAGCTCGCTCCCACAAGGGGCCCGGTTTTTTGTTGCAGATGAGGCTGTCAGCCATCAGTACTGCGCGCGCAGGCTCAAGGTCACGGTGCGCGGGTCGCCGTAGAAGTTGGTGCCCCAGGAGGCATCGACGCGGTCGTAGTACTTGCGGTCGAACAGGTTGTTGGCGGTCAGTGTCGACGACAGGTTTTCGTTGAACTTGTAGCCGACTTGCGCCGTGGCGATGGCAAAGCCGCCTTGTTTGAACTTCACGTCACGCTGGTAGTAGGTGTCGCTGACCACACGCACGCCTCCGCCGACGCTGAAGTCCTTGAGCGCACCGTCGGTGAACTCGTATTTGTTCCACAGGTTGAAGTTGTGCTTGGGCGTGATGGTGCTGAAGGTCTTGCCTTTGTTGGCCTGATCGCCGTCCAGGAACTTGGTGGAGGTGTAGGCGTAACCGGTGACGATGCTCCAGTTCTCGGTCAGGTTGCCGCTCAGCTCGGTTTCCCAACCCTCGCTGCGGGCCTTGCCTTCGGTCATGTAGGCACCGGAGGTGTTGTCGTATTCGGCGCGGTTTTCATCGTAGATGCGAAAGGCTGCGATGCTGGCGTTCAGGCGTCCGTCATAGAATTCGCGCTTGAGGCCAATCTCGTACTGCTTGCCTTCGCGCGGGCCGACCGGCTGGCCGTCCGTACCGATTTCGCTTTGGGGTTTGAACACGCCGGTGTAGCTGAAGTAGGTCGACAGTTGCGGGGTGATCTTGCCGATGATGGCGCCGTACGGCACGACCTTGCGGTTGATGCTGGTGTGGGCTTCGCCGAAATTGTTGAAGAAGGCGTTGGCGTTCTTCGCGTCGCTTTCGTACCAGGTTACGCGGCTGCCGCCGATGACGTCGAGCCAGTCGGTGACGTTGAACTTGGCGCGGGTGTAGACGCCGTACTGATCGGACTTGGACCAGTTGCCGTTGACGTGCGCATAGTCATTGTGGGGAATGTCGATGCTGCCCGGATCGAACACGTTGATCGGGAAGTACTCGCCGCCGCCGTAGGTAAAGTCTCTGTCCAGATGCTGGTACTCGGCGCCCAGGGTGAACTCGTGCCGGCGATTGGCGAACTCGAACGGCGTAGTGACGAAGCTGTCGACACCGATGGTCTTGATGTGGGTGTAGTAGTCGTAGGCCACGGCCCAGCTGTCACCGGTGGCCGGGTCGACCGCGCCGTCGGCCCAGGTGAAGTTACGCTCCGGGGTTTCGGCGTCGCGGTAGGTCAGGGTGGTCTTGAACTGACCGCCGTTGTCCAGTTCGTGATCGAGTTCGGCGAAGGTTTCCCAGACTTTTTCGTTGAGGGTGTTCCATTTGGCGTCGACGAAGGTCGAGCGCGGCACGTCGAGCAATGAGCCGTCGGCATAGGCCGGCAAGCCGAACGCCGGGGTGGAGTTGTTCTTCTGGTAGGCGCCGCCGACCGACAGGGTGGTGGCCGGGTCGAGATCGAATTCCAGGCGACCGTAGACCATTGGTCGTTCGTTCTTCGCGTAGTCGACGAAGGACTTGTTGTTCTCGTAGGCGGTAACGAAGCGACCGCGCACGGTGCCCTGGTCGTTCAACGGGCCGGTGACGTCCACCGAAGAACGGTAGCGATCGTAGGAGCCGGCGGCCAGTTCGCCACCGAGGGCGAATTTGCTCAGGGCGCGCTTGCGCACCACGTTGATCGTACCGCCGGGTTCACCCGCGCCCTGGTACAGGCCCGACGGGCCGCGCAGTACTTCGATGCGGTCGTACATCGCCAGGTCGAAACTGGTGGCCATGTCGCCCTGGCCGGTGGGTTGCGAGACGCCGTCGACCTGCACCTGGTCAACGAGGAAGCCGCGCATAAAGATGTCGTTGAGGCTGGAGCCGGAGTTGTAGGTCTTGATGGTCACGCCGGTGACCTGACGCAGGGCGTCCTGCAGGCTGTTCAGGTTCTGGTCGTCCATGCGCTGGCGTGTGACGACGGACACCGACTGCGGGATGTCCTTGACCTTGATGTTGCCTTTGCCGATGGTCACTTCATCGCTGGTGTAGGAGTGCGAGCCTTCGGTGGTCGGCCCCATCGCCACGCCAGTGATGGACGTTGCACCCAGTTGCAGCGCACTGGAGTCACCTGACGATGGCACCAGAGACACGGTGTTGCCATTCAACTGAAAATTGATGCCGCTCCCCAGCAGCAAGGTTTTCAGTGCCTGTTCCGGTTCCATGTTGCCGGACACTGCCGTGGACTTGATGCCGTTGACCATGTCCTGGCTGTAGAGAATCTGCAGGTTGGTCTGCTGGCCCAGTTGGCGCAATGCACTGGCCAGTGATTGGGCCGGTACATTGACGTTCACCGGGGCTGCCTCGACCTGGGAAGTGCCCAGCAGCAACAGGGTCAACAGCGCGCCCGGCACGACGGTTCGGAGTTTCTTTTGCCGTTCGATGGCTAATGCCAAGGGTGCGCGGGACAGAGTAGGGCTTTGCATTGCTCGAATCGCTCCAGAATGGTGTGTGCAGTTTTTTAGTTAATGATAATTATTATTAGACGGACCACTTTGGCTAAACCGGAAAACAAACTTCAAAAAACAATGATTTGCGTGCGGCAACGGCACTCAGACGGTTGTGCGCTCGGTGATGACCCGGCCCGATTCCATGCGCTCCAGTGTTACGCGCAGCTCGGCCTGGGCGGTGGCGAACTGGTCGCGGCCCGGCGGGATGAACAGCCAGGCAGCGACGGCAACTACGGGGATCAGACAAAGTGCTGCAAGCAGGGCGCGTCGGGTCTGTCGGGGACGTTTCATGCAGGGTTCCGGCCTGGGGGAATCGGCCCGTCGTTCAGCGGCGGGGCGATGGCTGAACACTGTCGGCAGGGCCGGGCAGGGTCGGGCAGGGACGGGGAGCTGTCCTGTAAACGATGAACCGGGCACATAATTTAGCCGACGACACAATCTAATGTGGGAGCGGGCTTGCTCGCGAAGAGGTCGGCACATTCACCATTTATGTTGCCTGATGCACCGCCTTCGCGAGCAAGCCCGCTCCCACATGGATCAGAGCTATTTATCGGGCAAGTTGAAGCAGTACTTTAAATCTATATGAGAATTACTATAAATTACGCGGATCAAACTGCCACTATCGTGCCACTGCGTGATTCAGCGGTCGCCGAAACGGTTCAAGGACAGAAACCGCACCCCCGTGCGGACGGGAGTCATGTTGGAAAACTACTATCGCGAGCTGGTGTGTTTCCTCAACGCCAGGCTGGGCAACCGTCAGGTGGCCGAAGATGTGGTGCATGACGCTTATCTGCGCGTGCTGGAACGGACCAGCAATGCGCCGATTGAGCAGCCCCGCGCATTCCTTTATCGCACCGCATTGAACCTGGTCATCGATGACCATCGACGCAACACCCTGCGTCAGGCCGAACCTCTGGACGTGCTCGACAATGAAGAGCGCTATTTCACCCCTTCGCCTCAAAACGTGCTTGATCAAGGCCAGCGCCTGGAAATGCTCCAGCGGGCCTTGGCGCAGTTGCCGCGTTTGTGCCGCGAGAGTTTCCTGCTGCGCAAGATCGAGGGCCTGTCCCATTCCCAAATTGCCGAGCAACTGGGCATTTCCCGTGCGATGGTCGAGAAGCACATTGTCAATGCCATGAAGCATTGCCGTATACGGATGCGACAGTGGGACGCCCAGTGATCCTGCGCAGGTAATTTTTTTTCACGGTCCTCGTTCCTACTCAACAGACGACCTGTTGTGCGGCCCTTGGTGGGTCAGGTCACTTAGGTTCCATGCCCCCGATTTAGAGGGGGAACATTCAGAGGACACTGGACATGACACAGGCAACTGCATCGCCCGCCATGCGTTCCACACCCTGACCACCCTCTCAAAAGCCACCGCCAACGAACGCGGCATCGAACTGGTGTTGCGCAACAACGCCACCGGTGAAGTCTCGGTTCGTCACTATGACGCCGTGGTACTGGCCACCGGTTACGAGCGGCAGATGCACCGCAAGTTGCTGGCACCGCTGGAGGAGTACCTGGGGGATTTCGAGGTCGATCGCCACTACAAACTGATCACTGATGAACGCTGCAAGGCCGGTCTCTACATGCAGGGCTTCTCCCAGGCCAGCCATGGGCTGAGCGACACCTTGCTGTCGATCCCGCCGATTCGTGCCGATGAGATCGCCGGCTCTTTGTATGAGCATGGCAAGCATCGCGGGCACAGTCGGTCGGTGGTGGATTTGTTATTGGCGACTGCCAGCTGAGTTCTGCGGTGTCTGTAAGGTCCTCTTCGCGAGCAAGCCCGCTCCCACATTTTGGCCTGTGTTCGCAGATCAATTGTGGGAGCGGGCTTGCTCGCGAAGGGGCCATAAAACACACCACAAATATTGAATCCTGAACCCTTCCTGAAGAACCCCGCGATTCCCCTTCAGCTCGGCAATGCCTGGTTTACTCAGCAAAAACCGGGGCGTAAGCTTCGCGCGTTTTCATCCATTACGGAGGCCCACAGTGGGTACTTGTTCGAGTGACAGTTGTCGGCCGGTCTCGGTAACCGGCATTTTCTCGGCAAGATAACGCGCAGTCTCCTGTGCCGTTGTCTCGCCGAAAAGCGAGCAGCGGCATCCTGATCATGGCCAGTCCTGGCCGTGTCCCGACGTCCCTTCTCATCGACGCTGAACAGTGCGTGGTTTCGACTTTTTGTCGTGGCCGCCGCTCTATCGACACGCCTGTCATTCGTGACCGGCGCGCCAGGCCTTGCCATGCCGGTTGTTCCGGCGGCAAAGGCATGGACCTGCCTGCTCGACGGTTTCCCGGCTGACCAAAGGGGCACCAGCCATGAAACTTACCCTCAAGGAACTCTTCGCAGGTTTCCTGCGCAACCGCCACATCGCCCGGCACTTTCGTCGCCTGGCGTTGCTGGAAACTTTCACCGACACCACGGTCAGCCGTGAAGTCCCACCCACCCTGGCGCAAACCCTGGTGGCCGCTGCCGGTAGCGACACCGGGCAATTGCTCAGCACGCTGGGCAGTCACACCGATGGCTTGAGCGAGCTTGAAGCCGATGCCCTGCGCCAGCAATACGGCCTAAATGAAGTCGAGCATGAACAGCCGCTGCCTTGGTGGACGCACCTGTGGCACTGCTACAAGAATCCGTTCAACCTGCTGCTGACGTTGCTGGCGGTCATCTCCTGGCTGACCGAGGACATGCAAGCCGCCATCGTGATTTTCTCCATGGTGGTGCTCTCGACCTTGCTGCGTTTCTGGCAGGAAACCAAATCCAACCGGGCCGCCGATGCCCTCAAGGCAATGGTCAGCAACACCGCCACGGTGATGCGCCGGGACCTTGAGGAGCACAGCGCGCAGCGCATCGAATTGCCGATCAGGCAGCTGGTGCCGGGCGATCTGATCGTGCTGTCTGCCGGTGACATGATTCCCGCCGATTGCCGGGTGCTCAGCGCCAAGGACCTGTTCGTCAGCCAGGCGGCCATGACCGGTGAATCGATGCCGGTGGAAAAGTTTCCTCGCCAGCAAGACCGCGACACGCTCAATCCCCTGGACCTGGACAACATCCTGTTCATGGGCACCAACGTGGTGTCCGGCACGGCCATGGCGGTGATTCTCACCACCGGCAACAGCACCTATTTCGGCGCCCTTGCCCAGCGCGTAGGCGCAACCGACCGGGCGCCGACTTCGTTCCAGACCGGGGTCAACAAAGTCAGCTGGCTGCTGATCCGCTTCATGTTCGTGATGGCGCCGCTGGTGTTGTTCATCAACGGTTTCACCAAGGGCGACTGGACCGAAGCGCTGCTGTTCGCGCTGTCGATTGCCGTGGGCCTGACCCCGGAAATGCTGCCGATGATCGTCACCTCGACCCTGGCCAAGGGCGCGGTGTTCCTGTCGCGCAAAAAAGTCATCGTCAAACGCCTCGACGCGATCCAGAACTTCGGCGCGATGGACGTGCTGTGCACCGACAAGACCGGCACCTTGACTCAGGACAAGATCTTCCTGGCGCGCAACGTCGATGTCTGGGGTCGCGATTCCGATGACGTGCTGGAAATGGCCTACCTCAACAGCTACTACCAGACAGGGCTGAAAAACCTGCTGGATGTGGCGGTGCTCGAACACGTCGAGGTCCATCGCGAATTGAAAGTCGGCACGGCGTTTCGCAAGGTCGACGAGATTCCGTTCGACTTCACTCGCCGGCGCATGTCGGTGGTGGTCGCCGAGCACGAGCAATCGCACGTGCTGATCTGCAAGGGCGCGGTGGAAGAAGTGCTGGCGGTCTGCTCGCGGGTACGTCACGGCGAAGTCGATGAAGCGTTGACCGAAGAACTGCTGGCGCGAATCCGTCAGGTCACGGCCACGTTCAACGCCGAAGGTTTGCGGGTGGTTGCCGTAGCAGCCCGGTCAATGATTGAAGGCCGCGACACCTACAGCCTGGCCGATGAACAGGCACTGACGCTGATCGGTTACGTAGCCTTTCTCGATCCGCCGAAAGAGAGCACCGCGCCGGCCCTCAAGGCCCTGGCGGCCCATGGCGTGGCGGTGAAAGTGCTGACCGGCGACAACGAACTGGTGACGGCGAAAATCTGCCGCGAGGTCGGCCTGGAACAGCAAGGCCTGCTGATGGGCAATGACATCGAACGCATGAGCGACGCCGAACTGGCGAATGCCGTGGAGACCGCCAACGTCTTCGCCAGACTGACGCCGTCGCACAAGGAGCGCATCGTCCGTCTGCTCAAGGGCAACGGCCATGTGGTCGGTTTCATGGGCGATGGCATCAACGATGCCCCGGCCCTGCGCACCGCTGACATCGGTATTTCCGTGGACAGCGCCGTGGACATCGCCAAGGAAGCGGCCGACATCATCCTGCTGGAAAAGAGCCTGATGGTGCTGGAGGAGGGCGTGCTGGAAGGGCGCCGGACCTTCGCCAACATGCTCAAGTACATCAAGATGACCGCCAGTTCGAACTTCGGCAACGTGTTCTCGGTGCTGGTGGCCAGTGCGTTCATCCCGTTCCTGCCGATGCTGCCGMTGCASCTGCTGGTGCAGAACCTGCTCTAYGACATTTCGCAGATCGCCATTCCGTTCGATAACGTCGATGACGAAATGCTCAAGCAACCGCAGCGCTGGCAGCCGGCGGATGTCGGGCGCTTCATGCTGTTTTTCGGGCCGATCAGTTCGATCTTCGACATCATGACGTTCGCCTTGATGTGGTACGTGTTCGATGCCAACACCCCGGATCACCAGACCCTGTTCCAGTCCGGCTGGTTCGTGGTCGGGCTGCTGACCCAGACACTGATCGTGCACATGATCCGCACGCCGAAGATCCCGTTCCTGCAGAGCCGCGCGGCCATGCCGTTGCTGGTGATGACCGGACTGATCATGGCCGTGGGGATTTTCCTGCCGATGGGGCCGCTGGCGCATCACTTCAAACTGCAGGCGCTGCCGTCGCTGTACTTCGTGTTCCTGCCCGTGATCCTGCTGGCGTACATGGCGCTGACCCAGGCGGTGAAAGGGTTCTACATCCGGCGGTTTGGCTGGCAATAAGCGTTCGGTCAACACCGTCACTGTAGGAGCGAGCCTGCTCGCGATAGCGATAGATCAGTCACCTTAATGCTGGATGTGCTGCCGTCATCGCGAGCAAGCTCGCTCCTACAGGGGATTGTGTGTTTCTTAAGGAGTTTTCATGCAAGCCATCAACAACCTCAACCTGACCTCCCTGCTCGACACCCTGGTCAGCCTCAGCGCGGCATTCATCCTCGGTGGCCTGATCGGTTTCGAGCGTCAGTACCGGCAGCGCACCGCCGGCCTGCGCACCAACGTGCTGGTGGCGGTGGGCGCGGCGATTTTCGTCGACATGGCCAACCGGCTCGCCGGTGCCGAAGGCGCCGTGCGGGTCGTGGCCTACGTGGTTTCCGGCATCGGCTTTCTCGGTGCCGGGGTGATCATGCGCGAAGAGGGCAATGTGCGCGGCCTCAATACTGCCGCGACGCTCTGGACCTCGGCGGCAGTCGGTGCCTGCGCCGGTGCCGACCTGCTGGCCGAGGCGCTGCTTGGCACCTTGTTCGTGCTCGCGGCCAACACCTTGCTGCGACCGATCGTCAACAACATCAACCGTCAGCCGCTGGATGTGATTTCCGCAGAAGTCACCAACATCGTCTATGTCATTGCCCGGCGTACGCAGCAAAAAACCGTGCTGGCCTTGCTCGAAGCCGAACTGGAGCGCAGCAACTATCCGGCCAGCGATGTCGATGTGCATGCCTTCGGCACCGATGAAATTGAAATCGAAGCCACCCTGGCGACCACCTCGGTCGATGGTGATGAACTGGATGCACTGGTGGCACGGATTTCGACGTCGACCCTGGTGGTGCAGGCGTTCTGGAGTCCGAGTACCACGGAGTAAAAGCCAGGGTTTCAGGGGCAGAGAGTCGTTGGCGAAGCCTTGAGGCGGTTTTGCGTTTTCCAATCAAGAGCCAGAATAACCAGCATTTATTTAGGAATATTCCTACATAAACCTAGGGCGGTCTTCCGTAGGCTTTGCGACCTCTTGAAACCGACATCCTTTTGGAGGTCACCTTGCCGAACAAATCCTTGCGCATCCTGATCGCCGATGCGCAGCACTTCAACCGCCTGCGGATCGAGCGGCTGCTCAACCAGCTCGGCTACTTTCGCGTTGCACCGGTGCACAGCCTCGACGAGCTCCTTGCACTGGTGGAGTACGGTTGCGAGCCTCTGGATCTGGTGCTCGTCAATGGAGCGATGGCCGGCGGAGCGCTGGACCTGTTCGGTTTCCTTGCCGACAACCCGCAGGTTCATCACGCCTTTATCTTCAATGAACAGCAGGCGCCGTTGCCGCCTGTCGCGGGCAATGTCCAGGTCAGCCAGGCCGCTCTGCCGGACCTGGCGTCAATCACGCAGTTGATGAGCGCCGTCGATCCTCGGCTACCGCTCGTCGGAACTGTCATTTCTGTCAGGTAGTTCTTTCCAGCCATCCATGCAAAAGTCTATGCGCAGCGTTGTGCCCAACCGCTGCGGTGCCTGGAGGGCATTTTTTGCCCGATCGTGTTGGTTTGCACGGGAGTTGTCATGAAGTCAGCACTGATTGTGGAAGATCATCCGGTGGTTCGCTCCATGATCACACTCGTACTCAATAAAGAAGGGTTCGAGCGGATTTACGAGGCTTCCCGTGGCGATGAGGTCTTGTCGTTGATCCGGCAGCATCAACCGGATGTCGTGCTGCTTGATCTGGGCCTTCCCGGTGTGGCGGGGCTTGAGGTGATGGATCGCATCAAGGCCGAGGTCACGCCATGCCGCGTGGTGGTGTTCACCTCGCTGGAGGCCCAGTTTTATCAGGATCGCTGCAGGCGTGCCGGGGCTCTTGCCTATGTTTCCAAGAGCAAGGATCTGGATGACTTGAGGGCGGCGGTGAGTTGCGTGATGAAAGGCTATACCTATTTCGCCCAGATCCCTTCGAGTTCCGTGTCGATGGGGGAGTTGCAACGCAGTGAAAAGCAGTTGATCGACAGACTCTCCAATCGTGAATTGACCATTCTGCAGTACCTGGCCCGGGGTTCGAAAAACCTGGAAATCGCCGAGATCATGCACCTGAGCTACAAGACCGTCAGTACCTACAAGACCCGGCTCATCCTCAAGCTCAACGTGAGCTCGTCGGTGCACTTGAGGGATTTCGCCCTGCGCAATCATTTGATTTGAATGAACGCACTCCGACGACTGGCAGGTGGGATGCTGATTGGCCTTCTTCTCTGGGCATCGACGGTCTGTGCCCAGCAGTCGTTGACCCTGTTGGGACGCTCGAGTGCCGAAGGCCTGAGCGTCAGGTTGTCGGAAACCGAGTTGCGCTGGTTGCAGCAAAAGGGTCGATTGGTGCTGGCTGTCTCGTCGCCGGACTATCCCCCCTTCGAGTTCAACACGGCGGGCAGGGTGTTCGAAGGCGTGACAGCCGATTACGCCGGGTTGCTCGAACAGTTGTTGAACGTTGTCATCGAGATTCAATGTTATCCGTCGCGGGCCGACGCAGTGCAGGCTATCAAGGAAGGGCAGGCAGACCTGCTGGGAACGGCCAATCGATTTGAAGCCGAAGATCCGCAGCTACAGATGTCCAGCGCGTACGCGGTCGATCAACCGGTGCTGGTCACCCGCACCGATTTCCCTCCGGTGCTCGACCCGACACTGGCCGGCAAGCGGCTGGCGATGCTGTATCACTACCTGCCCGAATACAGCGTGCAACAGTTCTATTCCAAAGCGCAGGTCCAGCTGTTTCCCTCGACACTGGCGGCGATGGGCGCCGTGGCGTTCGGCCAGGCCGATGTCTATCTGGGCGATGCGATCAATGCCCATTATCTGATCAGCAAGAATTACCTGAACAATGTGCACCTGACGGACTTCTCGCCCATGGAGTCCGGGCGTTTTGCCTTTGCGATGGCCCGCGACAACGATTCGCTGTTGCGCATCGTCAACAAGGCGCTGGCGGTCATCCCCACCAATAAACAAATGAACATCCTGCGTCGTTGGGGGGCAAACGGGGTGTCTATCCCCGGCACCCAGTCATTGCAATTGAGTGTGGCCGAACAGCACTGGCTCGAACGCCACCCGCGGGTGAGGGTCGCGATCAACGAAAACATCCCGCCGATTTCATTTGTCGACAGCGAAGGCAAGTTTCGCGGTATCGGCGTCGATGTGCTGGCGAAAATCACTTCGCGCACCGGGTTGCAATTTGACATCCAGGGCATGAAGTCGGTGGCCGAGATGATGACCGGCATCAAGAGCGGGCAGATCGATGTACTGGCCGGTATCGGTCTCAGTTCCCGGCGTGAAGATGAATTGCTGTTCACCCGCGCGTTCCTGAGCAGCCCGTCGGTGCTGGTGACCCGCGTGGCCGCGGACAGCCCCAGAACGCTGGATGACATGGCGGGAAAAACGCTGGCGCTGACCCAGGGCAACATTGCCGGCGAGTACCTTCGCCAGCATTACCCGCTGATCCAGCCGGTGGATGCGCCATTGTCGACGGACACCATGGAAATGGTTGCCCAGGGCAAGGCCCATGGTGGCATCAACTCGTTGATCAGCGCCCGTTACCTGATTTCCCGGCAGTATCGCGATCGCCTGCAAGTGACCAGCACCGTGGGCACCGACCCCGCCCGCAGCACCCTGGCAACCAGTCGCGAGGCCACCGAACTGCATTCGATCCTGGACAAGGCGCTGTTGAGCATCCCGCCCGAAGAAATTGACGAACTGACCCAACCCTGGCGCTATGACTCGATGGTCGAGCAGAGTTACTGGCTGCGACACCGGCAACCGATCGTGCAGGGGTTTGTGGTGGCGGGTGTCTTGCTGTTGCTCGCATTGGCCGGGATCGTCTGGCAGCGGCGTCAGATTCGCCAGCGTCAGCAATTGCTGGGGCAATTGCAGGAAGCCAAGGACGCGGCGGACGACGCCAACCGGGCCAAGACCACGTTCCTGGCCACCATGAGCCATGAAATCCGCACGCCGATGAACGCATTGATCGGCATGCTCGAACTGGCGCTGAAACGGGCCGATGAAGGGGAGACCGACCGCGCCGCCATCGAGGTGGCGTCCAACGCCGGGCAGCAGTTGCTGGATTTGATCGGCGACATTCTGGACGTCGCCCGGATCGAATCCGGGCATTTGTCGCTGACGCCGGAGCGGGTCAATCTGCACGCGCTGGTGACGTCGGTCTGCCGGGTTTTCGAAGGGTTGGCGGTGCAGAAGAATCTGCAGTGGCGGGTCGATCTCGACGAACACAGCGACTGTGACGTGATGCTCGATCCCACGCGCTTCAAACAGGTGCTGTCCAATCTGCTGAGCAATGCGATCAAGTTCACCCGGGAAGGCCAGGTAAGCCTGACACTGCGAGTACGGCCTCAAGCCCCGGCGCACCTCGCCGTCAGCGTACAGATCGAGGACAGCGGCATTGGTATCAGCGCTCTTGACCAGCAACGCCTGTTCAGCTCGTTCGTGCAGGCGGGCAACAGCCAGCAGACGGCCCGGCAGGGTTCCGGCCTGGGCCTGGTTATCAGTCGTACCCTTTGCGAAATGATGGGAGGCCGGTTGCAACTCGACAGTGAGCTTGGGCGCGGCACGCGGGTGGACCTCAGTCTGGTGCTGCCCGTCCTGCAGGCTTTGCCGGCCGAAGTGGTGTCCCAGGGGCCGGAGCAGCTCACGACCCGGGCGTTGTCGATTCTGGTGGTCGACGATTATCCGGCCAATCGTCTGTTGCTTTCGCGGCAGCTGAGCTACCTGGGCCATCGCGTGGTGCTGGCTGAAGACGGGGCACAGGGGCTTGAACAATGGCGTGGGCAGGGGTTCGAGCTGGTCATCACCGACTGCAACATGCCGGTGCTCAGCGGTTACGAGTTGGCGGGCGCGATACGTGAGCAAGAGCAGGTGCAGCGCCTGTCGCCGACGCTGATTCTGGGCTTTACCGCCAATGCGCAGGCCGAGGAGAAGGCCCGGTGTCGGGCGGCGGGCATGGATGATTGCCTGTTCAAACCCATTCGCCTGGTGGATTTGCAGGCGTGGTTGGCCCAGCGGTTTTCCAGCGCCCCCTCAGCGGCAATCGAGAACCCTGGCTTCGCCGAGTTCGATTTGAGCGGGCTGGAACGCTATGCGGATTCGGACCGTGAGCTGATCGATCAACTGCTGCGCGATCTGGCGCTGACCAACCGCGAGGATCGCGAGCATTTGCTGGCCTTGCACGCTGGCGACAATCGCCCGGGTTTGCAGGTGCTGGCACACCGGATCAAGGGCGGGGCGCTGATGGTGCGAGCGCTTGGCCTGGTCGAGTGTTGCGAACAACTGGAGCGGGCGTGCAATGACGGTCGCGCGGCACTGATCGACGACGCCGTCGACCAGTTGCAGCATGCTATGGCCCGCCTGGACCAGCGTCTCGAGCAGGATTGAGGCTCAATCCCAGTTCGGCGCGATGCCTTTTGGGCTGGTCAGCCGGTGGCCGCGATCCAGCGTTGCGATCAAGGCCATGTCGGCTTCGCTCAAGGTCAGCTCGCGAGCCTTCAAGTTGCTTTCAAGGTTTGCCCGGCGAGTGGACGACGGGATCACGGCGTAACCCGATTGCATGGCCCAGGCCAGGGTGACCTGAGCCGGCGTCGCTTGCAGGCGTTCGGCGATCTGCTGGATGAGCGGGTCCTTGAGGACTTCACCGTACGCCAGGGTCATGTATGACGTGATACCGATGCCTTGGCGCTGCGCGAAAGCGACGACGTTGCGGTTTTGCAGGTACGGGTGCAGTTCGATCTGGTGGGTGGCGATGTGCTCGGCACCGATGGCTGCAATCGCTTGCTTCATCAGGTCGATGGTGAAGTTGGACACGCCGATCTGCCGGGTCAGGCCCAAGCGCTTGGCTTCGAGCAGGGCGCCCATGAATTCTGCGACAGGCACTTGATCATCCGGCGATGGCCAGTGGATCAGGGTCAGGTCCAGGTAGTCGGTCCGCAGTTTGCGCAGGCTTTCTTTCAGGCTGTCGATCAGACGATCACCGGCCAGGTTGGCGACCCAGATCTTGCTGGTGACGAACAGTTCTTCCCGGGCGATGCCGCTGGCGGCGATTGCCGCGCCGACTTCGGCTTCGTTCTCGTAGATTTGCGCGGTATCGATCGCCCGGTAGCCGAGCGCAAGGCCGGTGCTCACCGAATCGATGACCACCTGGCCTTGCAAGCGAAACGTACCCAGACCGAATGCGGGAATAGACATCAATGACTCCAGAGGTTGCAGTGGGAATGGACGCGAGTATCCGCGTATGCATCCGTGAGAAAAACCGCTGGAGCGGCAAAGCAATGTTTACCGTAAGTCAAAAATCATCGGCAGATTACGGCATTGATGATGTTTGTACTGGCCTCATCGCGAGCAGGCTCGCTCCCACAGGGGAATGCATTCCAAATGTAGGAGCGAGCCTGCTCGCGATGGCCATCACTCGGTCTAAACCCTTACCCCCCACCCCTAAGCAATATCACTGCGGCCGAATTCTTCCCCGAGAAAATCGATCAACGTGCGTACCGAAGGCAGCAAGCCTCGACGCGAGGGGAAGATCGCATGGATGACACCGCTTTTCGGTGCCCAGCCCKGCACCAGTTCCACCAGATGACCGGCGGCGATTTCATCGCGCACCACCACGCTGGGCAGGTGCACGATGCCGATCCCGGCAACCGCCGCATGGCGCAAGGCCAAAAGGTCATCGGTGACCATCCTCGGCGCGTGACGAATCATCGCGGTGCTGCCATCGGCACCGAACAGTTCCCACTGATATTCGCGTTGCGCCGCGCCCCAGTGCAGGCTCGGCAAGCCGCTGAGGTCGGCCGGGGAGGCCGGTGTCGACAGGCGCGATAAAAAGCCCGGGCTGCCGACCACGCTCTGGGTGCTGTTGCCCAGCACCTTCATCACCATGTCGGTGTTTTCCAGCGGCGGAAAGCGTACCCGCAGCGCAATATCGAAGCCTTCGTGAATCAGGTCGACCCGGCGGTTGGTGCTCTCGATGAACAACTCCACCAAGGGGTACTTGAGCATGTAGCGGGTCAGCATCGGTCCGACCCAGGAGTTGAGCAGCGCCGTCGGGCAACTGATACGCACCAGGCCCTGGGGCTCGGAGCGGTTGCGCTCGATCAGTTCGGCGGCGCTTTCCGCCTCCACCCGCATGGCCAGGCAGCGCTGGTAATAGGCCTGGCCGATTTCCGTCAAAGAGCAATGCCGACTGGTGCGGTGCAGCAAGCGCACACCAAGGCGCTCTTCGAGTTCGGCGATGCGGCGGCTGAGCTTGGACTTGGGCATATCCAGTGCGCGCCCGGCCGCGGCGAAACCGTGGTGCTCCACCACCTGAGTGAAGTAATAGAGGGTGTTGAGGTCTTCCACCATCGTTCTCCAAATAGAACGCTAAAGCTGATTTTTGCAGTCTAGCGCAGCAAAGGTCACGGTTTTAAGCTTTGTCCATGGCTTCACTCACCTCATCAGGAGACACCATGAAGAACATCATCGGTATCTACACCAGTCCACGGACCCATTGGGTTGGCGATGGTTTTCCGGTTCGCACGCTGTTTTCCTACGACAACCTGGGCAAACACATCAGCCCGTTCCTGTTGCTGGATCACGCCGGCCCCGCTGAATTCACCCCGACCACCGAACGACGTGGCGTTGGTCAGCATCCCCATCGTGGCTTCGAAACCGTGACTATCGTTTACAAGGGCGAACTGGAGCATCAGGACTCCACCGGCAGTGGCGGCAAGATCGGCCCCGGCGATGTGCAATGGATGACCGCTGGCTCGGGGATCCTGCATGAAGAGTTTCACTCCGACGGTTTCGCCAGGAGCGGTGGCACCCTGGAAATGGTGCAACTGTGGGTCAACCTGCCAGCCAGGGACAAAATGGCCGACCCCGGCTACCAGACGATTCTCGACCGCGACATCCCGGGCATCGCCTTGCAGGACAACGCCGGCAGCCTGCGCCTGATCGCCGGTGAGTTCGACGGTCACAAGGGCCCGGCGCGCACTTTCACCCCGGTCGACGTGTGGGACATTCGTTTGAATGCCGGCAAGTTGCTCACCCTTGACCTGCATGAAGGGCGTAACACCGCACTGGTGGTCCTGCGCGGCACCGTTCAGGTCAACGGCCTGGAATCGGTGCGCCAAGGGCAACTGGCCCTGTTCGAGCGCAAGGGCGATCAAATGACCCTTGAAGCCGGCGAAGACGCAGTGGTGCTGCTGCTCAGCGGCGAGCCGATCGACGAGCCGATCGTCGGCCACGGACCGTTCGTGATGAACAGCGAGCAAGAAATTCACCAGGCCTTCGCCGACTTCCAGTCCGGTCGCTTCGGCCGGATGCACGCTTAACCCGTTCCGTTTCAACAACCCGTTCTACACAGGATGCGTAGGCCGGTCCGAGGCCAGGGATGGCTGTTGCCTGTAATAAAGAGGAAACACACATGAGTACCGTCAACGCGGCCAATTTCAACGGCCAGAAACCGACCATCGACCCCAACGATGCCGCCATGTTGTTGATCGACCATCAGAGCGGACTGTTCCAGATCGTCAAGGACATGGACGTGCCACAACTGCGCGCCAACGCCATTGCCCTGGCCAAGGCTGCGACCCTGCTGAAAATGCCGGTGATCACCACCGCTTCCGTTCCCCAGGGACCGAACGGGCCGCTGATTCCGGAGATTCACGAAGCCGCGCCCCATGCGCAATACGTGGCGCGCAAAGGTGAAATCAACGCCTGGGACAACCCGGAGTTTCACGCGGCGGTCAAAGCCACCGGCAAGAAAACCCTGGTGATCGCCGGCACCTTGACCAGTGTGTGCCTGGCGTTCCCGTCAATCGCCGCCGTGCATGAAGGCTACAAGGTGTTTGCGGTGGTCGACGCCTCCGGCAACCACTCGAAACTGGCCACTGATCTGACCGTTGCCCGTTTGTCCCAGGCAGGGGTGGTGCCGATCGACATCATGGCTACGCTTTCTGAGCTGCAAGGCTCGTGGAACCGTCCGGATGCCGAGCAGTGGGCCGCTGTCTACGCCCAGGCCATGCCGCATTATCAATTGCTGATCGAGAGCTACCTCAAGGCTCAGCAAGTGGCGAGCGAACACGAGGCACTGGACTCCCAGCGCTAACCGGTTACCCCACGCCGATTTCACTCGGCATCGATATCATGCGAGGACTACTGCAATGAGTACTTCCTACAAGCGTCTCGACAAGAACAACGCCGCGGTTTTGATGGTTGATCATCAGGCGGGTCTGCTGTCATTGGTGCGCGACATCGAACCGGATCGTTTCAAGAACAACGTGCTGGCCCTGGCCGACCTGGCCAAGTACTTCAAGCTGCCGACCATCCTCACCACCAGTTTCGACACCGGCCCCAACGGCCCCCTGATGCCGGAGCTCAAGGCACTGTTTCCGGACGCGCCGTACATTGCCCGCCCGGGCCAGATCAACGCCTGGGACAACGAAGACTTCGTCAAGGCGGTCAAGGCCACCGGCAAGAAACAACTGATCATTGCCGGCGTAGTGACCGAAGTCTGCGTGGCGTTCCCGGCACTTTCGGCGCTGGCCGAAGGTTTTGAAGTGTTCGTGGTCACCGACGCCTCCGGCACGTTCAATGAACTGACCCGCGATTCGTCGTGGAGCCGTATGACCGCTGAGGGCGCGCAATTGATGACCTGGTTCGGCCTGGCCTGTGAACTGCACCGTGACTGGCGCAACGATATCGAAGGGTTGGCCACGCTGTTCTCCAACCACATTCCGGATTACCGCAACCTGATGACCAGCTACAGCACGCTGGCCAACAGCAAGTAACTCCGGCATCACGCATCCCCCTGTAGGAGCGAGCCTGCTCGCGATAGCGGACTGACAGTCACTGCAGCAGTGTCTGTTCTACCGCCATCGCGAGCAGGCTCGCTCCTACAGGTTTTTCAGTGTGTCCAGCCAGACGTGTTCATCCAGCGAAATCAATTGCTCCTACACTAAGGCCAATCCATGCGATCTTTGCGTTATTGGCCCTGGCTGGAGTTGCTTGATGCTGTCATTGCTCACCGAACACCCGCTGATCTGCGCAATGGCGCTGATCCTGATCGATCTTGGTTTGTGGTACTTGCTCAGTGCCCTTGGCAGTGCCTGGCGGCTGCTGGTGCGGGTGGTGATTTTTTCGTTGTTCAGCCTGCTGTTGTTCAACGAAGGCCTGAACCCGATGGAGCCGCCGCCCTGGGCCGACAACGTAGCGTTGCACCTGGCGGCCACGGGGTTGCAGATCGGCTGGTGGTTGTTCGGCGCGCGGACCCTGACCGTGCTGATCGGCGCGGTGATGATGCAACGGGTCGGGCATACCGGGCGATTGCTTCAGGATTTGCTCGGTGCCGTGATTTTCCTGATCGCGATCATTGCCGCCCTGGCCTACGTACTCGATCTACCGGTCAAGGGGGTGCTGGCGACGTCCGGTGCGTTGGCGATCATTGTCGGCCTGGCCTTGCAAAGTACCCTCAGCGACGTGTTTTCCGGGATCGTCCTGAACACCACCAAACCCTATCAACTGGATGACTACATCTCCATCGATGGCATGGAAGGCCGGGTCACCGACATCGACTGGCGCGCCACGCGCCTGCAAACCTCCCAGGGTTGCATGGCGGTCATACCCAACTCCCTGGCGGCCAAGGCCAAGATCATCAATTTCAGTCGGCCGAGCGACATGTTCGGAATCTCCGTCTCCCTGGAAGTGAGCCCGCATGCGCGCCCGAGCACGGTGATCGAGGCCTTGGAGCGGGCCATGCAAGGCTGCCGTGCGCTGCTGGATACACCGTCGCCAAGCGTCAGCCTGAAAGCCGCCAGCAACACCGGAGCGGTCTACGAAATCAGCGGTTTTGTCGCGTCGATGGACGAGAAACGTTCAGTGCGCAATCAACTGTTCGACCTGGCCTACCGGCACTTGCAGGCGTCCGGCGTCAACCTGCTGTCGAGCGTGGAACCCAGCCCACCAATCAATTCGACACGGAAACGGGCGTTGCTGGACAGCTCGCCGATTTTCTCCACCCTGCGTCAGGAAGAGAAAGACACGTTCAGCCAGAACATGACCCTGCAAACTTTTCGCGCCGGGGAGGTGATTCTGGATGCGGGGGAGGTCAGCGATCACTTGTTCATTATCGAGTCCGGCGTGATTTCGGTGACCTTGATGCGCCACGGAGCGCCATACGAATCCGGACGCATGGGGCCGGGGGAGGTGATCGGCGAGGCGGGTATTCTCACTGACAGCGCGCTGCCTGCGCAGTTTACCGCCAAGACATTCTGTGGCCTGTACCGTATCGAAAAGTCGTACCTCAAGCCGTGCCTGGATGCCCGTCACGACATCAACAATGCAATGAAGGCCTTGCTCGATTACCGGCTGCAAAAAGCGAAATCGCTTACCCAAGACTTGCCGGTGGTAGTGAAGAAGAAGGGGTTTCTGCAGTGGTTGCGCAATCGGGCTTGAACCCGGTGATGAATGGCCGCTTCGCGGTTCGCGAGCAGGCTCGCTCCCACAGGGGAATGCGGTCAAATGTGGGAGCGAGCCTGCTCGCGATGGCGGCAGTGAATCAGCAAAAATGAAAAGTGAAGCCCATCACACTGGCAAATCCACCACATCGGGATGGCAGTGCACAACGCCAGGGCGATAGCGGCTGAGCTCTGCGAGCAATTCTCAAATAGCACTTTCTTTCAAGAAGGCACCGCCAGTGGCCTCCTAGACTTCTGAAAAATTGGCTATTTGTGTATTCCGGCCGAGGGACTAACGTAGCGACACACCCACTTGCCCTGGAACACGCCATGCAATCGCGTATCGATTTTTACACCGCCAGCCCCGACGCCCTCAAAGCCATGATTGCCTTGGAAACTGCTGTTTCCAAACTGCCGCTGGAAAAAAACCTGGTCGAACTGGTCAAGCTGCGCGCCTCGCAGATCAACGGCTGTGCCTTCTGCATCGACATGCACACCGCCGATGCGATCAAGGGTGGCGAAACCCCGCGTCGTCTGTTCGCCGTGACGGCCTGGCGCGAGGCGCCGTTTTTCACCGAGCGTGAACGCGCTGCGCTGCTGTGGACCGAATCCCTGACCCAGCTCAGCCTGACCCACGCCCCGGACGAAGACTACGAAGTGGTCAGCGCGCAGTTCACGCCCAAGGAAATGGTCGACCTGACCGTCGCCATCAGCACCATCAACAGCTGGAACCGCCTGGCGGTCGGCTTCCGTAAAATGCCTCAGGCCTGATTCTCAACAATCCGCCGATGCCTCAATGGGCATCGGCACTCGGCGCGGCCGGTGGTTGCACCTTGCGCATCAGGGGCACCATTGCCGTGGCGATGATGAAGCAGACCATGATCATCAAAAATGCGTCGCCATAGGTTTGTGTCTGGGCTTCGCGGTAGGTCAGCAACCATAGTTGATGCAGGCTGGCGGTGACCCCGGCGTCACCGCTCTGGCCGAGGGCGGTGAAGTTGTTGCCGACCTGGGACAGCCATTGGTTGAGCGCCTCGTTGGTGCTGTTGAGGTTCTCCGCCAGCCGGGTGAAATGCAGGTTGGTGCGGTCGTTGAGGATGGTCGCACACGCTGCGATGCCGATAGCCCCCCCAAGATTTCTCATCAAGTTGAACAACCCTGACGCATGTTTGAGCCGTGCGGGCGCCAGGCCGCCGAGCGTCAGCGTCACCGCGGGCGGCACCGCCAGTTGCTGGGCAATCCCGCGAAAAGCTTGCGGCAGCATCAATTCCCTGGCCCCCCAGTCATGGGTGATCGGGCTGAAATCCCACATCGATAACGCGAACAGCCCAAGGCCGGTCATCATGATCCAGCGCAGGTCTACGCGGTTGGCCAGAAAGGCGTACAGCGGAATCGCCATGATCTGGAACACTCCGGTGGAGAAAACCGCCAGACCAATGTCCAGCGCTCCATAGCCACGCACCCGGCCGAGGAACAGCGGCGTCAGGTAAATGGTGGCGAACAGGCCGATGCCGGTGACGAACGAGAAAAAACAGCCAAGGGCGAAATTGCGATCCTTCAAGGCGCGCAGATCGACAATCGGGTTGGCCACGTGCAGGGTCCGGCCGATGAACGCCAGGCCGGCCAGGCCGCTGATCCACGCCGTGGTCAGGATCGTGCGGTCGCTGAACCAGTTCCAGCGCGGACCTTCTTCGAGGGTGTATTCCAGGCAGCCGAGGAACAGTGCCAGAAACACCATGCTCAAGTAATCCGCGCCTTTGAGCAGCGACAGTTCCGGCTGGTCGATCTTGACCAGCATCGGCACGGCGACCGCGACGAAAATCCCCGGTACCAGGTTGATGTAGAACAGCCAGTGCCAGGACGATATGTCGGTGATCCAGCCACCGATCACCGGTCCCAGGGTTGGTGCCAGGGACGCCACCGCGCCGATGGTGGCGGCGGCGATGACCCGTTGCTTGCCGGTGAAGAATACGAAGGCCGTGGTGAACACCAGCGGGATCATCGAGCCGCCCAGAAACCCTTGCAGGGCGCGGAAGGCGATCATGCTCTGGATGTTCCAGGCCACGCCGCACAGCAGGCTGGTCAGGGTGAAACCCACCGCCGATGCGCAAAACAGCCAGCGCGTCGAAAATACCCGCGACAGCCAGCCCGACAGCGGGATCACGATGATTTCGGCGATCAGGTAACTGGTTTGCACCCACGCAGTTTCGTCGGTGCCGGCGGAGAGCCCGCCGCCGATGTCACGCAACGAAGCCGAGACAATCTGGATATCCAGCAGCGCAATGAACATGCCGATGCACATGCTGGCAAAGGCGAAGACCTTGGTCGCCGTCGCCATGTTCGCGGCATTGAACGGTTGCGCCGGGGCGGCGAGGGCGCGGCTCATGGCGCGCTGGCCACGGCTGGCGCTTCAGGCGCCTTGCGCGTGTCCACTTCAGCGGTCACCGACAGCCCCGGACGCAGGTGGCCGAGCACACTGTCGGCCGGGTCGAGGTGAATCCGCACCGGCACCCGCTGCACGATCTTGGTGAAGTTGCCGGTAGCGTTTTCCGGTGGCAACACGCTGAATTGCGAACCGCTGGCGGGAGCGAGGCTGTCCAGGTGACCGTGGAATTCCTGACCCGACAGCACGTCGGCATGAATCACCACCCGTTGCCCCGGCACCATGTGTGCCAGCTGGTCTTCCTTGAAGTTGGCATCGACCCACAGACCGCTGGTCGGCACCACCGAGAGCAATTGTGAACCGGCCTGGGCATAGGCACCGACCCGAGCCCGGCGATTGCCGATCACACCATCAACCGGTGCCTTCAGTTCGGTGTAGCCGACATTCAATTGCGCCAGATCACGTTCGGCTTTCGCTTGTATCAAAGCGGCACGGGCCTGCTGTTTCTGGGTGTCGATCACATTCAACTGGCGTTGTGCGGCCAGCAGTTCAGCCTGGGCGCGGTTGCTTTGGGCCTGGGCGGTCTTGAACGTAGCGTTAGCCCGCTGGGCGCTTTCCACCGAGACGGCGTTGGTGCTGACCAGTTTTTTGTAGCGGCTATCGTCGTCCCGGGAGCGGGCGGTTTCGGCACCGGCGGCGTCGATGCCGGCGCGGGCCTGGCCGATGACGGCCTGTTGCAGTTGTTCGGTAGCGTCGAGGTTGGCCAGCAAGGCTTCCTGGGCGGCCACTGCGCCTTCGGCCTTGGCCAGGTTGGCGCGGTAGTCGCGCGAATCGAGACGGATCAGCACATCGCCAGCCTTGACCTTCTGGTTATCGGCCACCAGCACTTCCTCGATATAACCCGCCACCTTTGGCCCGATCACCGTTACATCGCCACCGATGTAGGCGTCGTCGGTTTCTTCGATGAAGCGTCCGGCGCTCCACCAATGCGCGCCATATACACCGGCCAATACCAACGCTGCGATTCCCATTGTTGGCAGAAGCAGGCGCTTGAGCAGGATAGCGGACGTCCAGTCAACGATGATGGAGCCCGGCACACCGCTATCGCGAGCAGGCTCGCTCCTACATTAGATCTCCACCGGATAACGGCAATCGGTGTCGTTTCCCGTCAAGTACGTGCAAGGCGTCGCTCTACACTGCCAGGCAAACGATCAGAATCCGGGAGCCGGGGATGAATCTATCTGTCGAACAATTGCGAATCCGACTGGCCTGTGCGTTCCGCTGGGCGGCGCGGCTGAATCTGCACGAGTCCATTGCCAACCACTTCAGCGTAGCGGTGTCGGGGGACGGCCGGGAATTTTTGATCAACCCTTACGGCTCGCATTTCTCGCGGATCAAGGCCAGCGACTTGCTGCTGCTCAATGCCGATGAGCCCGCCAGCCTCGATCGTCCGGACGCGCCGGACATCACCGCCTGGGCGCTGCACAGCGCCTTGCATCGCAACCAGCCGCATGCCCGTTGCATCCTGCATACCCATTCGAAATATGCGACGGCGCTGGCCTGTCTGGCGGACTCGCGACTGCCGCCGATCGAGCAAAACTGCATGCGCTTTTTCGAACGCGTGGTGATCGATGAGGGCTTTGACGGTATGGGATTAGGCGACGAGGCCGAACGGGTCAGCCACCTGCTGGGTGACAAGCCGATTCTGTTGATGGGCAACCATGGCGTACTGGTGGCGGCGCCGAGCATTGCCCAGGCGTTTGACGATCTGTATTACTTCGAGCGTGCCTGCGAGACCTACATCACCTCGCTTTCGACCGGCCGTGAACTGCGCATCGCCAGCGACGAAATCGCCCGCAAGACCTGCCGGCAATGGCTCGACTATCCGGGCTTTGCCGACAAGCATTTCAATGCGTTGATGGGCATTCTCGATGAGGAAGAACCGGGTTATCGCCTGTGAGTCAGTCTGCCTCGAGCGGCCGGTGTTCCTTGCGCAACGGCTGGCGCATCACCGGCGCGGTCCAGACCTGGCTGCGGTCTTCGCTGGGTGGGCAGCCGAAGCGGGCACGATAGGTGCGGGAGAAATGCTCCAGTGAACCGAACCCGGAACAGGCCGCCACTTGCGCGACGCTCAGGCGCGTCTGTTGCAGCAGGCTGTGGGCCTTGGCCAGGCGCAAGGTGATGTAGTACTTGAGCGGCGACAGGCCGGTCTGATGCTTGAATTGCCGCTCCAGTTGCCGTCGCGACAGGCCGACCTGAGCGGCAATCGCTTCGCAATCGAGCGGTTCTTCCAGGGCTTGCTCCATCAACCCGATGGCACGGCGAATCTTGCCGCCGTACAGCCCGGTGCTGGTCAGGCCGCCATCGAGTTGCTGGTCGGCCGGTGCGCGTACAGGCCCCATCAGCAGGTGCATGCCGATTTCCCGGGCCAGCTCGCTGTCGAGGCTCTGGCCGATCCAGCCCAGCAGCATGTCGAGGGTGCTGGTGGCGCCGGCGCACGTCATGCGCTGGCGTTCCAGCGTGTAGAGCTGTGGCTTGGCGTGGACCCGTGGGTAACTCTCCTGAAACCCTTGCAGATTGTCCCAATGCACGGCGGCTGCGTAACCGTCGAGCACGCCGGCCGCCGCCAGCAGTTCAGTACCGGTTTCCACGCCCATCAGCACGGCGCCGAACAACGCCTGCTTGCGCAGCCAGCTCTTGAGCGCCAGATTGCGGCTGTGTTTGTGCACATCGAAACTGGCAATCACCAGGCACACATCAAAGCCCTGGTCAGCCTTCAATCCGTCATTGACGACGGTGGTCAGGCCGTTGTTGGCCTGAACCGGCTGGCCGTCCAGGGACAGCAGCGACCACTCGAACAAGGAGCGTTGAGTCAGCCAGTTGGCAATGGCCAACGGTTCCAGCACCGCAGCCAGGCCGAAGTTGGAAAACGATGGCATCAACAACACCGCGACCCGCAGCGGCGTAACCTCGCCGCGCCGCCAGGTGAAGGGTGCCTCTGTGCTATTGGACGACTGATTGCTCATGAGTGAACTCTATCGTTGTTGCGTCTGCCACTGTGGATGAATCCACACCGGTGCCTCGGCGGCGGGTAGCGCCGGCAAGCCGCGAATCAGGTCGCTGGCCTTTTCCGCAATCATCACCGTCGGCGCATTGGTGTTGCCACTGACGATCACCGGCATGATCGACGCGTCCACCACTCGTAAACCGTCGAGGCCATGCACCCGCAATTGCGCATCGACCACGGCTTCGGCATCGCCCGCCGGGCCCATCTTGCAGGTGCCGCTGGCATGGTAGCCGGTTTCCGTGACCTGCCTGGCCCAGGCGTCCAGTGCTGCATCACTTTGCGCTTGCGGGCCGGGCACCAGTTCTTCGCCCCGGAAAGCGGCCATGGCCGGTTGCGCGATGATCTCGCGCACCAGCCGCGCACCGGCACGCATGTCGGCTCGATCCTGCTCGGTTTTCAGGTAATTGAACAGGATGCGCGGCGGCTGCCTGGGGTCGGCGCTCTTGAGCGTGACGCTACCCAGGCTGGTGGGGCGCATCAGGTCGATATGGATCTGGAACGCATGGCCCGGCACCAGATCGACGCTGCCGGGTTTGACCGCCAAGGGCATGAAGGTCAGTTGCAGGTCGGGATGTTCAATCCCGGCCCGGGAGCGGATGAACGCCCCGGCTTCGAAGTGGTTGCTCGCCGCCAGGCCGTCGTGAGTGGCGAACCAGCGTGCGCCGATCCACCACTTGCCCGGCGCGGTGGTCCACGGGTAGAGCGACACCGGCTGCTTGCAGCGGTATTGCACCACGGTGTCCGGGTGATCGTTGAGGCGGCGGCCAACACCGGGCAAATCATGTTTGACCGTGATCCCCAGATCCCGCAGTTCCGCCGCCGGGCCGACTCCAGATAGCAGCAACAGTTGCGGCGAGTTGATCGCCCCGGCGGTCAGTAATACTTCGCGCCGGGCAAAGGCCTGGCGGATCTCGCCGTTGTGCTCGTACTCAATGCCGACGGCGCGTTTGCCGTCGAACAGAATGCGCAAAGCCAGGGCATCAGTGCGCACCTGCACATTGCCGCGGGCCAACGCTTCACGCAGATAGCCACGGGCAGTGCTCCAGCGTCGTCCGTTGCGGGTGGTGCGGTCCACAGGGCCAAAGGCTTCCTGACGATACCCGTTCAGATCATCGCTCAGGCCATACCCGGCTTCGGCACCGGCCGCCAGAAACGCCGCGCACAACGGCGTCGTTGTATCGCCGGGGGTGACGTGCAGATGGCCTGTCGCGCCACGGTAATCGTCCGCGCCCTTGGCATGGGTTTGCGCACGCTTGAAATACGGCAGCACATCCTGATAACGCCAGCCGTCGCAGCTCTGTTCGGCCCAGCCGTCGTAGTCCCGGGCATGGCCACGGATGTAGACCATGCCATTGATCGACGACGAACCGCCCAGCGTGCGGCCTCGCGGCGTACCGATCCGGCGACCGTCCAGATACGGCTCCGGTTCGGAGCTGTAGCTCCAGTTGTAGCGCGTGCCGCCAACCACCAGGCCCACGGCGGACGGCATGTCGATGGTCCAGCTCTGGTCCGTCGGACCGGCCTCCAGCAGCAGAATCCGCACCGACGGGTCTTCGCCCAGACGATTGGCCAACACGCAGCCAGCGGACCCTGCGCCCACGATCAGGTAATCAAACGCATGGTTGGTCATGGTTGGGGGCTCCCTTATAAGCTGCATTAAAAAGAACAACACAAAACCCTGTGGGAGCGGGCTTGCCCGCGATGAGGCCGTGTCAGCCGACATAAGTGTTGTCTGATACACCGTCATCGCGGGCAAGCCCGCTCCCACAGGTACTGTGTTGGCTCAGGAAGGAGAGGTGCCATGAATCCCGTTGAATACCAACCGATGAAAGTGATGCACCAGATGCTCGCTTTCATTGCTGCGCTGGGCATCGATCATGTAGCGGCCCTGGTCGTAACCGAGCGAATGCAGGCCTTTCTGCACCGAGATGTTCAGGGCGATGTCCTCCGGCCCCAGATCCTCGTTCATCCACTTCATGCACGACGTACTCACCGCCGCAGTCTCGGCATTGCTGGAGTAGTAACCGAAGCGCAGTAGCGAGCGCTCGGCGTCCAGCGGAATCATGATGAATGAGCCCAGGAACTCCGAGAACGGGAAGGTGTAGAAGGTATTGTTCGGCCACATGCCGATGTTGAAGAAGCACTCGTCCGGGTTGAGGTCCTTGCGCAGCGGCACGCCGTAGGCTTCGGTCACTGAGAGGTTGGCCGGGGCGATGTAGGTCCACCAGTTGTCGCGTTTGCTCAATTGGTAGCCCTTGAAGTCAATCAGTTTGGCCAGGTCAATGTGGCAAGGCCCCGACAGCTTGAAGTGATAACCCTCGATGGAGTTGTCCATGATCACCTTCCAGTTGGCCGGTACGATCACGTCTTGCTCTTCGATCAGGCGCATGTCGGCCAGGTCCGGAAACACCCGGCGCATTTCCTCGTCCGCCCCGGGGAACAAATCCCGCAGGGACGGCGCCGCCGGGTCGAGGTTGAAGTAAATGAAGCCGCCCAATTCTTCGGTGCGGATCTGCGGGATGTTGAACTGCTGCAACTCGAAGTTCTTCATCTTCTCGCAGCGGGGTGCGCTGCGCAGGCTGCCGTCCATTTCGTAGCACCACGAGTGATAGGCGCAACGCACCACGCCGCCGGTGGTGCCGCGCCGTTCTTCGAGCAGGCGATTGCCGCGATGCTGGCAAACGTTGTGGAAGGCGTGGATCTGGCCCTGACGGTTTTTCGCCACCACCACGCTCTGGTTGAACAGATCCGTGACCACGTACTGACCCGGCTCGGCGAACTCACTGACGTGCCCGGCCACGTGCCAGGCGTGCATGAAAATGTTGTCGCGCTCGGCCTTGAACAGGGTTTCGTCATAGAAGTAACGCGAGGGCAGGGTGAAGGCCTCTTCCGGGTCCTGATGGTCCCAGCCATCGATCGGGCTCTGCTGCTTACGGGTCTGGAAACTGTGCATGGGGCGATCTCCTCAGTGACTGGCCGCGCGGTACGGCTTCGTGTTCTGGGAGCTAATCTAGGGTGCGGGGCGGGGGCGGTATTGATCGATTGCGACCAGTTGCGCGGGGAAATCATCAAGTGCGCTTGCTTTGGCCAGCGACCTCTTGCACGAAAGGACAAGCAATAAATTGCCCTTGTGGGAGCGGGCTTGCTCGCGAAGGCGGCGTGTCAGTCGACATTTGTATTGCCTGACCCAGAGCTTTCGCGAGCAAGCCCGCTCCCACAGGTACTGCTGATTACCGCAGCATCCCTGTAGAGGTTGCATCTACAGGGGATGGTGCAGGGTTCAGACGCGTTCGAAAATCGCCGCAATCCCCTGGCCACCACCGATGCACATGGTCACCAGCGCGTAACGGCCACCGGTGCGATGCAGTTCGTGGATGGCCTTGGTGGCGATGATCGCACCGGTTGCGCCCACCGGGTGGCCCAGGGCGATGCCCGAACCGTTCGGGTTGACCTTGGCCGGGTCGAGGTCCAGTTCCTGGCTGACGGCGCAGGCCTGGGCGGCGAAGGCGATGTTGGCTTCGATCACGTCCAGGTCGGCGACGGTCAGGCCGGCGCGCTTGAGTGCCAGGCGGGTGGCCGGGATCGGGCCCAGGCCCATGAATTCCGGTTCGACGCCGGCGTGGGCGTAGCTGACCAGGCGGGCGAGTGGTTTCAGGTTGTTGCCTTGAACCGCCGTGCCGGTGGCCATGACCAGTGCGGCGGCACCGTCGTTGAGGCCCGAGGCGTTGCCGGCGGTGACCGAGCCGTCCTTCTTGAACGCCGGCTTCATCGCAGCCAGCTGTTCCAGGGACGTGGCGCGCGGGTGCTCGTCGACGCTGAACAGTTTGACGCCTTTGCGATCCTGGATTTCCACGGTCGCGATCTGCTCGCTGAAGTAGCCGTTGGCAATCGCATGGGCCGCGCGTTGCTGGTCTTCCAGGGCCAGGGCGTCCTGCATTTCGCGGGTGATGCCGTTGCGTGCGGCGACGTTCTCGGCGGTGATGCCCATGTGGATGCCATGGAACGGGTCATGCAGGATGCCCAGCATGTAGTCGATGACCTGGGCGTTGCCCATGCGCGAACCCCAGCGGGCGCTCGGCATCAGGTACGGACCGCGGCTCATGGATTCGGCACCGGCGCCGACGACGATGTCGGCATCGCCGAGCATCAGGGTCTGGGCGGCGTTGATGATCGCTTGCAGGCCCGAACCGCAGAGGCGGTTGACGTTGTAGGCCGGGGTTTCCTTCGGAATGCCGGCGTTCATCGCCGCGACGCGGGAGATGTAGGCGTCGCGGGTTTCGGTCGGGATCACGTTGCCCATCACCAGATGGCCAACGAGCGCCGGGTCCACGGCGGCCCGTTGCAGGGCGGCTTTCACGGCCGTGGTCGCGAGGTCGGCCAGTGGCACGTCCTTGAGCGAGCCGCCGAACGTACCAATGGCGGTACGGGCGGCGCTGACGACGTAGATTTCCGGAGTGTTCATGGCTGGTTTCCTTTCGGTGGATTCTTGTCTGTACTGCGATTGAGCAGGGCGTTCAAGGCGGTTTTCGCCTCATCGGTATTCAGGCGCTGGATGAACAGCGTGTTTTCTTCGCGCAGGGTGGCTTCCAGTTCCGGCAACGTCGCCTGTTTCATCAGTTGACGGGATTGGCGCAAGGCCTCCTGGGGCATCGCCAAAAAGCGCTGGGCGATTTTTGTCGCCGCAGCCAGGCATTGTGCGCCGTCATCGAAAGCTTCGTTGGCCAGGCCCCAGGCCACCGCTTCGTTGCCATCCAGGCCGTTGCCCAACAGCAGCAGGCTCGCGGCGCGGGCATGGCCGAGGCGGCGTGGCAGCAACAGGCTGGCGCCGAATTCGGGGCACAGGCCGATGTTGACGAACGGCAAGCGCAGCTTGGCGTTGCGGGTGACCAGCACCTGATCGCAATGCAACAGCAACGTGGTGCCAATGCCGATAGCCGCCCCGCAGACTGCCGCGATCAGCGGCTTTTGCAGGCGCGTGACGACTTTCATCAGGCGGAACGCCGGGGCGTCCAGGTGCGTCGGCGGATGCTGGAGGAAATCCACCAGGTCATTGCCGCTGGTAAAGCAGGCCGGGCCGCCGGTGAGGATGATCACGCCGGTCTGCGCGTCTTCGTCGGCGGCCAGCAACAGGTCGGCCAGTTGCGTGTACATGGCGTTGTTCAGCGCGTTGAGCTTGTCCGGGCGGTCGATGGTCAGCGTCAACACGCCGTCGCGTTGCTCGTGTTTGATCAGGTCGGTCATCGCAGGCTCCGCAGGGTCGGTTCAGGCTGCCACTTTAAGCGCCGGACAAACCCCGGATCTATGGCAAAACGGGTCAACTGCGCTGCCGCTTTTTGCCATGCCGGTGCGCCAAAAGCGACACACACCCATTCGGGGTATGGCTGCGCCCGGCGAATCCGCCAATAGTGGGGGCATCCGCTCATCCAGAGCCGAACTCGCTATAAGGTGCATTTGCTATGGGCAAGACGCTGCTTAAGGTGATTTCCAGTCTGTTTGTTGTACCACTGACTTTGAATGCCTACGCCGCTCAAGTGGACGACAGCAATACGCTGCGGCTGTACAACTGGGCGGATTACATCGGTGAAAAAACCGTGGCCGACTTCGAAAAGGCCAGCGGCATCAAAGTCATCTACGACACCTTCGATGCCTACGAAACGGTGCAGGCCAAATTGCTCACCGGCCATTCCGGTTATGACTTGATCGTGTTGAACGCCTCCCTTGCGCCGCCGTTGATCAAGGCCAAGGTGTTCCAGCCGCTGGATAAAAAGTTGCTGCCGGGCTGGAGCAACCTGGACCCGAAAGTCTTGCAGGACCTGCAGGGGTTTGATCCGGGCACCACCTACTCTGCGCCCTACACCTGGGGCAGCAATGGCGTCACGTACAACGTCGACAAGATCAAGGAACGCATGCCGGACGCGCCGATCGGTTCGCTGGCGATGATCTTCGATCCGAAGATCGTCTCGCGTTTCGCCGACTGCGGCGTGACCCTGCTCGATGCCCCGACCGAAGTCATCCCCTTGGCCTTGAAGTACCTGGGACGTGACCCGAACAGTGCCGCCCCCGCAGATCTGAAAGCCGCCCAGGACTTGCTGTTGTCCGTGCGGCCGTACATCCGCAAATTCGACTCGGTCAATTACCTGACGAGCCTGCCCAACGGCGACGTGTGCATGGCCATGACCTGGTCCGGCGACTACGCCACCGCCATGGCCCGCGCTGCAGAAGCCAGGAAAAAGATCGACCTGGCCTACTTCATCCCCAAGGAAGGTTCGCTGATCTGGTTCGACAACATGTACATCCCGGCCGACGCGCCCCACGTCGCCAATGCCCACAAGTTCCTTGAGTACCTGATGCAGCCGCAGGTGATGGCGGATGTGAGCGACTTCATCAATTACGCCAACAGTAACGCGGCGGCCACGCCGTTGTTGAGCGCCGATGTACGCAACAACCCGGCGATTTACCCCGACGCGCAAACCCGCGAGCGCCTGTTCCCGCAGAAGACCCAGGATGCCAAGGACATGCGGGCAATTACCCGGGTCTGGAGCACCGTGAAAAGCGGCATCTGATTTGTTCGATCGTTAGTCAACTCGGTTAGAGGTTTATTTATGGCGACGCCAACACGCACCGTTTTTTCCCCAGCGGACGAGTCCCGGCTGGTCAAGGCCGACAAGGCTCACCATATGCACGGCTATCACGTGTTCGACGAACACGCCGAACAAGGCTCGTTGAACATCGTCGCAGGCGATGGCGCCTACATCTACGACACCCAGGGCAACCGCTTTCTCGATGCGGTGGGCGGCATGTGGTGCACCAACATCGGTTTGGGCCGTGAGGAAATGGCCGAGGCCATCGCCGATCAGGTGCGGCAACTGGCCTACTCCAATCCGTTTTCCGACATGTCGAACAACGTCGCCATCCAACTGTGCGAAAAGCTCGCCAGCCTCGCCCCCGGCGACCTCGACCATGTGTTCCTGACCACCGGTGGCTCCACCGCCGTGGACACCGCGTACCGGCTGATCCAGTACTACCAGAACTGCCGTGGTAAACCGGAGAAGAAGCACGTCATCGCCCGGTTCAACGCCTATCACGGCTCCACCACCCTGACCATGTCAATCGGCAACAAGGCCGCCGACCGGGTGCCGGAGTTTGACTACGCCAACCCGCTGATCCACCACGTGTCCAACCCGAATCCATACCGCGCACCCGATGGCATGGACGAGGCGCAGTTTCTCGAGTTTCTGGTCAAGGAGTTCGAAGACAAGATCCTGGCCATCGGCGCGGACAAGGTCGCCGGTTTTTTCGCCGAACCGATCATGGGCTCGGGCGGGGTGATCATTCCGCCACAGGGCTACCTCAAGCGCATGTGGGACGTCTGCCAGCGCTACGACATCCTGTTCGTCGCCGACGAAGTGGTGACCTCGTTCGGGCGCCTGGGCAAGTTCTTTGCCTCCTGCGATGTGTTCGACGTGCAGCCCGACATCATTACCACCGCCAAAGGCCTGACCTCGGCTTACCTGCCGCTGGGCGCGTGCATCTTTTCCGACCGTATCTGGAAGGTCATCGCCGAGCCGGGCAAGGGCCGTTGCTTCACCCACGGCTTCACCTACAGCGGCCACCCGGTGTGCTGCACGGCGGCGCTGAAGAACATCGAAATCATCGAGCGGGAAAACTTGTTGGCCCATGTCGATACGGTAGGCGCTTATCTGGAAGAACGCCTGGCCACCCTGCGGGACTTGCCGCTGGTGGGGGATGTGCGCTGCCAGAAACTCATGGCCTGCGTGGAGTTCGTTGCCGATAAACGCACCAAGGCGCTGTTCCCCGACGAGATCAACATCGGCGAGAAGATCCACGTGCGGGCCCAGGCCCGTGGCTTGCTGGTGCGGCCGATCATGCACCTTAACGTGATGTCGCCGCCGTTGATCCTGACGGTTGTCCAGGTCGATGAAATCGTCGAGACCCTGCGCGAGTGCATTCTGGAAGTGGCGGCCGAGCTTCAGGCCAGCGGCCAATATGGCGGCCAATGAATTCGCCATACAGGCTTTTACCAAGGGCTTGCGCACCCGCTAGACTGCGGGGCATGAGCAAACCAGACGACGATACGCTGATCGCAGTGCCCTTCGGGGCGTTGCACAAATGGCATGGGGGAATGCGCGAGGCATTCGCCCATGTCGATGAGCCTGACGCCTTGCAATACCTGGCGTCAGCGTTGGCGCAGCTGGTGTCCGTCGAGTCGATGATGATCAGCCTCGAGCGCAAGGACCGCGCGCCACAGCTGCTGCATCAGCGCGGGATTGCGCAGGAGTATCAGGTCTCGATTCTGGAGCGTTATTTTGCCGGGGGCTACTTGCTCGACCCGTTCTGCCTGGCGGTGGAGCAGGGGTTGGCGCAAGGCTTCTATCACCTGGAAGAGATCGCGCCGGACAACTTCTTCGACAGTGACTACTACAAATCCTATTACCTGAAGGCGGGCTGCTCGGAAGACAGCTACTACATCGTCGATACCGGGAACGACACGAAGATTTCCGTCAGCCTCTATCAGGGTTTCGGCGGAGAATGTCTAAGCGACGAACAGTTGAACCTGCTGCGTGCCGTCGAACCGTTGGTGCGTGAATTCATCAGCGAATTCAGCCAGCGTGGACTGCTGCGCAGTTCCGGGATCGAGCGTGATAACGAGCAAGGCATGCGCGATGATCTCAAGCATCGCGTGCAGGCGGCGTTCGAAAACTTCGGTTGTGAATTGCTCACCGAGCGCGAGCGGCAAGTGGCGCACATGGTGTTACGCGGGCATTCGGTGAAGTCCACGGCCAGCCAGATGAGCATCTCGCCGGAAACCGTGCGCATGCACCGCAAGAACCTGTACCTGAAACTGCAGGTAGGTTCGCAGTCGGAACTGTTTGCGCTGTTTATCGAGTGGTTGCGCAAGCATTGAGCAAAGTGGAAATCAAATGTGGGAGCGGGCTTGCTCGCGAAGAGGGAGTGTCAGTCGACATCATCATTGACTGATATACCGCTTTCGCGAGCAAGCCCGCTCCCACAGGGTTTTGTGTCATCTGTTTCGGTGCGATTCATTAGAAATCTACGGTTTGAGCATTTGGCTGAACGCCTCCAGCTCACTTTTCTCCAGATCGGAAACCAGCACGAAGCGCATGTGATTTTCTTGCCAGGACACGACGTTGAAACCTCGGATCGTCTGGCTCTGTCGCGGCTTGTCGGCCTCCTGCACGGGCAAGATGAACACATTGATTATGTGCTTGGCCCGGCCATAACTCAGGGCCGCCGTGGTCTGATGCTGCAGATAATCCAGCCGTCCGCCCAGCAGGGGAAAACCTTGTGCGGAGTAATCGAGCACCGGCGGCGAGAAGTCGAGTTTGCCGGTGAACCAGGGCTTCACGGTGTGGCGGTCGGACGACACCACATCGTTCAAATGCTCGCCCATCAACGAGCGCACATGGCTGGAGACCGCCTCGTCCATCAACGGCTGTTCGCTGCCCGGCGTCGCTACATACAACACCACCGCCAAGGCCAGCGCCGCCGCTGAAAAAGCGGGTGCGAACCATTGGCGCCAACGCTCGACGAAGCTGGCTGCCGGGGGATCAGGGGCGAACACCCGGGCAGTCAATGAAGCAGGCGCCGCGTAATACGGCGCCCGTTGCTTCACACCGGCCTTCAGCAGCTTCGTCTGATCATGCAACCGCGCGCACTCGGCGCACTCGGCCAGATGCCCGACCACATTCGCAGCCGTCGCCGAATCAAGTTCCTGGTCCAGATAGCCATGCATCAGCGTCTGGCAAACCGTGCAGTCGAGTTCATTCATGATCGTGCAACTTCAGTAGTTCGAGCTTGAGCATGGCCCGCGCCCTGGCCAGCCTCGACATGACGGTGCCGATGGGAATGTCGACCACCAGGGCGATGTCCTTGTAGGGCATGTCTTCGAGTTCCTTGAGCACGATCACCTCGCGAAACGCCGGCGGCAGGGCGCACAGGGCTTGCTGGATCAGCGCCGCATTTTCGCTGTGGATGGCCAGCAGTTCCGGGGTCTGGCTGTGGCTGAGCGTCTTGTCGTCTTCGGGGAGTTCATCGCCGATGGCGACCCAATGGTGGCCAGCCGAAGCCTTGAGCCAGGTGTAGCTTTCGTTGCGCACGATGGTCAGGAACCAGGCCTTGGCGTTGCCATCGGCGAAGCGGTGCAAAAACCTGAAGGCGCGCAAGGCGCTTTCCTGCACGACATCGGATGCGGCGCTGTCGTTGCCGGTGAGCCAGCGCGCGAGGTTGTAAGCGGCGTCCAAGTGGGGCGCAAACAGTTCCTCAAATCGCTTCATAGTGGTTCCCGCACTGTCCCACCCCTATAACCGTGGTGCGGCGCATTTTATTCCCGGAAAAAAACTTATTTTTTCATCTGGAATAAAGTCCCGTTCCGCTCGGTTTACCTCGTGTCAGCTACATCACCCGCTTCACCACTGTAGTACGCCACCGAGGGCATACCGATGGACATTCATGCAAAAAACCAACGACGCACCGACGGCCCGCTCAACCCCGACCGCCGGACGCTGCTCAAGTGCTCGGCATGGGCCGGGGCAGGCGTGATCTGGGCCCTGAGCGGCGGCATTCCCCGGGCCTTCGCCCTGGATGAGGCGGGCAATGTTTCCGACCCCAAGGCGCTCGCCAGCACCTTCCACTTCGTGCAGATCAGCGACTCGCACATCGGTTTCAACAAGGAGGCCAACCCGGAACCGCTGAAGACCTTGCAAGTGGCGATCGACAAGGTCATTGCGCTGCCAAAACGGCCCTCGCTGATCCTGCACACCGGCGATATCACCCACCTGTCCAAAGCCGACGAGTTCGACACCGCCGCACAATTGCTCAACGGCCTGCCGTCCACCGTGCACTACGTGCCGGGCGAGCACGACACCCTCGACGAGGGCGGCGGCAAGCTTTATCTGGAGCGTTACGGCAAGGGCACCAAAGGCAATGGCTGGTACAGCTTCGATGACCATGGCGTGCACTTCATTGCGTTGGTGAACGTCTTCAACTTCCAGGCGGGCCGTGAAGCGACCCTGGGCGCCGATCAACTGGCCTGGCTGGCCGACGACTTACGTGTGGTGACCAGCAGCACGCCAATCGTGGTGTTTACCCATATTCCGTTGTGGACGATTTATCAGCCATGGGGCTGGGGCACCGAGGATGGTGATCAGGCGATTGCCATGCTGCGCAAGTACGGTTCGGTGACGGTGTTGAACGGACATATCCACCAGGTCATCCAGAAGGTCGAAGGCAATATCACTTTCCATACCGCTCGCGGCACGGCTTATCCACAACCCGCGCCGGGCACGGCGCCGACACCGGGGCCGATGACGGTAGCGGCTGATCAGTTGCGCAATTATCTGGGGATCACCGATGTGCGAGCGACCCAGAGTGAGCACCCGCTGGCGTTGATCGATTCGACACTGGTTTAGGGGGGAGGCGCAATGAAAATGCGATTGTTGGCCGTTGCCTGCCTGATGGTATCGATGCCGGTGTGGGCTCAGGAGGTGAAAATCGATATCAAGGAATTCATGTTCGGGCCCAAGGATCTGGAGGTGGCCGTGGGTACCAAAGTGACGTGGGTTAACGACGACGAGATCCCGCACACGGTGGCGGAAACCCACAAGGTGTTTCGCTCCGGGGCGCTGGATACTGGTGACAGTTATTCCTGGGTGTTCAACACGCCGGGGGAGTTCGAGTATTTTTGTGCGTTGCACCCGCAGATGATCGGGAAGATTGTGGTGAGTCAGTAGGCGCGCCGCAGGCTGCGATCTTTTGACTTTGGGTTTTTTGAGGGCTGTTGAGGTTCAACGTCGGCGTTTTTCTTTGGTTCTGTGCCGCAATCCAGCGTTCCTGACGAATTGCACAATGGCAGGCAGGCAAGGTGATCGACCAGGGGGGCGCAAACCATTGCTTCTGGTTAATAGGAAGCATTACTATTCACGCCCCGTCTCCACAGCACACCGCAATGACCCTCAAGCTGCCCCGCAGACACGGCTTTTTCGAGCACTACGAAGAGTTGGTTGGCACCTGGACCCGTCGCCTGAGAAATCGTCAGCAGGCTGAGGACCTGGCCCACGATACCTTCGTGCGGGTGCTTGAGTCCGATTCGGCGGTGGTGGAACAGCCCCGGGCGTATTTGCACCAGACCGCGCGCAACATCGCCGTGGATGGCTATCGGCGTGAGGACCGGCGGGGCGCCATGGAGTCCGAGGCGATCGATCTCAGTGAGTCGCCGACCGGCGACCCGGAGCATTTCATGCACGCGATCCAGTTGGCTGATTCCATCGAACGGGCGCTCACCGAGCTGCCGGTCAACTGCCGCAAGGTGTTTGTCTGGCAGAAAATCGAGGGCCTGACCCAGGCAGAAATCGCCGAACGCCTGGGACTGTCCAAGAACATGGTGGAAAAGTATATGATCCGCACGCTTCGGCATCTGCGCGATCGCCTGGACGGGTCGCAGTCATGATCGGCTGCGCCATCTCCTCCCCAGCCAGACAGGAACTTCCATGATGGATACTCGTGATTGCGCGTGCGGGCAAACAACGGTTCGCGATGACGCGGCGCAGTGGTTTGTGCGTTTGCAGGAGCCTGTCGCCGATGTCGCGGTGCGTCGCCAGTTTCAGGCCTGGCTGGACGAACACCCTCAACACCGCAACGAATTCGAGGTTCTCAAGGGGTTGTGGAGCGCCGCCGACCTGGTGCCGGCGGCGCGCTTGCGTGCCTTGTGCGAAACACCGCCAGTGCTGAAAAAACGTCGTCCCGTGCTGCGTTACGCGGTGGCTGCCAGTGTGCTGGCCGTGGCGCTCGGCCTGGGTTTGTTCAGCGGCCTGAATCATCCGGCGCCTTACACCGCCGAATTTTCAACGGCCCTGAATGAGCGCCGCCTTGTGGTGCTGCCGGACGGCTCGGTGGTCGACCTGGACAGCCGCAGCCGGATACAAGTGCGGTTTGAAAAGGATCGCCGCAACGTCGAATTGAGCGCAGGCGAAGCGATGTTCAGCGTCGAACACGACACCAGCCGCCCTTTCGTGGTCGAGGCGGGCAGCGGTAAGGTCACGGTGACCGGCACACGTTTCGATGTGCGCCATGGCGCCAGCGAAACCCGGGTCGTGGTGGAGCAGGGCACTGTCAAGGTTCAAGGGCGCGACGCCGCCGACAACGATTTCATCAGTCTGACAGCAGGCCTTGGCACCCATGTCGATGCCCAGGGCAAGGTTGCGGCTGCCTATGCAGTCAACCCGGCGGAAATGACCGCCTGGCGCAGCGGCAAACTGGTGTTCAACAACGTCAGCCTGGCCGATGTCGCGGAGCAGGTCTCGCGCTATCGGGAGAAACCGCTGAAGGTCGGCAACACGGCGGTGGGCAATCTGCGCCTGACCAGTGTGTTCAAGTCCGACAACACCGATGCGCTGCTCAAGGCCTTGCCAAACATCCTGCCGGTGGCCGTGCGCACCCTTGGCGACGGTAGCCAGGAAATAATTTCAAAATAAAATTCAGGTTTTTTTCGAGTTCATCGTCTTCCTGTTCAACTGCAACTGGTTTGCATTAACAAGCGCATACTCTTGCGATCCACAGGACTACGTTCGACGTGAAAAACTCCACCGCTAAAAACAACAATCTCCCCTGGTTGTCGCTGGCCCTCGCGCTGGCGGTCAACGTTGCGCTGCCCCAGGCCTTTGCTGCCGACGGCATCCACATCCCGGCGCAACCCTTGGGGCAGGCCTTGAGTCAGTTGGGCCAGCAAACCTCGCTTCAGGTGTTCTTCAGCCCTGAACTGGTCGCTGGCAAACAGGCCCCGGCGGTGGATGGCAACCTGTCTGCGGAAGACGCACTGCGCCAGTTGTTGCAAGGCAGCGGCCTGCAATACCAGATCGATGAAGGTTCGGTGACGTTGATGCCGGCGCCGACTTCGGCGGCAAACGGTCCATTGGAACTGGGCGTGACCGACATCAAGGTGGTCGGCGACTGGCTCGATGACGCCGATGCCGCCTTGGTGCAGAACCACCCCGGTGCACGAACCGTGGTCCGCCGCGAAGCCATGGTCGAGCAGGGTGCGATGAACGTCGGTGACGTGTTGAAGCGCGTTCCTGGTGTGCAAGTGCAAGATGCCAACGGCACCGGTGGCAGCGACATTTCCCTCAACGTCGGCGTGCGCGGCCTGACCTCGCGCCTGTCGCCACGCTCCACCGTGCTGATCGACGGCATCCCGGCGGCCTTTGCGCCCTACGGTCAGCCGCAACTGTCCATGGCGCCGATTTCCTCTGGCAACCTCGACAGCATCGATGTGGTGCGCGGTGCCGGTTCCGTACGCTACGGACCGCAGAACGTCGGCGGCGTGATCAATTTCGTGACCCGCGCGATCCCGGAAAAAGCCTCCGCGGAAATCGGCACCACCCTGGAAACCTCGCAGCACGGCGGCTGGAAGCACATCGACACGGCGTTCATGGGCGGTACCGCCGACAACGGCATGGGCGTGGCGCTGTTGTACTCCGGCGTGAACGGCAACGGTTACCGTGAAAGCAACAACGGCAACGACATCGACGACGTGATCCTCAAGACCCATTGGGCACCGACCGATGTCGACGATTTCAGCCTCAATTTCCACTACTACGACGCCAAGGCCGACATGCCCGGCGGCCTGAACCAGGCGCAATTCGACGCCGACCCGTTCCAGTCCGTGCGCGACTTCGACAACTTCAGCGGCCGCCGCAAGGATGTGTCGTTCAAGTGGGCGCGGCAGATCGACGATCGCACTCAGGCCGAAGTGCTGACTTACTACACCGACAGTTTTCGTGGCAGCACCATCGCCTCGCGCGACCTGAGCACACTTAACTCCTATCCGCGCAGCTACTACACCTTCGGTATCGAACCACGGGTGTCCCATGTGTTTGATGTGGGCCCGACTACCCAGGAGGTCAGCGTCGGTTATCGCTACCTGAAAGAGGCCATGCACGAAGAGGCCAGCCGCGTGGCGCTGGTCAACAACCAGCCAGTCGTGCGTCCGGGGGCGGACGGCCATGTCTATCAGGACCGCACCGGTGGAACCGAGGCCAATTCGGTCTACGTCGACAACAAGATCGACGTCGGCAACTGGACCGTCACCCCGGGTATTCGCTTCGAGCACATCAGCACCGACTGGCACGACCGCCCGGTGCTCGATAACGCCGGTAAACGGGTGCCGGAGAAAAAACGCAGCATCGAGAGCAATGAGCCGCTGCCGGCCCTGAGCGTGATGTATCACATGTCCGATGCCTGGAAACTGTTCGCCAACTACGAAACCTCGTTCGGCGCGCTGCAGTACTTCCAGTTGGGGCAGGGTGGTATTGGCGACAACACCGCCAACGGCCTGCAGCCGGAAAAGGCCAAGACTTACGAAATCGGTACGCGCTACAACGATGACGTGTGGGGCGGTGAGGTGACGCTGTTCTACATCGACTTCGATGACGAACTGCAATACATCAGCAATGACGTGGGCTGGACCAACCTCGGCGCGACCAAGCACCAGGGCATCGAAACGTCGGTGCACTACGATTTGGCCGCGCTGGACCCACGCCTTGACGGCCTGACCGCCAACGCCGGCTTTACCTACACCCGTGCCACCAACGAAGGTGATATCCCGGGCTTCAAGGGCCGTGACCTGCCGTTCTACTCCCGTCAGGTGGCCACTGCCGGCCTGCGCTACGACATCAACCGCTGGACCTGGAACCTCGATGCGTTCGCCCAGTCCAAACAGCGCTCGCCGGGCACTGGGGTGAACGCCGATGGCAGCTTCAACGGCAACTACATCACCGAAGGCACCGCCGACGGCCAGTTCGGTGACATCCCGGGTTACGTGACCTGGAACATGCGTGGCGGCTATGACTTCGGCCCGCAGGTGTCGAACCTGAAACTGGGCGCGGGGGTGAAAAACATCTTCGACAAGCAGTACTTCACCCGTTCCAGCGACAACAACTCGGGCATGTACGTTGGTGCGCCGCGCACGTTCTTTGTGCAGGCCAGTGTCGGGTTCTGATAGACCGAGGTGAATTCATCGCGAGCAAGCTCGCTCCCACAATGACCGCATCGTTCACAAATTATGTGTACGACACAAATCCTGTGGGAGCGAGCCTGCTCGCGAGGCTTTTCAGACCTTCAACACTCTCCCGCCAACGGCCACTGCCACCAGCAACACCGCCATCAAGGCAAAGGCAAAACTCAAGCTGCTGCCATGGGCGATGAAGCCGATGACAGCAGGGCCTGCCAGGATGCCCGCATAACCCAGGGTGGTAATGGCCGGCACGGCGATGCTTTCGGGCATGACGGTCTGTTTGCCCACAGCGGTGTACAACACCGGCACAATGTTCGAGCAACCAGCACCCAACAGCGCATACCCCACCAGCGCGGCTTCCCAATCTGGCGCGAACGTCGCCAGAAACAAGCCTGCGGCGGCCGTCAGCCCACCGAACACAATCACCCGTGTCGCGCCCAACCGCCGTACGATTTTGTCACCGGTCAAACGCCCGGCGGTCATGGTCAAGGCAAACGCCGCATAACCGAGCCCCGCATACGCCGTGTCGATGCCACGTTCCTGCGCCAGGAACACCGCGCTCCAGTCCAGCGCCGCGCCTTCGGCGAGAAACACGATGAAGCACATCCCGCCAATGAACAGGACAATGCCATGGGGCACCGCGAACGCCGGCCCTGAACTCTCACTGCCGTAGGGCAACAGATGCGGCACGGCCCTGGCCAGCGCGATCAGCAGCATCACGATCACCACCAGTGTGGCTCCCAGTGGAGAAATACCCAGGCCAAGCAACCCGCTGACGCCCGCCGCGCCGACAATCCCGCCCAGGCTGAACAGGCCATGGAAGCCCGACATCATGTTTTTGCCGCTGGCGCGCTCGACGATCACCGCTTGCAGGTTGACCGTCGAATCCACCGTGCCGAGACCCGCGCCGAACATGAACAAGGCAGCGATCAAGGCCGGAATCGACGACACCGTCGCCAGCAGCGGCAGGGCGGCACAGATCAGCAACGTTCCGCCGGTCGTCACCCGCCGGCAGCCGAAACGCGTGGCCAGGATCCCGGCCAAAGGCATCGCCAGGATCGAGCCCACCCCCAGGCATAACAGCAACAGACCCAGGGTGCCTTCATCCAGCCCGGCCCGGGCCTTGGCATAAGGCACCAGCGGTGCCCACGCGGCGATGCCGAACCCGGCGATGAAAAAGGCGATACGCGTGGACATCTGTTCCAGACGTCCGGGAACGAAGGTGGTTTGGTTGTTGAGGCTGGTCATATCAATCCCTGGCAAAAAACGTCACGTCCTCAACGGACAGTGATCGACCGGCGAGGGTTCGATCAATGCCCGGAAAGTTTACGGGGCAATCAACGCGACATCGTTACACAGCGCCGGTGTTTTTCGCGATATGTTGAGCCATTCCAATGACACGCGGAGGGCGCCATGGCGCAGAGGTACGATGCACGGGGCAATATTTACATCGTGGTAGCGCCCGAAGAACTGCGCCGCATGGGTATCGACCTGCCCGGGCAGGCCAGCCAGGCAGCGCAAACCCTCGAAACCTGGGCGCTGGCCGCCATTGAGGCTTGCTGTAGCTGGGTTCCTGGCACGCAACCGTCCGGCAGCAAGGAGCATCGCAGCGACGGTTTGCTGGTCGGACCCTTTCAGTCGTCGCCACCCTTTGATCTGTTGATCGTCAACACCGACGGCACCCTGGCCGAGCGCAGCGGCAACGGTCTGACGATTTTTTCCCAGGCGTTGAGCGACCAAGGGCTTTTACCTCGAGACGAAGCCTGTCTGCTCAGGGTTCATCACGACAAGTCCGACACGCCTTCGCCGGGGCAGACCTCAGTGCAATCCGCGCAGGTCGATGGCGTGAGCGGATTCTGGCTCGACTTGGGCCAGCCGGGATTCGGGCCGGCAGCGGTCAGTGCTCACGGGGTCGAAGCTGCGGTGTTCAACGGTCGTGAACTCAGCCATGTTGAACAATTGTCGGCACTCAATGTCGCATGGTCGCGCAGCCAGTTCGCGCGGGTCGGTAATCCCCATTGCGTGACGCTTGTCGAAAACGCCGACGATCTGCCGAGCAACGAGCAGATGCGTGAACCGGCGCTGGGTGACGGGTTGATGCGAATCGCCTACGCCATGCCGGTCGGTGCAGGTAAACCTTGTCCGGCGGGGATCAATCTGCAATGGGCGATGCGCTTGTCCGAAGGGCATATCGCTGCGCGAGTGTTCGAGCGGGGCGAGGGGCCGACGGCGTCGTCGGGGACCAGCGCCAGTGCGGTGGCCTGCGCGGCTTGGCGGGCAGGTTGGGTCCGCGCCGGGGAGGTCAAGGTGACGATGCCGGGTGGTACTGCGCCTATCTTGCTGGAAGAGGAGCAGGGGGAATTGAGGCGGGTCAGCCTGTTTGGTACGGCTCGGTTGATCGATTGACTTCAAAATAGCCTTCGCGAGCAAGCCCGCTCCCACAGGGTTTTGTGAACGACACAAATCTAATGTGGGAGCGGGCTTGCTCGCGAAGAGGTCAGATCAGTCAGCACCAAACTCAATTCAGACCAGCGAACTCCACCACCGGCATCGTCCGCTTCATCAACACCTTGCCATCGCGCACCGAGTACAGCGGCAACCCCTGGCTGCGGATCACCTCGTAATCACTCTCCGCCGACAGAATCAGCAGGTTCGCCGGCCGCCCGCGCTCCAGGCCGTAGCGATCGCCGAGGTTCATGGCTTTGGCGCTATTGTCGGTCACCAGATCCAGCGCGCTTTGCAGGTTGCGATAACCGAGCATGTGGCAGATATGCAGCCCGGCTTCGAGCACCCGTAGAATGTTGCCATTGCCCAGTGGATACCAGGGGTCGACGATCGAATCCTGGCCGAAGCACACGTTCATGCCCGCTTCCAGCAACTCGTTGACCCGGGTCACGCCCCGGCGTTTCGGGAAATTGTCGAAGCGACCCTGCAGGTGGATGCTTTCAGTGGGGCAGGAGACAAAACTGATCCCCGAATGCCCGAGCAAGCGAAACAGTTTGGCGCAGTAGGCGTTGTCGTAGGAGCCCATGGCCGTGGTGTGGCTGGCTGTGACCCGCGAGCCCATGTCGCGGCTGCGGGCCTCTTCGGCCAGCACTTCGAGGAAGCGCGAATGCGGGTCGTCGGTTTCGTCGCAATGCACGTCCACCAGGCAACCGCTGCGTTCGGCCAGGTCCATCAGGAACTTCACCGAGCTGACGCCCTGATCGCGGGTGTATTCGAAATGCGGAATGCCACCCACCACGTCCGCGCCCATGCGGATGGCTTCTTCCATCAATTGGCGACCATTGCGGTAGGACTCGATGCCTTCCTGGGGGAACGCGACGATTTGCAGGTCGACCAGGTGCCGACTTTCCTCGCGCACTTCGAGCATGGCCTTGAGTGCGGTCAGTTGCGGGTCGGTGACATCGACGTGGGTGCGCACATGCTGGATGCCGTGGGCGGCGAGGGTCTGAATGGTTTTCTTCGCCCGGGTCTTGGTGTCCTCCAGAGTGATGCTCGCCTTGCGCTCGCCCCAGCACTCGATGCCTTCGAACAGCGTACCGCTCATGTTCCAGCGCGGCTCGCCGGCGGTCAGGGTCGCGTCGAGGTGGATGTGCGGCTCGACAAAGGGTGGCACCACCAGTTTGCCACCGGCGTCCAGATCGTCAGGGCCCAGGGTCGGGGCTTCGATCTGGCGGCCGATGCTGCTGATCAGACCGTTTTCCAGGTACAACTCATGCAGGCCTTCCTGGTTGCGCAGACGGGCGTTGATGATGTGCATCAGGCAGATCCTTTTATCGAATCGTTTAGGCAATACCTCTACGTTAGCTCGGTGGTGGCAACTCCTGCCAGTGACATTGATCACTACAGTTCAAATGTGGGGCTTGTCCTCTTGGCGGGGGCGAGGCAAAAAGCACAGGCATAAAAAAACAGCCGATGAAGGCTGTTTTCCATGTCACTGACGCAACGCATATCCCTGTGGGAGCGAGCCTGCTCGCGATAGCGGTGGGTCAGACACATCGATGTTGGATGTGCTGCCGTCATCGCGAGCAGGCTCACTCCTACACGGGGGGGCTGTCATTCACCGCGATAGATGCAACCGCTGGTGCAGGTTTCGTGGATGCGAATCGCACTGAGTTCCGGCAACAGCGGCTTCATTTCATTCCAGATGAATTTGGCCAACACTTCACTGGTTGGATTCTCCAGCCCGGGAATGTCATTCAAATAGTTATGGTCGAGACGCTCGTACAGCGGCTTGAAGATCGCCTTGATCTCCGAGAAGTCGCGGATCCAGCCGGTGTGCGGGTCCAGGTCGCCGCTCAGGTGGATTGCCACTTTGAACGAGTGACCGTGCAGGCGCCCGCACTTGTGGCCGTCCGGTACGTGGGGCAGGCGGTGGGCGGATTCGAAAGTAAATTCCTTGAAGATTTCCACAGTTTTTCAGCTCTGTTCAGGTGGCGTTCGCCGCAGCGATTCGGGCAGGGGGCGAGTTTAACAGTTTGTCCTGACTAAAGGGTCAGCAAGCGCTCGCCGAGGCGACCGTTGGCGGCCAGTTCGAGGAATTCGTCGCCCATGCGGCGGCTTTCCTCCATGGTCGTGCGCCAGTATTTCTGCCGGCTCGGGGCGTCGCCCATGAAGCGCTTGAAGTCGTTACGGTCTGGCAGTTTGCCGTAGGGCAGGCGCGCCAGGTAGTCCTTTGACGGTGCCAGCAGCAGCACGTTTTGCAAGCGAGTCGGGCAGGCGCGGCGCCACGGCAGGGTCTTGTCGAACCAGCCGGGAATCACCCGGTCGGTGAAGTGCGGGTAGAGCACGATGTCGTTGCCGCTGTAAGGCAGGTCCAGGTGATAGTCCAGCAGGCCGCCGTCGCGATAGGTTCCGGCACCGGCGCCCGGCAGGTCGCGCACGCCTTCCATCACCATCGGGATCGAGCCCGAAGCCAGCAGGGCCTGGCGCAGATTGCCGGCATTGAGGGCGACGAAGCGCGACGGGAAGTCGTTCAAGGCGTGGACCGGCGGCGCCAGGCGCGGGTCGTGGATGATCAGGCGCTCGAAGTGCCGGGCCAGCCGCGCCCGGCCGCGCAGGTTGTCGGCGATGACCGAGGACAGGCCCAGCCCGAGGCGAGCGCGATGATCGTCGGCCAGCAGGCCGTGGCTTTTGACCACCATGATGTTCAGGCGGTAATCGCTGTTGCCGAGGATCGAGGCATCGCGACCGTCGAGCAGCTCATTGAGCATGCGCTGGGAGCTCTGGCTGATCTGCGCCATGGTCACGCCCTTGGCAAAATTCTGCTCGGTGTACAGCTGCCCGAGACGCCGGATGCCCTCGGCGGCATCCGGCAGGCAGGCGCTGGCGAAGCGCCAGGACCCCACCGATGCACCAATCAGCGAGCGTTCCCGCGGTGCTGCCGGCAGCCACTCGCCGAACAGCGCCAGGTCCAGCCCCTGAATCCCCAGTGCCTTCGGACCGCCAGCCGCGCCCGGGAGGGTGCCGACGTCGGCGGCGTTCAAGCCGTTGTCCCGGATGCGCGCAAAGGCGCGTGGACCGGCCTTGAGGGTCAGGGAGGGGAACTTGATGTGGATGGCGGTCATTGCGGTCTCGAAGTGTGGCAAGCGGACAGATTATGTGGGAGCGAGCCTGTTCGCGAAAGCAGTGTGTCAGTCACCGCTGTGTTGGGTGTACCGCCGCCTTCGCGAGCAGGCTCGCTCCCACAGAGGGGGGGTGTTGTCGATGATGGCAATTCAGCTTCAATTAAGTTCAGCCGGTTAAGGTGGCTCGCCTGGACCCCGACGCAACGCTGGTACCATTGTGGCTTTCGAGAAGCTCACACCACTCGCACTGGCAAGGTATCCCGTGATCGGCAGCAGGGTATCGACCGGGCTCTGGAATTAGACCCGGTCAGCGGGCAGGTTCTCAAGGAACATCAGGATTGGTAATGAAGGTGTTTTTATTCAATCGATGCATCGGCAGCTGGATGGCGCTGGTGCTTCTGGCATTTTGCTCGGTGGTGATGGCCCGTGACCTGGATCAGAATGAAGCCCTGCGCCTGCGTCAACAGGGCGTGATCCTGCCGCTGGAGCAACTGCTGCAGCAGGCGATGGATCGCTACCCCGGCGCGAAACTGCTGGAAGCCGGGCTCGAAGAAAAACATGACGTCTACATTTATGAAGTCGAGCTGCTGACCCCTGAAGGCGTAGTCCGCGAACTGGACATCGAAGCCACCACCGGCCGTTTACTGAAAGACAAGGAAGACTGATCCATGCGTTTGCTGTTGGTGGAAGACCATGTGCCCCTGGCCGACGAACTGCTGGCCGGGCTCAACCGCCAGGGGTACGCGGTGGACTGGCTGGCTGACGGTCGCGACGCGGTGCATCAGGGCAGTACTGAACCTTATGACCTGATCATCCTCGACCTCGGTTTGCCTGGCGTGCCGGGGCTTGAGGTGCTGGCGCAATGGCGCGCGGCGGGCCTGGCCACGCCGGTGCTGATCCTGACGGCCCGTGGTTCCTGGGCCGAGCGTATCGAAGGCCTCAAGGCCGGCGCTGACGATTACCTGACCAAGCCATTCCATCCCGAAGAATTGTATTTGCGCATCCAGGCGTTGCTGCGCCGCTCCCATGGCCAGGCCAACCAGCCGACGCTCCAGGCCGCCGGGCTGCATCTGGATGAAGGTCGCCAGTGTGTTGCCCGCGACGGTGCGGACATTCAGCTGACCGCTGCGGAGTTTCGCCTGTTGCGTTATTTCATGTTGCACCCCGAGCAGATCCTCTCCAAAAGCCACCTCGCCGAACACCTCTACGACGGTGAAACCGAGCGCGATTCCAATGTGCTGGAAGTCCACGTCAACCACTTGCGCCGCAAGCTCGGCAAAAGCGTGATCGAAACCCGTCGCGGCCAGGGTTACCTGTTCGGCGGGCAAGCCCGGTGAGATCGATCCAGCGCCGCCTGAGCCTGGGCCTGATCAGCGTGATGGTGGTCGTTGGCCTGGTGCTGGCGCAAACCAGCCTGTGGCTGTTCGAAATGGGTTTGCAACGCTACCTCGAAGCCGGGTTGCGCAATGACAGCGAGAGCCTGCTGGCGGCACTGGTGCGCGGGCCGCAAGGCTTGCAACTGGATGAACGACGCCTGTCACCGGCCTATCAGCGGCCGTTTTCCGGGCATTACTTCCGCATCGATTTTGCTGACGGGCATTGGCGTTCCCGTTCGTTATGGGATCAGGAACTGCCGGCGCTCGATCACCCCGGCCTGCACGGCAACCTGCAACTGGGGCCGGAAGGGCAACAGTTGCTGGTGCTGCGTACGGACTATCGACGTTCGGGGTTGCCGATCTCCATCAGCGTCGCCGAGGATTACACGCCGATACGCGAAAGCTTCCGGCGCATGCAACAGCTCGGGTTGGGCCTTGGTTTGACCGGGCTGCTGCTGATTCTGCTGCTGCAACGGATTACCGTGCGCCGCGCCTTGCGTCCGCTGGAACAGGCCCGCGAGCAGATCGCGCAGTTGCAACAGGGCCAGCGCTCGCAACTCGACGATCAGGTGCCGGTGGAACTGGAGCCGCTGGTGGCGCAGATCAACCACCTGCTGGCCCACACCGAAGACAGCCTCAAGCGTTCGCGCAACGCGCTGGGCAATCTCGGCCATGCCCTGAAGACACCGCTGGCGGTGCTGTTGAGCCTGGCTTCAAACGAGCAACTCGACGCGCACCCGCAATTGCGCAAAACCCTCAAGGAACAATTGCAACAGGTCGAGCAACGGCTCAATCGCGAACTCAATCGTGCGCGCTTGTCCGGCGATGCGTTGCCGGGTGCATTGTTCGATTGCGACGCCGAACTCCCCGGATTGCTGGCAACCCTGAACATGATTCATGGCGAACACCTGGCGCTGAGCTACCGCGCTCCGGCCGGTTTGCAGTTGCCCTGGGATCGCGAAGACCTGCTGGAGCTGCTGGGCAATTTGCTGGACAACGCCTGCAAATGGGCGGACACGGAAATCCGGCTGAGTATTGTCGAGACCGCTGAGGGATTCGAGCTCAGCGTCGAGGACGACGGCCCGGGCATTCCCGAAGACCGCCGTGATCAGGTGTTCAGCCGAGGAACGCGGCTGGACGAGCAAACCCATGGGCATGGCCTGGGACTTGGCATCGTGCGCGACATCGTCGATAGCTGGGGCGGGAAACTGTCGTTGCTAGCAAGCGAGTGGGGCGGGCTGAAGGTCGTCATCGAATTACCCAGACACTGAAAGTCCCCCTGTAGGAGCGAGCCTGCTCGCGATGGCGATCTGTCTGTCACATTGATGTTGAATGTGCTGACGCTATCGCGAGCAGGCTCGCTCCCACAGGGATTGTGGGGGGGACAGTTTCAGGTGTGATGAATCTCCCGATCCTTGGTTTCCGGCATGAAGAAAATTCCCAGGATGGCCGTCATCACCGCGATGACGATCGGATACCACAGCCCGTAGTAGATATCACCCGTGGCCGCCACCATGGCGAACGCCACCGTCGGCAGGAAGCCGCCGAACCAGCCGTTGCCGATGTGGTAGGGCAACGACATCGAGGTGTAGCGGATGCGCGCCGGGAACAATTCCACCAACCACGCGGCAATCGGGCCGTAGACCATGGTCACGTAGATCACCAGGATGGTCAGCAGTAGCAACACCATCGGGTAGTTGGTCTTGGCCGGGTCGGCTTTCTCGGGGTACCCGGCGTCCTTGAGGGCGGTGGCCAGGGTGGCGGTAAAGGCGTCGTTTTTGGCCTTGAAGTCAGCGGCCGGCATGCCGGTGCCCTCGAAGCTCTCGATCACTTTGTCGCCAATGCGCACTTGCGCAACGGCGCCCGGCTCGGCGTTCACGTTCTTATAGGGGATGGCCCTTTTGGCCAGCACGGTCTTGGCCAGGTCACAGGAGCTGGTGAATTTGGCCTTGCCCACCGGGTCGAACTGGAACGAGCACTGGCCGGGATTGGCGATTACCGAGACCGGGTTTTTCTCCTGTGCAATGAACACGTCGGGGTTACCGTATTGGGTCAACGCGTGGAAGATCGGGAAGTAGGTCAGTGCCGCGATAATGCAGCCGGCCATGATGATGCCCTTGCGACCGAGGCGGTCGGACAGGCTGCCGAATATGACGAAGAACGGTGTGCCGATCAGCAGCGAGCCGGCAATCAGCAAGTTGGCGGTCTGCGGGTCGATCTTCAGCGTCTGCAGCAGGAAGAACAGCGCATAGAATTGCCCAGTGTACCAGACCACGGCCTGGCCGGCGGTGCCACCGAACAGGGCCATGATCACGATCTTGAGGTTGTCCCAACGGGCGAAGGATTCGGTCAATGGTGCCTTGGAGGACTTGCCTTCGGCTTTCATTTTCTGGAACACCGGCGACTCGCTGAGCTGCAGGCGGATGTACACCGAGACAATCAACAACAGGATCGACAGCAGGAATGGAATCCGCCAGCCCCAGGCCTCGAAGGCTTCAGTGCCCAGCACGGTACGGCAGGCGAGGATCACCAGCAGTGACAGAAACAGGCCGAGGGTGGCTGTCGTCTGAATCCACGAGGTGAAATAGCCGCGTTTGCCCTTGGGTGCATGTTCGGCCACATAGGTAGCTGCGCCGCCGTACTCACCGCCCAGCGCCAGGCCTTGCAGCAGGCGCAGGCTGATCAGGATGATCGGCGCGGCTACGCCGATGGTCGCGTAGCCCGGCAGCAAACCCACCACGGCCGTGGAGACGCCCATGATCACGATGGTAATGAGGAAAGTGTGTTTGCGTCCGATCATGTCGCCCAGCCGACCGAACACGATGGCGCCGAAGGGGCGAACGGCGAAGCCTGCGGCGAAGGCGAGCAGGGCGAAGATGAAGGAAGTCGTTTCGTTGACACCGGCGAAGAAGTGCTTGGCGATGATCGCCGCGAGGGAGCCATACAGGTAAAAGTCGTACCATTCGAACACGGTGCCCAGGGACGAGGCGAAGATGACCTTGCGCTCCTCCCTGGTGATCCCGTGGTGGGGCGCGCTGCCCGTGGTTGCATTGTCGATTGCTGCCATGAGTTTTCTCCGTCTTGCTCTTGTTGTAGGCCGGAGTTCCCACCAACACTTACCCTACCCAGGCCCTGGGACTGATGTCATCGGATTACGGGTCTTGCATACAGGTTGACGCCTTGAAACGCTGCAAGGTTCCTAGAAGCATAATCACCTTGCGGCAGATATCCACTCGCCACTACACCTTAGGTTGAAAGAGGGGGAGATGACTGGCACAAAACCTGTAGGAGCGAGCCTGCTCGCGATGGTGTGTCAGCCGACAACAAGGTAGCTGACACACCATCGCGAGCAAGCTCGCTCCCACAGGGGGATTTTGCGGGGTTTAAACGCGGAACTGATCCATCAGACTCTGCTGCTGGTTCGCCAGGCTGTTGAGCGACTGGCTGACCCGCGCCGATTCATTGGCCTGGCCCGACAGCGACTCGGTCACGTCGCGAATGGTCGCCACGTTGTTGTTGATCTCCTCGGCCACCGCGCTTTGCTCTTCGGCGGCACTGGCGATCTGCATGTTCATGTCGTTGATCACGGTCACTGCGTCACCGATCTGGCGCAGCGCCGTCACGGCCTGGCCAACCTGCTCGACGCTGCCCTGGGCCTGTCGATGGCTGTTGTTCATTGAACCCACTACCTCCTGGGTGCCGCTTTGCAGTTGTTCGATCACCAGGCGGGTTTCTTCGACAGACTCCTGGGTACGCCGCGCCAGGTTGCGCACTTCATCGGCCACCACGGCAAAACCGCGTCCGGCTTCACCGGCACGGGCCGCTTCGATCGCGGCGTTGAGGGCCAGCAGGTTGGTCTGCTCGGCAATTGCACGGATCACTTCCAGCACCGTGCCGATCTTCTCGCTATTGGCTGCCAGGCCTTCGACCTGAACCATGGCCGCGCTCATGTCGGCGGCGAGGTTGTCGATGCTGGCGGTGGTGCGGTCGATCACGGTCAAACCCTGACGGGTCGCCTGATCGGCATCCCGCGCGGCATGGGCCGCTTGCGCGGCACTGCGGGCGACATCCTGGGCGGTGGCGCTCATTTCATGGGACGCGGTCGCCACCTGATCTACCTGCCGATATTGTTGCTCCATGCCGGCGCTGGTCTGGGTGGCGATGGCGGACGACTGGTCCGCCGTGCTGCGGGCGTCCTGCACCGAGCGTTTCACTTCGGCAATGATCGGTTGCAGCTTGTCGAGGAAACGGTTGAACCAGCCGGCCAACTGGCCCAGTTCATCTTTTTTGTCGTAGGCCAGACGACGGGTCAGGTCACCTTCGCCGCTGGCGATGTCTTCGAGCATGTGCGCCACGCCGAGGATCGGTTTGGTCACGCTGCGGGCCATCAGCCACACCAGAACAAGGCCAAGCAGTGCGGCGAGTCCCCCCAGGCCGAGTTCGACCAGCGTACCGGCGGTGTTGCTGTCATCCAGTTGCTTTTTCAGGGCTTCGGCCGGGCCGACCAGGACTTTCTCCGGCACGTCGAGCAACACGCCCCAGGACTTGCCGCCGGGAATCGGCTGGAACGGAGCCAGCACTTTCAGTTGCTGATTGCCGTGCAGGCTGGTGGTTTTGCTGCTGGCGGCGAGCATGCGCAGCAGTTCGGCACCGCTGGTCTTGTCCACGGCATCCAGGCGCTGGCTGAGTTTGCTGGCGTCCGGGCTGTAGCCGGCGAGCAGGCCGGCCGGGCTGATGATGCTGACGCTGGTCTGGCCGTCATAGAGTTTCTTGCTCGCGCCCAGGCTGACCGCTTGCAGGCTGTTGAGGTTGATGTCCACCGACAGCGAGGCGATGACCTTGCCGTTGACCATCAGCGGGAAAACGATGCTGGTCATCAGCACGTTCTGGCCGTCGATCTCATAGAAGTAGGGTTCGATCACGCACGGCTTGAGCGTGGCGCGCGGGCAGGTGAACCAGGCGTTGGCCGCTTCGCCGCTGGGGCCGGTGCTGGTGTCGGCCATGTCCTTTTCCGGCAGCGCCATGGACGTCACTTTGCCCGGTGTCGGCTGCGACCAGTAGAGGGCGAAACGGCCCTTTTCGTTGCTGCCCAGTTCGGCTTGGCCGGTGAACAGTTCGTCCTTGCCGTCCAGCCCATTGGGTTCGAACACCAGGGACAGGCCGAGCAGCTCCGGGTTGGCCTGCAAGGCCGACTTGACCTGGCGGGTCAGGTCCTCGCGCAGGTCGAAGGCATCGAGAAAGCGTTTCTCGGCCTGGTCACRCAGGAACAGCACCTGCCGGGAGAAGCCGTGGCCGTACTGATAGGCGTCCATGAACTGCTGGCGAATCCCCAGCGCCTGGTTTTCGCCCTGGGACTCGATCCGCGCCTGGGCCGCTTCGGTCAGCATCTCCATGCTCGAGGCTTTCACCAGCTCGGAACTGTGCTCCATGCGGTACAGCGAAAGACCCACCAGCAGGGTCACGATGCCCGCCAGGCACAGCCCGGCCAGCAGGGTGATTTTCCATTGAATGGAAAGTTGTCTGAGCGACATGGAGACGTCCTTATTCGATGAATATATGAGACTTTGCACTGTAACGGCCTGAAAGCAGCTTTCTTGAGCTTCAAGCTGCAAGCGGGAAACACAAAAGCTTGCGGCTTGAGGCTTGCAGCTTGCCGCTGCTTCATTCAAAGTGCGCGCCCTCTAATAAAACCCATTCCTTTATCCGCTGGCGGCTCACGCAGACTGCCGGACGGAGTCTTTCCGTTTGTCTCGAGGTAACGAAATGAATGCAGTGATTGCCGCGGTCGGCATCATGCTGATCCTCAGCCTGTCCCGCGTGCACGTGGTGATCGCGCTGATCGTGGGTGCACTGGTGGGTGGCTTGACTGGCGGCCTGGGTATCGACGCGACCCTCAAGGCCTTCAACAGTGGCCTTGGCGGCGGGGCGACCGTGGCGTTGTCCTACGCCTTGCTCGGTGCTTTCGCCGTGGCCATTGCCAAGTCCGGCATGGCCCACGCCCTGGCCGACAAGGCGCTGGCGATGGTCGACCGCCAGCACGCCAGCGGTGGCGGGCAGGTCAAATGGCTGCTGATCGGGTTACTGTGGGTGGTGGCCATCGCCTCGCAGAACATCCTGCCGATTCATATCGCCTTTATTCCGTTGCTGGTGCCGCCACTCCTATATGTGCTGACCAAGCTGCAACTGGACCGTCGACTGATCGCCTGTGTGATGACCTTCGGCCTGATCACGCCGTACATGTTCCTGCCGGTGGGCTTCGGCAACATCTTCCTGAATGAGATCCTGCTGGCCAACGTCGCCCGCAGCGGTGTAGACATCAGCGGCATCAATGTCACCCACGCCATGGGCATTCCGGCCCTGGGCATGGTGGCAGGCCTGCTGATCGCGTTTGTCAGCTACCGCAAGAAGCGGGTCTACGACCTGGCAAAGATCGAACAGGTCGAGCAAGTGGCGGTGCAATACAACCCGCTGAGCCTGATGGTAGCCGGCGTGGCCATCGCGGCGGCGTTCATTATCCAGTTGTTGCTGGATTCGATGATCATCGGTGCACTGGCCGGTTTCCTGATTTTCTCGGTATCGGGCATCGTCAAATGGCGCGACACCGACGACTTGTTCACCGAAGGCATGAAAATGATGGCGATGATCGGTTTCATCATGATCGCAGCCTCCGGGTTTGCCGAAGTGATGAAGGCCACCGGTGAGGTGCAGACGCTGGTCGAGTCGTCGGCGTCGTACATCGATCACAGCAAGGGCATCGGCGCCTTGCTGATGTTGCTGGTGGGGTTGCTGGTGACCATGGGCATCGGCTCTTCGTTCTCCACCGTGCCGATTCTGGCGGCCATCTTCGTGCCGCTGTGCGTGCAACTGGGCTTCAGCCCGTTGGCGATCGTATGCATCGTCGGCACGGCCGGTGCCCTGGGCGACGCCGGTTCACCGGCTTCGGACTCGACCCTGGGCCCGACCTCCGGCCTGAACATCGATGGCCAGCACCATCACATCTGGGACACCGTGGTCCCGACCTTCCTGCACTACAACCTGCCGCTGCTGGTGTTTGGCTGGGTGGCCGCGATGGTGTTGTAACCCCGGAACCCTGTAGGAGCGAGCCTGCTCGCGATTGCGGTCTGTCAGCCAAGCAAATGTTGACTGTGCCATCGCTATCGTCGGATCGCCGCCCGGAGCAGGCTCGCTCCTACAAGGGATCTTCTGCGGACCTGATGACCGCGTTCAACTTTTGCCCTGGCGTGCCGTTAAAGCTTTTACCCACGCCAACAAAATAAAAAGAGTGAACGTCATGCGCATGAGCCTCAAGGCTAAAGTCCTGTCCCTTGCCGTCCTCCCGGTGTTGCTGTTTGCGCTGATCATCAGCCTGACCACGCTGTTCATTCTGCAGGAACAGGCCCGCAAGGAAGTCGAGCAGACCCGCGAGCGTCTGCTCAGTGATGCCAAGGCGACCCTGCAAAGCTACGTGGCGGTGGCCATGACCACGATCAAGCCGCTCTACGACGCGRCCGCCCCAGGCGATGAGGCGGCGCGGGCCCAGGTGATCAAGCTGCTGTCGAGCATCACCTATGGCAAGGACGGCTACTTCTTCGGCTACGACTCCAACACCGTGCGCCTGTTCAAGGCCAATAGCCCCGAAGGCGTGGGCCAGAGCTTCAAGGACAACCGCGACCCGAACGGTGTCTACGTCAACCGCGACCTGGTGAAAGTCGCCAAGGACGGTAGCCACTATCTGCAATACAGCTCGCCATTGCCCGGCAACACCCAGGTGCTGGTGCCCAAGCTCGGCTACACCGAATACCTGCCGAAGTGGGACATGGCGGTTGGCACCTCGGTCAACCTCGACGGCATTGAAGCGCAAGTGGCCGTGGTCGAAGCCAAGGTCCAGGAGCGCATGCAAGGCATGGTGCTGAGTATCGTCGGCGTGGCGGTCGTGGTGCTGCTGGTGATCGCCGCTGCCGGGATGTTGCTGGCCAACACCATTCTGCGTCCGCTGCATTTGATGAAGACCAGCCTCGACGACATCGCGGCAGGCGAGGGTGATCTGACCCGTCGCCTGACCATCACCAGCCAGGACGAACTGGGCGAACTGGCCGGCTCATTCAACCGCTTTGTCGACAAGATCCACGGCCTGGTGCGTCAGATCACCGAAATGACCTCGCAACTGACCGGACTGGTGAATCAGGTGTCCGACCAGGCCAATCGCTCGGACCAGGCCATGGAACGTCAGCGCCATGAGACCGATCAGGTGGCCACGGCGATCAACGAAATGTCGGCCGCCGCCCAGGAAGTGGCCAAGAGCGCGCAGAACGCCGCGGTGGCAGCCCAACAGACCGACGAAGAAGGGCAGGCGGCCAAGCGCGTGGTGGCTGGCAGCATCGAGAAGATCCATGCCCTGGTGGACGACATCCGCAGCAGCGGAGTGTCCCTGGATAGCCTGCAAAAAGACGTGTCGTCGATTGTCAGCGTGCTCGGGGTGATCCGCTCGATTGCCGAGCAGACCAATCTGCTGGCGCTCAACGCGGCCATCGAAGCCGCCCGTGCCGGCGAGGCCGGGCGCGGTTTTGCGGTGGTGGCCGATGAAGTGCGGGCGCTGGCCAGCCGCACGCAAATCAGCACCCAGGAAATCCAGGGCATGATCGACCGCTTGCAGGCCGGCACCCAGTCGGCGGTGGAGGCGATGCGTCGCTCCAGCGAGGCCGGCGACGGCACCTCGGCCCAGGCCAACGAAGCGGGGGCTTCGCTGGACACCATGGCCCAATTGATCGCGACCATCAATTCGATGAACGCCCAGATCGCCAGTGCCGCCGAAGAACAGACCGCCGTGGCCGAAGAGATCAACCGCAGCGTGCATCAGATTGCCGTGGCCGTGGACAACGTCGCCGACGAAACCCAACTCGGTGCGCAAACCTCCCGCAGCCTGGCCGACCTCGGTCAGCGTCTGGGCAGCCTGGTCGGACAGTTCCGTATCTGATTAAAGCTTTTGTGGCGAGCGAGCTTGCTCGCGYTGGGCTGCGCAGCGGCCCCAAAAAACTATGAGTGCTACGCACTCAAGCGGGAGCAAGCTCCCTCGCCACAACTCCTACACTGGTATTACGGGTCGTGTTGGTGAGGCCCGGACGACCATCACCTACAGGAGTCAAACCTATGACCGAACGCACCTGCGACTGTCCGAAATGTAACTGCAAGCTGGGCGAACATCCGATCGTGCGTCACGGCAAGCACTATTGCTGTGAAGCCTGCGCCAAGCATCACGAGCATGGCGAGGAGTGTGCTTCTCAAGGCTGCAAGTGTGCCCACTGAAAACCACGGTACATGCCAAAGTGGAGCCTAGTGGCCTGTGTGGCTAATTCGTGCACTCAACTTCGGCGCCAGGACTTGCCAGGCTGCGTTGCCATTCCTCGCCGTAGCGAGCTACGACTCGTCATGGCGCCTTGCCTGACCAGCCCTGGCACTCGAATTTGAGTACTCGAATTAACCGTACAGGCCACTAGTCCGGCTCCACTTCCAGCCTGAGGCTGTCATCCTCCAGGCGTTCGCTGTGGCGGACGCTGCCCTGCAAGCGCCGCCCTTCGACCCGAAGCACCAGGGTCTTCGCTTGCTCCAGGTCTTCCGGCAGTGGCGCGCAGACGCGTACTGCAAAGCAAAATGCGTCATTTTCGACCTGTTCCAGTGCAATCCGGCACTCGGCGCTCCTGGTGATGCGGCCAACCGGCGTGTCCAGGCTGTAGTCCAGTTGCGCAGGGCTGCTGACGGGTGTCGCGACCATTTCCCTTCCCCCCATGTTGACAGCGGCAGGCGTCAGTTAGCCGGACGCCACTTGACGTTTTCCACGCCGAATTTTTCAGCCATCGGCTTGCTGGTCTTTTGTACCTTCTCGCGTCCAAAACGGGGGATTCGCCCCACCCCCGCGTCACAGCTCGCCCAATGCCAGGCTTCCGCGTTGTCCATTTTGTCCAGACGGATAATGAATGATTTCGGCGCGCCATGGAGGGTGTACTCGATGACGAATAACTTTGCACTGTTCATAAAATCCCGGTTCCTCCCTGTTGTACATAAACGGATTGCGTGCCATCAGGAAAATTCACTCCGATTGTAGGACGGCGGCGGTTGCTGGCGACAAGTTCGGTGCCTCGTTACCATGGAGTCTTCCCGAACCCCAATGAATATTGACCATGGCCCTCGCCGCACCGCCCGACCTGAGTGACACCGATGTGCCCGTGCAACCGCTGGCTCGCACCTATCCGCGCGGGTTGTACATCGAGCCCCACGAGCACGTCTGGGGCCAGTTGCTGTATGCAATGAGCGGGGTGATGTGGGTCGAGACGCCGCACGAGGCGCTGGTGGTGCCGCCGCAGCGGGCGGTGTGGTTGCCACCCGGCGTGCCCCACGGGATTCGCGTGGTGTCCGATCTGCAAATGCGTAATATCTACTTGCGCCCGTCCCTGGCGGCGACCCTGGATGACAGCGTGCAAGTCATCGAGGTCGGTGGATTGCTACGCGAACTGATTGTCGGTCTGGTGGAGCAGGGCAACGACGGGCCGCCCGAGTATTACGACGCGTTGGTGGGCCTGGCGCTGCTGGAGCTCAAGCGGGCGAGGCGCTCGCTGCTGAAAATCCCGCTGCCGGATGATTCCGACCGACGGCTGATGAACCTGTGTCAGGCGGTCATGTCGGCGCCATCGCTGGATATTCCATTCGAACAACACGCAGAAACCGCCGGTGCCAGCGTGCGGACCCTGGCGCGGCTGTTCAAGGACGGTTTGGGCATGGGCTTCGCCGAGTGGCGGCGTCAGGTGCAACTGGCAACGGCGCTGGCCGGGTTGATCCAGGGCGTGCCGGTCAGCGCGATTGCCCGGGAACTGGGCTATTCTCCGAGCAGCTTCAGTGACATGTTTCGTCGCGAGCTGGGTGTTGCTCCTTCGCAGTTTCCCTCGGCGCAACGCCAGGACTGATTTCGCCGACGTCATGCTTTGGCCGAAATTCAGAAGCACTTGGCCGATGCTCGCAGGCGTCGCCCTCTAGACTCGGCGCATACCTCAATTGCCCCCGGAGTCTGCCATGAACTACCTCATGTCACTGGCCATCGGTCTGGGCGTCGGTCTGCTCTACGGCGCCCTGGATTTCCGTTCCCCTGCACCCCCGGCCATCGCGCTGGTTGGCCTGCTCGGTATGCTCGCCGGCGAAAAGCTCTGGCCGATGGGGCGGGAGCTGGTCGCTGGCTGGATTTCCTGAACCCTCTTTGACTCGATGGATACGCCCATGAAAGCTCTGCAATTCGATAAAACCGGTGATCTCTCGGCCTTGCGCTACGTTGAGGTGCCTACCCCCGTTCCCGGCGCCGATGAAGTGCTGGTCGAGATCAAGGCCGCTGGCCTCAACCCCAGCGATGTGAAGAACGTGCTGGGGCGTTTTCCCTACACCACCTTGCCGCGGATTCCCGGTCGCGATTTTGCCGGTGTCGTCGTGGCCGGCCCGCAGGCACTGATCGGTCAGGAAGTCTGGGGCACGGGCAAGGAACTGGGCTTTTTCGCCGACGGTTCCCATGCGCAGTTCGTCAAGCTGCCGGCCAATGGCGTGGCGCTCAAACCCACGCACCTGAGCTTCGCCCAGGCCGCCAGCCTCGGTGTGCCGTACACCACGGCGTGGGATGCGCTGGAACGCAGCCTGGTGACGGCCGAAACCCGATTGCTGGTCATCGGTGGCGGGGCGGTCGGCAGTGCCGCCCTGGCCCTGGCCAAGGTGCGCGGCGCCCGGGTGCTGGCGGCCGCGCGGCGTCCGGAGCAGGTCAAGGACTTGCAGGGCCAGGGCTATCAGACCCTTAAACTGGATAAACCCGAAGACCTCGGGGCTCAGGTCAATGCCGTCTATGCCGGCGGTGCCGACGTGATTTTCGACACCACCGGATTCTGGCTGCCGGCTTCGGTGCCAGCCCTGGCCGCGTTTGGCCGCATCGCGATTATTGCAGCGCCCCTGGACGGTCACGTGCAGTTGCCGGCCCTGGCGTTGTATCGCAAGGGTGGCTCCGTGGTAGGGATCAATTCGTTGCTGTACGGGGTGCAGGCGTGTGCGGCGATGCTCGAGCAGTTCGGCCGGTTTTTCGATCAGGACCTGTTGCCGTTGCCCCAAGGGTTGTTCGAGTCGCCATTGGCCGAAGGCCTGGAGCGTTATGCCGAAGTGAGTCAGGGCAGTGGCGACAAGGTGATTCTGCTGCCATAACCCAACCCCTGTGGGAGCGGGCTTGCCCGCGAAGGCGTCGGCACAGCCAGCATCTATGTGGCAGGCATACCGCTTTCGTCGGAACGCCGCCCGGAGCAAGCCCGCTCCCACAAGGTCCATGGTCGCGCAACGCCTTGCGCAGGTCTCGCTCTGCTAGAATCGGCCCCATTGACCCAATGAGGTGCCCCTATGAGCGAACCGATTCGCCTGACCCAATACAGCCACGGCGCTGGATGCGGTTGCAAGATTTCTCCCCAGGTGCTGGAAGTGATCCTGGCCGGCAGCGGGGCGCAGAACCTCGACCCGAAGCTTTGGGTCGGCAATGCCTCGCGCGACGACGCGGCGGTGTATGCCATCGATGAAGAACGCGGCGTGGTCTCGACCACGGACTTTTTCATGCCGATCGTCGACGATCCCTTCGATTTCGGCCGAATTGCCGCCACCAATGCCATCAGCGACATCTATGCAATGGGGGGCGATCCCTTGATGGCGATTGCGATTCTGGGCTGGCCGGTGAATGTACTGGCGCCGGAAATTGCCCGGGAAGTGATACGCGGCGGGCGTTCGGTGTGCGACGCGGCGGGCATCCCGCTGGCAGGCGGGCACTCCATCGACGCGCCAGAACCGATCTTTGGCCTGGCCGTCACCGGTCTGGTGGAAAAGCGCCACATGAAGCGCAACGACACCGCCACGGCCGGCTGTCTGCTCTATCTCACCAAGCCCCTGGGCATCGGCATCCTTACGACCGCCGAGAAAAAGGGCAAGTTGCGCAACGCCGACATCGGCCTAGCCAGGGACTGGATGTGCACCCTGAACAAACCCGGCAGCCGTTTCGGCAAGCTCGACGGTGTAACCGCGATGACCGATGTCACCGGTTTCGGCCTGCTCGGGCACCTGGTGGAAATGGCCGACGGCAGCCAGCTCACGGCGCGCATTGAATATGACCGAGTACCGCGCTTGCCGGGGGTCGAGTATTACCTCGAACAGGGCTGCGTACCGGGCGGGACACTGCGCAATTTCGACAGCTACGCCAGCAAGCTCGGACGCCTTCAGGAGCTGCACAAGCGCGTGCTCTGCGACCCGCAGACCAGTGGTGGCCTGYTGATTGCCGTGACGCCTGAAGGCAACGAGCAATTCCTTTCGGTGGCCGCCGAACTGGGCCTGAGCCTGGAACCGATCGGTGAACTGGTCGAGCGACAGAGCAACGCGGTCGAGGTGTTTTGATGTCTGTTGATTTCACCGATTACCGCGACATCTTCATCAACGACCGGCCAATGATGGACACCCGCGCGCCGGTCGAATTCAACAAGGGCTCGTTTCCCGGTGTGGTCAACCTGCCGTTGATGAATGACCTTGAACGTCAGCGGGTCGGCACCTGCTACAAACAGCACGGCCAGCAAGCGGCAATCGTGCTGGGGCATCAACTGGTGTCGGGTGCGGTCAAGGCCGAACGCATCCAGGCCTGGGCCGATTTTGCCCGGGCACATCCGGACGGCTATCTGTATTGCTTTCGCGGCGGCCTGCGCTCGCAGATTGTCCAGCAATGGCTCAGGGACGAGGCTGGCATCGACTACCCACGGGTGGGTGGCGGCTACAAGGCCATGCGTACCTTCCTGCTGGACACCCTCGATCAAGCGGTTGTCCAGTGCGATTTCGTCCTGTTGGGCGGGATGACCGGCACCGGCAAAACCGAGGTGCTCACGCAACTGAGCAACGGGGTGGACCTTGAAGGTCATGCCAACCATCGCGGTTCCAGTTTCGGCAAACGTGCCACCGGACAGCCTTCCAACATCGACTTCGAAAACCGCCTGGCTGTGGACGTACTGAAGAAGCGTGCCCGGGACATCGAGCAGTTCGTACTGGAAGACGAAAGCCGCGCGGTGGGCAGTTGTGCGTTGCCGTTGCCGCTGTACCAGGGCATGCAGCAGTTCCCGATGGTCTGGCTGGAAGACAGCCTGGAAGGTCGGGTCGAGCGGATCCTGCGCGATTACGTGGTGGATCTGTGCGCCGAATTCATCGGCGTGCATGGCGAGGAGGGCTTTGCACTGTTCTCCGAACGGTTGCTGGCGAGCCTGAACAATGTGCAGAAACGCCTGGGTGGCGAACGTCATCAACGCATGTTGATTTTGATGGAAGAGGCGTTGGCGGAACAGGCCCGCAGTGGCGCGGTGGATCTGCACCGGGGCTGGATCGAAGGGTTGCTGCGCGAGTATTACGACCCGATGTACGCGTTTCAGCGGGAGAAGAAAGACGCACGGATCGAGTTTGCCGGGGAGCGAGGGGCAGTTCTCGAGTACTTGCGCGAGCGGGGCAGCCAGCGGGGGTAATGTTGCTTGTGCCGGCCCTATCGCGAGCAAGCTCGCTCCCACAATAGATCTGCGCCGTACACAAAACCTGTGTTCAACGAAGATCTACTGTGGGAGCGAGCTTGCTCCGGGCGGCGTTCCGACGATGAGGCCCGCTAAAGCAACGCACAACCTCAGGTCGGGCAAGTCTGCGAGCCATTATCCAGGCCTTGCTTGTACACATGGCTCTGCACACTGGCCTTGCCGTTCTGCCAGGTCAGGGTGAGCACATACAGCGAGTCATAATCGCTGGACTCCCAGTCATCCGTGATGGTCATTTTCTTGCCGGTGGCGTCGCCGGCCACCGTGTTGATCAGCTCCGGCAGGTAGCCGTGGGACCAGGCCGTGTAAATGACCGAGTTGTGATACTTGTCGCGTAGCAGTTCTTCGGCCAGGTCACTGGTGTCATTGGCGGAAAAATTGATGTTCACCGGCAGGCCCAGCTTGATGGCACTGGGGCTGATGGTCATCAGGGGGCGGATGTAGCTGTAGGAATTGTCGAACTCGCCTTCCTCGACGTTACGCGTCGGGTTGGCCGCGAACACATAGTTGGCCTTGCCGAATTTTTCCGGCAGCAGGGTGGCCAGGTCGATGGCGCGGTTGAGCCCCTGGCAATTGAGCTGGCCCAGGCCGCCCGCGGGTTTTTCCCCGTGGCGCAGGAACACCAGCGTCTGGGTGCCATCCATCGGTTGGGCGCGGCTCAGGCTGGATTCCAGCGACAGGAACAACGCGCTGACCGCCAACAAGGCGGGCAACAAAAGGTAAGCGCGATGTTTGAAGCGTCTGGCAAAGTTGAACAGGTTCATGAATAAAGGGATCTTCAGCGCGATTCGGTTAAGGCTGACACACCTTTACACCACGATTGTCCTGTGTCGAGTGTTTTCCATGTCATTGAAGCCGTCCGTTTTCAAGGGGTGGTGCTCAGAGTCCCCTGAACCCGTTTGGTTCGATTCCGGTCGAGTGCGCAGCAATGTACCGGTAACCCTCAAGGGTTTGCAGTGAAGGTTATCGACAGGATGTTGCGGATTTATGGGCACGCTACACCGGATGGTGTTGAAACAGTCGTGATCTCTTTTGATCTCCTCTATCAGCGAGATTGATGGCTTCAAGGGATCGCTGACCCGATATCTACATTATGATCGTCACTCTCAATGTCTTCGTGGATCGTGCCCATGACCGATTTGTCCGCATTCCCCATCACCCGTAAGTGGCCTGCCCAGTATCCGGAGTGGATTCAGCTGTACTCCTTGCCGACCCCCAACGGCGTCAAGGTATCGATCATGCTCGAAGAGATCGGCCTGCCKTATGAACCTCACCGGGTAGGCTTCGACACCAACGACCAGATGTCCCCGGAATTTCTGTCCCTCAACCCCAACAACAAGATCCCGGCGATCCTCGACCCCCACGGTCCGGACGACCGGCCGCTGGCGTTGTTCGAGTCGGGGGCGATTCTGATCTACCTGGCGGACAAGAGCGGGCAACTGCTGGCCCAGGAATCGGCAGCACGCTACGAAACGATTCAGTGGCTGATGTTCCAGATGGGCGGGATCGGCCCGATGTTCGGCCAGCTCGGGTTTTTCAACAAGTTCGCCGGCAAGGACTACGAAGACAAGCGTCCCCGTGACCGCTACGTCGAGGAAAGCAGACGCCTGCTCAAGGTGCTGGACGGCCGGCTGGAAGGGCGCGACTGGATCATGGGCGAGCGTTACACCATCGCCGACATCGCCACTTTCCCGTGGGTGCGCAACCTGATCGGTTTCTATGAAGCCGGCGATCTGGTGGGTATTCAGAACTTCCCTAACGTCACGCGGGTGCTGGAGCGTTTCCTGGCGCGGCCGGCGGTGGTGCGCGGGTTGCAGATTCCAAGCCCGGTCGTGAGCTGATACACCGCATAACCTGTGGGAGCGGGCTTGCTCGCGATGGCGGTGGAACAGTCAACATCCATGTGACAGGAATACCGCTTTCGCGAGCAAGCCCGCTCCCACAGGGGGGTGTTGTGTTCTCAGGGAGCGCCAAAAAACGGCCGGATCCCGTGGTGTTTGAAATACCGTTCGATCACTTTCGGGTCCGAGCACGTTTCGGCAATCGCCACATAGGTATCGGGCCGTAACAGATAAAACCCGTTGCGCCCCAGACCCGCCGCCTCGAACGCCGGTCGCCAGTCGAATACATGCAGCGGCAGATGGTGCTCCTGGCACCAGGCGATCATCTCGTCGCTGGTGTCGCCATAGACATGCACCTGCCAGGTCAGGCACTTGAGCGATTCAAAATTATCCCCCTCACCGTCATGGGCCCAGGGCAGGCGGTCGCCGCCATGCACATGCCCGGCAATGCCAGTGCTCAGCGGCATTCCACGATAATTCAGGGTGATCTGCGACACCGTGCGAAACAGGAATTCGCGGGAGGTTTCGAACGAGGTTATTTTTGGTATCAAGAACGGTGCCAGGCGTGTACGCAGCATATCGGCCATCCGTCCTTCGGCGGTGATGAAGTTGAAGACCCGGTCGGTGGTGGCCACCAGTTTGCGGGCAAACGCGATGCGCTCGGTTTCATAGGTGTCGAGCAGCCTGGCCTCGGCGCCGCCGCTCAACACGGCCGCCAGCTTCCAGGCCAGGTTGATGGCATCACCAATCCCGGTGTTCATGCCCTGGCCGCCCGCCGGGCTGTGCACGTGGGCGGCATCCCCCAGCAAAAACGCCCGGTCTTTGCGGAAGTGATCCGCCACCCGATGATGCACGCGATAGGTCGAAAACCAGTTCAGTTGCTCGATCTTCACCTTCATGTTCTCGATGGCCCGGCTGCTGACGTCCTCGAAGCGCAGGGTTTCGGCGTGTTCGGCGCGCTCGTCGCGCACCGTACCGATCAGGCGGGCACGACCACTGTCTCCCAGTGGGAACACGGCGAGGAAGTCCGCCTCGTCGAGATCCACATGCAGTTCGCCGTTGAATGTCGGGCCGCTGGCCTGCACGTCGGCGACGTAGAAAATCTGCTGGTAGGTCCCGCCGGGAAACCCTGTATCCAGGGTCTTGCGCACAATCGACCGCGCACCGTCGCATCCGGCCAGGTAACAGGCCTGGCAGGTTTCCTGCTGGCCGTCGGGCAGGTGCAGCGTTGCTGTGATGCCGTCTGCGGTTTGCTCGAAGCCTGCCAGTTCAGTGTTGCGTTCCACCGTAATGCCGAAGGCTTCCAGGCGTTCGATCAGCAGCCGTTCATGTTCGTCCTGCGGGAAGATCTCGAGAAACGAGTAGGGGGTCAGGCCTTCACCGATCTGAGACAGGGGCAGTCGCGCCACGGGCTCACCCTTGACCCAGAAGTTGCCGGCCACCACTTGATGACCGTTTTGCACCACTGCGTCGTCCAGCCCGAGCTGGCGATACAACTCCAGCGTCCGTGCCTGGACGGCCAGTGCCCGGGACGTGGTGYCGGGGGCGGAGGTTTTGTCGACGATCCGCACGCGCACGCCCAGTTTGCTCAGCCACAACGCCAGGACCAGCCCGGTCGGGCCGGCGCCGATGATCAACACGTCGCTACGGTGCATGAACCTGTCCTCCTCGCTACGTGGATCAAGTATGGTCCAGTCGGGGAGGGCGGCAACCGTCGGACTACCACGACCGTAGCCGCTGGCATGCCATTGGTCGTATGGTTGACCCGGACCAACGGATTAGATGGAACGACATGCAAATCAGATTGATCACAAGCGTCGCCGTGTTGCTGGTATTGGCCGGTTGCGGCAGCCAGCGAACCCAGGAACCGGCGGCGCGCAGTCCGGCCGAAGTGAAGGCCGAGATTATGCGTTTGCTGCCGGCCAAAGCTGCCGATCCTCAGGGTTGGGCCACTGATATCCAGGTGGCATTTGCCGCGCAAGACATCTCGCCGACCACGCAAAACCTGTGCTCGGTGCTGGCCGTGACCGAACAGGAGTCGACCTTTCAGGTCGATCCGGGCGTACCGGGCCTGGGCAAGATCGCCCGCGACGAGATCGACCGTCGCGCTGCCAGGGCACACATTCCCGGCCTGTTGGTGAGCGGTGCATTAAAGCTCGATTCGCCCAACGGCAAAAGCTACAGCGAGCGCCTGAATGCCGCGCGCAGTGAAAAGGAACTGAGCGCGATTTTCGACGACTTCATCAGCATGGTGCCCATGGGCAAAACCCTGTTCGCAGGCTTCAACCCGGTGCATACCGGCGGGCCGATGCAGGTCGGCATTGATTTTGCCGAGCAACAGGCCAAGGGCTATCCGTACCCGGTGAAGGGCTCGATTCGTCATGAAGTGTTCACCCGGCGCGGCGGCATGTATTTCGGTATCGCGCATCTGCTTGGGTATCCGGTGAGCTACCCACAACCGCTGTACCGTTTTGCGGACTTCAACGCGGGTTGGTACGCCAGCCGCAACGCCGCGTTTCAGAACGCGGTGAGCCGGGCTTCCGGTATTCCGTTGGCGCTGGATGGCGACCTGGTGCGCTACGGTTCGATCATGCCCGGCACCACGGAACTGGCCGTGCGCACCCTCGGCAAACAACTGGACATGCGCAACCCGACGATCCGCGAGCAACTGGAAGAGGGGAAAACCCTGGAGTTCGAAAACAGCAAACTCTATCGGCGGGTTTTCGAGCTGGCCGAACAGACCGAGGGCCGGCCGTTACCCCGTGAGGTGTTACCCGGGATCGTGCTGCAAAGCCCGAAAATCACCCGCAAACTCACCACCGCGTGGTTCGCCAAACGGGTCGATGAACGTTACCAGCGCTGCATGGCGCGGGCAGGGAATTAATCGCGGCGAAAAACGCATAAAAAACCCGGCGGGTGAGGCCGGGTTTTCATTGAGTCCTGCGGTAAAGCACTGCATTCAGACAGCGCGGCTTTCGATCAGACGGTCGGAACCGCCTTCGGCGACGCGGTTTTGCAGCAGCTTGTCGGAACCGCCTTCGGCGACGCGGTTTTGCAGCAGCTTGTCGGAACCGCCTTCGGCGACGCGGTTTTGCAGCAGCTTGTCGGAACCGCCTTCGGC
>NZ_JBFREX010000009.1:0-127576 GCF_052114525.1 Pseudomonas sp. KB_15 | reverse complement strand
GGCTTGCCCCGGGCGGCGTTCCGACGAAGGGGCCCTGAAGTTCACTGCAAAGCTAAATGACACACCTATGAAAAAGGCCGCGATCCATTGGATCGCGGCCTTTTTATTGCCTTCGATTCAAGCCTCAGACCGCATCCAGCTCCGGTTCATCCGCTTGTTCGTTGACCGTTGCCTTGACCTGGTCGTGACGACGGATGTACTTCCAGTCCGCCTCGTCGATGTAGATACCGGCCGGGCCGCTGCCGCCTTCCAGGTCGATGGCGACACTGGCGCAGACCTGCGGCTTCACGCTCGCCAGGATCGGCACGAAGCCCAGTTGCAGGCTGGTTTCCAGCAACGCGGCCTGGTTCTTCTCGTCGATGTCCGCGGCCTCGTCGAGGTAGTACGGCAGGCGTACACGACCGGCCTGGTCACGGTCCATCAAGTGCAGCAACAAGTACATGTTGGTCAGCGCCTTGATGGTCATGGTGGTGCCGTTGGACGCGGCGCCGTCGATGTCGGTGTGGATCACTGGCTGGCCGTTGACCTTGGTGATCTCGAATGCCAGTTCGAACAAGTCCTTGAGGCCGAGCTGGTTGTGGTTGGCCGCCACAAGTCGAGCCAGGTATTCCTTGGCCTCTTCGTTCTTGTTGTCCTGCTCGGCGCTTTGGCTGAGGTCGAAGACCGACAGGGTTTCGCCTTCCTCGTACTGACCGGCACTGTGGATGATCTGGTCGATGTGCTTGAGCGCTTCCTTGTTCGGCGCGAGCACGATGCGGAAGCTTTGCAGATTGGAGACCTGGCGTTTGTTGATCTCGCGGTTGAACAGCGCAAGTTGGTGTTCGAGGCTGTCGTAGTCGCTGCGGATGTTGCGCAGGGTCCGGGCGATGTCCGTCACGGCGGCACGGCGAGCCTTGCCCAGGGTCAGGGCTTCGTCAGTGCGGTGCGCATAGGCGTTGATCAACAGTTGCAGGCGACGCTCCATATCGTCTTCGCTGTCGAACTTGGCCACGCCTTTGAGGCGCACCTGAGCGTACAGCGCTTCGATCTGGCCGTCGGCCCGCAGCAGGCCTTGCCAGCTGTCCTGGTAGTCATTGAGTAGCGGCAGCAGGTTGTCCATGGAATCGTCGACCGGGTCCATGAACGGCGTGCCGAATGGCAGGTCCGCCGGCAGCAGCTGACGGCGGCGCAGGGCGTCGTCGAGGGTGCGTTGCTTGGCTTCCATGTCGCCGATCTGCCGGCCGACCAGTTGCAGCTTGGCCGACAGTTGCTGGACGCGCTCGGTAAAGGCATCGCTGGAACGCTTCAATTCGTCCTGTGCCGCCTCCAGTTGTCCAAGCTGTTCCAGCTTGTCGCCTTCCTCGGCGCTCAGGGTTTGCGCGCGGCGGAAATCTTCCAGGGCTTTCTGCGCATCCAGCACTTGCTGGTACAGGGCTTCGGTCTGGGTCTTGCTCGCGGCGCGGTCGGCGGCCACCGCTTGCTGGGTTTTCAGTTGCTTGAGTTCTTTTTCCAGGCGTTCCTTCTGGTCGCGCAATGCAGCGCGGTCAGCCAGGGCCTGCAATGCCGGCGGTTCGATGTGCGAGATGTCGATGGACAGGCCCGGCACTTCGAAGCGTTCACCTTTGAAGCCGTCGAGGATCAGCTCCACGGATTTCACCCAGTCGCCGTTTTCGTCGAGGGTGATGCCGTGTTCGCCCAGCGGCAGGCTGAACAGCGCGCTGTTGAACAGGCGCATAAGGCGTTCGACGTCTTGCTGCGAGAATTCTTCGCGCAGACGGGCATAGCTGTTGTTATCGGCGTGATCGAGTTGCTGCTTGACCGACTTCAGGCGTTTTTCCAGGTCACGCAAACGCTCGTCCAGGTCTTCGGCGCTGAACTGGCGGGATTGTGCGAGCGCACCTGCCAGTTCATCGTGAGCGTCCTTGGCGGCCAGCAGTTGCTGCTCCAGCACCTTGACGTCATCGATCAGGGCAAAGCGATGCTTGAGCACCGACAGTTCGCCGAGCCAGCGTTGGATGCCGGTGATTTCCCGCTCCAGGCGCATCAGTTCCTGAGTGCCGCCGCGCTGATCGTTTTGCAGGGCGTCCTGCTCGTTGCGGTAGTGCTCGGCCTGAATGGTCAGCTCTTCCTTGCGTGCACTGGCGTAGTCCGACCAGGTGCCCAGCAGGGAGTCGAGCAGCGGCGAGATCCGGTGCAGCTTGCCGCGCAGGATGTCGCGTTGCTTCACGCCGTTGGCCAGGGCTTCGACCAGCGGGCCGGCGGCGACGAGCGAGTTGTAGTCCTGCTCCATGCGGCGTACATCGCGGAACGCTTCTTCGCACGCGGCGATGTAGTCGACGCTGCCGGAACGCAGGCTGTGTTCGAAGGCATCGAGGAACAGTTGCTTGAGCTTGGCCGCGGTGATTTCGCGCATGTGCAGCAGGTTGATGAACAGCGCGCGGAAGGTCTTCAGGCTCTGCTCGCTGGTGGAGCGCAATGGAATCAGCGTCAGGTCCAGTGGAATCGACGTGTGGCCGCCGACCAGCAAGCGGCGTAGTTCGTCCGGCTTGAGTTCGTAGGCTTTCAGGCCTTCGCGTTCAAGGTTGGTGAACAGTTCTTTCTGGCGCAGGCAGGTGTCGTTCTTCTGGTAGTGGGCCAGGTCCAGTTTGCCGGCATAGGCAAAGAACTGGTGACCAAAACCGCCGCCCGGGCCGCGGCCGACCACACCGATCACGTGGGGGCCGTGGGGCAGGTTCACTTCCACCAGGATGTAACTGGTGTCCGAGGCGAAGTAGAAGCGCCGGGATTGTTCCAGGCTGTACTTGCCGAAGCTCATGTCCGACATGCGCGCCAGGATCGGGAACTGCAGGGCGTTGATCGAGGCGGATTTACCGAGGTTGTTCGCGCCGTACACCGACAGTGGTTCTTCCAGCGGGAACAGGCCGAGGCTGTAGCCGGCGGTATTCAAAAGGGCAAAGCGGCGGATGCCGTAACGTTCCTTGCTCATGCGTCGAGCTCCTGTTCTTCGGCGATGGCGCGGGCCAGGGCGTCTTCTTCGCTTTCGTCTTCAAACTCTGCGAGGTCGAGCGGGTCGTCGGTCTGCAGCAGTTTTTCGTCGCTGTCTTCGTCGATCAGCACCGGCACCGGCAACGGCAGCACGCTGTGCAGGCTGGCAGCCAGATCGCGGTCCTGCTGCACCGACAGGCAGACATCGAGGAAGCGGTGCATCGGCGGCAGGAAACGGTAGATGCCGTTTTCTTCGCTGGCAAAGCCGAGTTGGGTCATGCGGCGCATGATCTTTTCTTCCAGCTCGTCCTGGGTCTGCACTTCGGCCTGGATGAACAGATCGCGGTACTTTTCCAGCAACGACGGCAGCTCATCGCGGCCGAGGCTGCCGCCATCGAGCACGGAGATCGGGTCGCGGCCCTGGTCGGCCAGGTGCTCGACGAGGATGAAGGTAAACAGCGCCAGGCGCTGGGCAGTCTTGTTCACCGCCGCCGCCGCGAGGTCCGGCACGAAGTAGTAGAAGCCACGGGTGTCGCAGACCAGTTCAAAACCCAGGGCCTTGAACAGCGTGCGGTACTGGTCCTGGAAGTTCGACAACTGTGCGTACAGCTCCGGATCGCGGCGGCTGACGTGGTAACCCTTGAACAGTTCGCGAAAGATCGGTGCCAGCTGGGACAGTTCGGATAGATCAAGATGCATAAGGAGTGCTCGCAGAATTCTCGGTGGCGTCATCGCTGACCGAGAGCAGGGCGAAGGAGCGCAGGCTGACCTGGTGCTCGTGAGTATGGTATTCGCGACGTTCCAGACGCTCGCGCTTGAAGCGTTTTTCCCGCGACAGGCGCGAGAACCAGTACAGCAATTCGTCGGTGGCGCCGTCCGGTTCCTGCTCCAGCAGCCAGGTCATCAGGTCCGGCATCGGCAGGGCGTCTTCGCAACGTTCGAGCATTTCCCGAACCGTGCGAGGCGCGCGCGGGGCTTCGCCTTTCTGGGTCTTGTGCGCCTTGGGGAAGCGTGCAGGTTTCGGTTCGAAACGGGCCAGGGCATAGACGTAGGCTTCGACCTGGCTGGCGCTGCCGAGGAAGGTACTCTGCGGGCGGGTGAACATCGGCATGGCCGCTTGCGGCACGGCGTCGATGCCTTTGCGGCGGATCATCGACAGGGCCAATGCGGCGCCACGGGTCACGGCGTTGTGGCGACGGGCTTCTTCACGCAGCGGCAACAGCAGTTCGCGGGCATGACGCAGGGTCAGTTGAGCGCTGGTCTGCATTTCGAGGATGCGCGCGTGGGTGCGCAGCAGCATGTCGTCGTCAACCAGGTGGCCGAGGCGTTGCTGTTCGCTGAGCATTTTCAACAGGACGGTTTCGACCTTGCGCACGCCTTGTTCGAAGGCGCCATCGGCGTTCACCAGATCAATCATCGGCTCGACGTATTCGTCCCAGGTCGCCAGCACTTCAGCGTAACGCTGGCGCAACGGAATCTGCCGGTCGCTGGTTTTCGCCCGTTCGGCGACGGCCACCAGTGCCTGTTCGTCGTTATCGAGTTTTTTCAGCACGTCACGCACGCGCATGTCGAGCAGGCGCAATTGGCGGGCCAGATCATTGCCGTCGCGGATATCGAACGCGTCCTGGATATAACCGGCCAGACGCTCGAGGTGGCGCAGGTAGGCTTCGATTTCCAGGCACAGGCCCAGGCGGTGTTCGCGGCGCAGGTAGGCGAGGAAGTCGTGAATCTGCGCATTGAGCTCGAAACGGTTCGGGCTTTTGGCCACGGGAACCAGGATGTCGAGGCGAATCCACACGTCGAGCAGGCTGGTGATGTCCTGCGGCGTACTGTCGAGTTGCTGGGCGGCCAGTTGCGTGCGCAGTTCGTTCAGGCTCAGTGTGCCTTGGTCGAAGTGCTCGCACAGTGGCTCCAGAAGTGCCCAGTGTTCAGCGAGGGCGCGCAAGACGCGCTTGGGTTCGATCATCGGAATGGCCGGCTGGTTGGCGATTAAAAGCCGCGATTGTACTGCATCGTGGGCAATGCGATTCACTCTCGGGACGGGCTGTCGCCATTTTTCATAGGTGGAAAGACTATCGGTAAAGTCTATCAATCAACAGCGCGCGATCTTCAGCGAACGGCGGTAGAATCAGCGCACTTTAGTTATCCACAAGTGGCCGACCTTTGCTTATCGAGTCCCGTCGTCGCGCTTATCTGGCCGCCATGCAGGTGGTCAACTGGCTGCCGCGCACCGAATTGCCCTTTGCCGCGCCGTCGCGGCCCGAGCTGCTGGAGATCCCCGAGCCGGTTGTGGTCGCGCCTGTCGTGCCCGCTGTTGTGGCTGAGACGCCCGTAGCGCCTGTGGCCAAGCCGGTCGAGCGGGTGAAGATCGAGGTGCCACGGCCATCGCTGGCAAGCACGCGCACCGGTGCCAAACCGGTGGAAGAGGCCGAAGAGGCGCCGGTCGTGGTCAAGGCGCCGATCGTGCCGCCCCCGCGTTTCGCCCTGCAATTGCTGCGGGCCGGGCGTTGCCTGCTGCTGGTGGAGTTACCCACAGGCGAACCCTTCCAGACCCGTGATCCTGCTTACCTGCTGCTCAAGGACATGTTGCGCGCCGCCGGTCTGCCGGACAGCCCGCAGATCGTCGGCGAGCCGGTACGCTGGCCGTTGCTGGTGCGTGGCACGATGGATCAAGGCCCGGAAGCGGCCCGCGATTTCGTGCAAGGTTTTCTCTCGGTGCGGATGGAAGAAACGCCATGCGCCTGCTTGTGGCTGATCGGCCTGCCCGCCGTGCGATTTGCCGGCGAAGCGGATGCCGAGGCGTTCAATCGCGAGTTGCAGATCGAAGGCCTGGGCCCGGCCTGGGCGGTGCCGGGCCTGGAATTATTAATGGAAGAGCCACAGCGTAAGGCTGATGTCTGGCAAGCCATGCGTCGGCTGATGGCGCGCTGGAAAGAATCGAATGAGTGACGCTGTATCGTTTCGCCCGATGACCGAGGCGGACCTGGAAACTGTACTGAAAATCGAATACGCGGCCTACAGCCATCCCTGGACCCGCGGGATTTTCCTTGATGGCCTGGGCAAGTACCAGATCTGGCTGATGTTCGAAGGTCAGCAACAGGTAGGCCACGGTGTGGTGCAGATCATCCTCGACGAGGCGCACCTGTTGAACATTACGGTCAAGCCGGAAAACCAGGGTCGTGGCCTGGGGCTGACATTGCTTGAGCATTTGATGTCGATTGCCTACAAGGCTGACGCCCGGGAGTGTTTCCTGGAAGTGCGCGACAGCAATACCGCAGCGTTCAGGCTGTATGAGCGTTACGGCTTCAACGAGATCGGCCGGCGTCGGGATTACTACCCGGCGGTGGGCGGGCGCGAAGATGCGGTGGTCATGGCCTGTACTTTGGTGGATTGAGCTTAAAAGCTTCGTCGGATCGCCTTCGCGAGCAAGCCCGCTCCCACAGGAGATTTATGCCGTACATAAAACCTGTGGGAGCGAGCTTGCTCGCGATGAGGGCCTGACAGACACCAAAGATCAGCGCTTGCCGTCCATCGGATCGCGCAGCGCCAGTTCCGCCTCATCCAGGCCATTGCCACCGCCAATTTCGTCCTCGTCGACGATGCTCAGGTCCCAATCCGCACGACTATCATTGCCCGCCTCATGGGCATCCCGGGCGCCGTCTTCACGGATCAGGGTTTCCGGGCTCAGGTCATCGTCGGTAGGTTGATCGTCATCGGTCGAGGCGCCGGTCAGGCCCGCTTCACGTACGCGCTGGCGTGGCATCAGTTGCTCGCGCTCCTTTTCCAGCCGTTCGTCACCGATTCTGGCGCTGGGATCTTCCGCGTCGAAATCCAGCTCACGCACCGAGCCCATGCGGTCTTCGTCGTCATCGACGGGTTCCGGTTGCTCCGCATCGTACGGACGTCGTGAATCATTCATGGTAATTCCTCATACTGTAGGCCCTACTACGGTTGACCCGCGTGGCTACCGAGAATTCCACCGGCATGGAGCCCCGTGTTCCGGATCAGGAGAGTATCTGCATTTTCGCGCGTGACCCCGACGGACGGTTGTCAGTCAAAGCTGCGCATCATTCTTGAGGCTTCAAAGCATGAACGAATTACAAGATCTGATTGATAACAACGAGCGTTGGGCCGCTGCGATCAAGGAGGAAGATCCTGACTTCTTCGCCAAGCTGGCTCGCCAACAGACTCCGGAGTTCCTGTGGATCGGCTGTTCCGACGCCCGGGTGCCGGCCAACGAGATCGTCGGCATGTTGCCGGGCGATCTGTTCGTACACCGTAATGTGGCCAACGTCGTGCTGCACACCGACCTTAACTGCCTGTCGGTGATTCAGTACGCGGTCGATGTACTCAAGGTCAAACACATTCTGGTTACCGGCCACTATGGCTGCGGCGGTGTACGAGCCTCGATGCAGGATCGCCAGTTTGGCCTGATCGACGGCTGGCTGCGCTCGATTCGCGACCTGTATTACGAAAAACGCGAAGAACTCGCCAAACTGGCCACCGAAGAGGAGCAGGTCGACCGCCTCTGCGAACTCAACGTGATTCAGCAAGTGGCCAACGTCGCTCATACCAGCATTGTGCAAAATGCCTGGCACCGCGGGCAGAGCCTGTCGGTCCACGGTTGCATCTACGGCATCAAGGACGGTCGCTGGAAAAGCCTGAACACCACCATCAGCGGATTCGAGCAATTGCCGCCGCAATACCGCCTGCGGCCGGTCGACTCGCAATAAAGTCCGTCAATCGTGGCTTCGCCGACGCCAGCGTTTCAGAAACCGCTGGCCGTCGGCGTTTGGCGATTCATCGTAGCCGGTGATCCAGCCCCGGCAGTTGTATGAACCGCAGCGGCAGGCAAACTGGCGCAGCAGTTTGTCTTCCGTGGCGGCGTAATCCATCGACAGCCAGTCGCCCTTTTGTATGTCTTTCAACGCCCACAACCACAGTTCACTCATGTCCAGAAAGACATTCGGGTCGCAGGAGTGTCGCAGCAGCCCACAGAAACGCGGGTCGTAGACATGCACACCGGGCGCCAGTTGCCGTGTATTCCGGCAGCGATAGGGCAGCAAATGCCCCGATACCCGGCAGATTCGGCTGATACGGGGGAATTCGCGTAGTGCCACGGCGGCCTTGGCCGTGCCTTTGTCGTTGGTGAGGATTTCAAAATCGTCCAGAGACGGAAATCCGAGGTGAACGGGCAACGCCACAAAAGGGTAGATACCCTGCGGCGGAGGTGCGAGAGACTTGCGCAGCGCATTGGCTTTCATAACGATCCTTGTTGGCTGGGTGCTGCGACTTCCATCGGCTGACGATCCTGTCAGCGCCGCAGCACATGGGTATGGCCCAAGCCTCTCGCAGATATCGCGGGCGGTCTACTGTCATAACTGACAGGTTGACTGCCAATGGTCGGTTTACAGCGGTGGAGTGGGCAGGGCAGTGGCTGGCGCTGGCGCCTTGAGCTGTTTGAGCTGCAACTGGATCGCTGCCGTCGAGCATTTGGCCGCCGCCTGTCCCGGCGTCAGGTTGCGAATCGAGGTGTAGAACAGCGCACAGGTTTTATCTTTCTCGGCCACTTGCCAGGTTTGCGTGCAGGTTTTCAGCTCGACATCGGCATTGCTGTCCGGTTGGCGGCCCATGGAGGCCTGCCAGCACGCAGCACTCAAATCCTGGCCCATGACTTTCAGACCCGCCGCATCGGCCTTGGCCTTGGCATCGTTGCCGGAATAGTTCGCCGGGTCGGCGGCGTACCAGATGTAGCTCGGGTGATTGGAACCCAGCACCCGCACCGTTACCCCTTCACTCGGACTGATCGTCGCCAGGCCCAGCACGTTTACGGTCGCCCCGTATTGTTGCTTGATCCAGTTACGCACCGGTGCGCCGAAGGCGACCATTGGCAATGCTTCACCGCTGGCGTTCAGGCTGACATTCCTGACCATGGTGGTCTGGTAGTCGTTGAAGTAGCTGTAGACGCCCTCCAGGTCCTTGCCAGCGTTGGATGGGGCGGCGATAGGGGCGATGTCGACAATGGTCTGAAAACCTGGCGTCTGCTCGGGCGGGATGCCATTGGCGGTGAGCAGCGTGGCCCAACGATCCGTGGTGGCGGACTTCAGATAATCCTGGGCCTGAGTCAACGAATAGTCGGGTGGGAAGTGCAGCAACTCGACACTTTTGCGGTTCTCCAGGGCCATGCCCAGCGGCAGGAACAGATACCAGCTATACGCCCACTTGCCGTCGGCATTCAGTTTGCTGGCGCCGTTATAGGCCAGGTCACCGGCATCGAGCAGCGCAGCCAAAGGTTTTTCATAGCCGTTGGGCACGCCGATGATTTCTGCGTAGAGCTGACCATTGTCGGTTTTGACCAGAACCTTAGCGTCGCCGTAGCCATCGCGTTGCACACTCTGGGTCAGGTAATGCTCTACGGTTTGCTCAAGCGTCCAGTTGCGAAAGCAGATCACGTTGCAATTGTTGGGGTAGGCGAAGAGGCGGGTAACGCGTTCGGTAGTGCCCAGTTTCAGGGCGACATCGGCGTGGGCAGTGGCACTCAGGGTGAGGGCCGCGAGGGTGAGTCCTGCGAGTTTTAGCATGCTCAGATCCTTTTCAGCGTGGGTTCCCGGTAGCGGGGTACTACGTACTGAAACCGCTGGTGGCACATTTCAAATGTGGGAGCGGGCTTGCTCGCGAATGCATTGGATCAATCGACCTCCACGTTGATTGACACACCGCCTTCGCGAGCAAGCCCGCTCCCACATGTATTTTCGTAGGTTGTAAATTCAGGCTATGGCATCAACGGCGGCGTATAGGCCAGCGTCGTCCCCAACACCCAGAGTAGCAGCAGCACCAGCGGCGTGTGCACCAGCAACTGCACGAACGAGAAGCCGATCAGATCCCGTGCCTTCAACCCCAGCACGCCCAGCAACGGCAGCATGTAGAACGGATTGATCAGGTTCGGCAAGGCTTCGGCGGCGTTGTAGATCTGTACGGCCCAACCCAGGTGATAGTTCAGGTCATTGGCCACCTGCATGACGTACGGCGCTTCGATGATCCACTTGCCGCCACCGGACGGAATGAAGAAACCGAGGATCGCCGAGTACACGCCCATCAGCAGGGCATAGGTGTCGTGGGAGGCAATGCTGACGAAAAAGGTCGAGATGTGGTGCGCCAGGGTCTGCGCATCGGCGCCTTTGACCGTGGTCATCAACGCGGCGATCGAGCCGTACAGCGGGAACTGGATCAACACGCCAGTGGTGGTCGGCACCGCGCGGGACACGGCGTCCAGAAAGCTGCGTGGGCGCCAGTGCAGCAGGGCGCCGAGCATGATGAACAGGAAGTTGTAGGTRTTCAGCCCGGAAATCGCGCTGATGGCCGGTTTGGTCGAGAACTCGTGGAACAGCCAGCCACCGGCCAGCAGCACCAGCAGGATCATCAGCAGCGGGCTGTATTCCAGCCATTCGCCGGGGCGGGTGCGTGGTTGCAGCGGCGGCAGGTTGAAACTCGGGTCGACACCGCAGGCCTTGGCGTCACGCGCCGAGTTCGGGCCGGGGGCGGTCGCGTAGGCAATGATCAGCGAGATGACGATCAAGGCCAGCAACATCACGCCGGACTGCCAGAGGAAGATCGTCTGGGTGAATGGAATCACCCCGGTGATCGACAGAATCGACGGCGGCAGGCTCGCCGGGTTGGCCTGCAACTGTGCAGCGGACGACGACAGGCCCAGGGCCCACACAGCACCGAGACCCAGATAGGCGGCGGCACCGGCAGCACGATAGTCCATCTTCAGATCGGTACGACGGGCAAGGGCGCGCACCAGCAATCCGCCGAACACCAGGGACAAGCCCCAGTTCAGCAACGACGCGACCATGGAAATCAGGGCGACCCAGGCGACGGCAGAGCGGCCGTTTTTCGGCAGTTTGGCCAGACGGTCAATCAGCTTCACCGCCGGCGGCGAACTGGCGACCACATAACCGCCGATCACCACGAAGGCCATCTGCATGGTGAACGGAATCAGGCTCCAGAATCCGTCACCGAACGCCATGGCCGCGTCGGTGGGTTTGGCTCCCATCGCCATGGTGGCCAGGGCCACGATGATCACCGCCAGGGCAGCAAACACCCAGGAGTCAGGAAACCAGCGTTCGGCAAAACTTGAGCAGCGCAGGGCAAAGCGGGCGGAGCGGCTATCTTCGATATCAGCGGCCACGGAGGGTACCTCGGATTTTTATGTTTGTTGTGGTCGTCGGGGCAGTAGCGGCCCGTCTGGACAGGCGTCAACATTAATTCAACCCGAGGATTTTTGCGGGGCTGTTTTGTGGCAATGGGACTTTGGTCTAACGGGTTGTCCGCCGGTGCATTTGCGTAGACCATGGGCGCCTTGGTTTTTGCCTGTGCCAGAGTTCTTTACATGACTGCCAACACCGATTTGCGCCCGGCGCCGTTCAGCCGCTCGGACTACAAGACCCTGGGGCTCGCTGCCCTTGGCGGGGCGCTGGAAATCTACGACTTCATCATCTTCGTGTTTTTCGCCCTGACGCTCAGTCAGTTGTTCTTCCCGCCGGAAATGCCCGAGTGGCTACGTTTACTGCAAAGCTTCGGGATCTTCGTCACCGGTTACCTGGCGCGACCGTTGGGCGGCATCCTGATGGCGCACTTCGCCGACCGTTTGGGGCGCAAGAAAGTCTTCAGCCTGAGCATCCTGATGATGGCGTTGCCGTGCCTGCTTATCGGGATCATGCCGACTTACGCGCAAATCGGTTATTTCGCACCGTTGCTGCTGTTGGCCCTGCGCATCCTTCAGGGCGCGGCGGTGGGCGGCGAAGTGCCGAGTGCCTGGGTATTCGTCGCCGAGCACGCGCCCATCGCCCATCGCGGCTATGCCCTGGGTTTCCTGCAGGCGGGGCTGACCTTCGGCTATTTGATCGGTGCATTGACCGCAACCTTCCTGGCGCAGGCATTCACTCCGGCGGAAATTCTCGATTACGCCTGGCGTTACCCGTTTCTGCTCGGTGGCGTGTTTGGTGTGATTGGTGTCTGGCTGCGTCGCTGGCTCAGCGAAACCCCGGTGTTCACGGCCATGCAGGCGCAACGCGAGGCAGCCGTCGAACTGCCGCTGCGCACGGTCTTGCGCGAGCATCGCCTGGCCATTTTGCCGGCGATGATTCTCACCTGTGTACTGACCTCGGCGGTGGTGGTGTTCGTGGTCATCACCCCGACCATGATGCAGAAAACCTTTGGCATGACCGCCAGCCATACCTTTGCCTTGAGCGCACTGGGCATCGTGTTCTTGAATATCGGCTGCGTGCTCGCCGGGCTGCTGGTCGACCGCATCGGTGCCTGGCGCACGGTGATGCTCTATAGCCTGCTGCTGCCGCTGGGCATCGGCACGCTGTATGCCTGCCTGATCATGGGCGGCGACTGGGTCGGTCTGGCCTATGCCGTGGCAGGGCTGGCCTGCGGGGTGGTCGGCGCGGTGCCATCGGTGATGGTCAGCCTGTTCCCGGCGCGGATTCGCGTCTCGGGCATCTCGTTCACCTACAACATTGCCTACGCTGCGTGGGCAAGTGTCACGCCGCTGTTGTTGATCGGCCTGATGCCGTGGAGTCCATGGATCTGTGTGATGTTCAGTGCGGTGATGGGGGCGGTGGGCGTGGGCAGTGCGGCGTATTTCGGTGCGCGGATGCCGAGAATCGCAGGCTGTTCTGCCGCGGGCGCGCATTGATTGTGCGGCTTGGAAATATTTTTTGTAGGACAAGCCTGAAACACGCTTAAGTAAATGTTTCCAAGGCCGATGGTTAGGCTGCATATCGCTTTCTACCCCTGTCCATCGGTGCTTTCCCATGTTCAATAAACGCTTGAAGCAGGAGCTGTCGGCTCTTCGTGAAGAACTCTCCAGCCTCCAGCAAGTGAAGGAAAGTCTGGAAAGCGAGATGCTGGTGCTGACCCTCGACAGCGATGGACGGGTTCAGTCGGTCAATCAGAACTTCCTTGGCGAAATGCATTACAAGAGCGCCGACCTGATTGGCCGACACATCGAMGASWTCGTCCCGGATCACGTGAAGTCCGACGAATTCCAGCAGCGTTTCAAGAACGCGCTGACCCGTGGCGAGCACTTCGCCGGTGCGGTGCGCCTGTTGCGCGGCACGGGTCAGGACGCGTGGTTGCGCTCGATCCTGCAACCGGTGCGCTCGGCGGATGGGCGGATCAAGTATTTTTCGATCTTCTCCAGCGACCTGACCCGCACCATCGAGGCTTCTCGCGAACACGAGAACCTGATCGGTGCGCTGGTTCGCTCTACGGCGGTGATCGAATTCGACCTCAACGGCAACGTGCTGACCGCCAACGACCGCTTCCTCGGTGGCATGGGTTATAGCCTGGCGCAGATCAAGGGCAAGCATCACCGTACCTTCTGCCTGCCGGATGAATACAACAGTGCCGAGTACCAGAACTTCTGGCGTCGCCTGAATGCGGGCGAGTACGTGGCCGACCGTTTTAAACGCGTCGACAGCCATGGTCGGACGGTCTGGCTGGAGGCGTCCTACAACCCGGTGACCGATGCCAACAATAATCTCTACAAGGTGGTGAAGTTCGCCACGGTGATTACCGATCAGGTCAATCAGGAACAAGCCGTTGCCGAGGCCGCCAACATTGCCTACGGCACCTCGCAACAAACCGACCGAAGCGCCCAGCGCGGTAACGCCGTGGTGACCCAGGCCGTGGACGTGATGCGTGATCTGGCCAAGCATATGCAAACCGCCGGCGATGGCATCGAAGCCCTGAACGAGCAGTCGCTGGTGATCGGTACCATCGTCAAAACCATCAGCGGCATTGCCGAGCAGACCAACCTGCTGGCGCTCAACGCTGCCATCGAAGCGGCGCGTGCGGGCGAACAGGGTCGGGGCTTCGCCGTGGTGGCGGATGAAGTCCGGCAACTGGCTTCGCGCACCAGCCAGGCCACCGATGAAATCGTCCTCGTGGTGCGGCAGAACCAGGACATGGCGCGCAACGCCGTGGCGCTGATGACCGACGGCAAGCTTCAGGCCGAACAGGGCCTGGCACTGGCGGCGGAAGCGGGTACGGTGATTGTCGAGATTCAGGACGGTGCGCAGAAAGTGGTCAATGCGGTGGGGCAGTTTGCCAATCAACTCACTAACTGACCTGCGATCAGCTCTTGGTGGGAGCAAGCCCGCTCCCACAGGGTTACGTGGGCGCTACAATCGGCTTTTTTCCCCTGGAGCAGACTTCCATGAGCGTTTCCCACCGCCGTCCGGTTCCCTTGTCCAAGGCTTATCGTCTGCTCAATCATGGCCCGACCGTGCTGGTCAGCGCCGCCCACGGTGGCCAGCGCAATATCATGGCGGCAGCCTGGGCCATGCCGCTGGATTTCGAACCACCGAAAATTGCCGTGGTGCTGGACAAGTCCACCTGGACTCGCCAGTTGCTGGAAGCCTCGGGCACTTTTGTACTGAACGTGCCGTGTGCTGCCCAGGCCGACATTGTGCAGACCGTCGGTTCGACCTCCGGCCTGGAGTTGACCCAGGGCCAGGGGCGCGACAAGTTTGAGACCTACGACTTGCAGACGTTCACCGGCCAGTCGGTTGATGCGCCGATGCTCGAAGGTTGCGTGGCCTGGCTGGAATGTCGCCTGTTGCCGGAGCCGAACAACCACCAGCAGTACGATCTGTTCCTGGCCGAAGTGATTGCCGCCCAGGCTGACGAGCGCGTGTTCAGCGAAGGGCGCTGGCACTTCGAAGGTCAAGACGCCTTGCGCACCTTGCACCATGTGGCGGGCGGGCACTTCCTGACCATTGGTGAGCCGGTGGACGGCAAGACCTTGCAGGCCTAAGTCGGCCGGTGCTCAGATCCACACATCATTTTCGGCCGTGCGCTCGCCACCTTCGCTGCCCGTGTTGAGCACGCCCTTGGGTTCGATCAGCAGGAGTTTTACCTCCTGCCCGGCACAGGGTTTGTGCTCGACGCCTTTGGGCACCACGTACATTTCCCCGGCGTTCACCAGCACGTGGCCATCGCGAAAGTCGATGCGCAACTGGCCTTCCAGAACGATGAAGGTTTCGTCGGTATCAAGGTGGTCGTGCCAGATAAAGTCCCCCAGCAGCTTCACCACCTTGAACTGGTAGTCGTTCATTTCGGCGATGACCCGGGGCGACCAGTGCGAGTCGATCCGATTGATTTTCTCAGCGAAGTTCAGGCTTTCGTAAGCGTTCATGAAACAGCTCTCGCGGTTGTTTGTGAACCCACGATAGCCAGCGACTCAGCGCGCTTCTTGTACGATTGTGCGTGGCTCAACGGCGCAGCATTTTCATCCAGCGGGCCGGTGACAGGCCGTAGGTTTTGCTGAATTGTCGAGTCATGTGGCTCTGGTCGGTGAAGCCGGCGATCAGCGCGGCACTGACCAGCGTCTGACCCTGAATCAGTAGCGCACGGACCATGTCCAGACGCCGCATGGTCAGGTAACGGTAGGGGCTGGTGCCGAACAACAGGCGAAAATCCCGGGACAGGCTCCAGCGATCCCGACCGCTATGCTGCGCCAGCTCATCGAGTGTCACAGTACGATCGAGGGCGCCGTGGATGTATTCCCGCGCGCGTTGCGCGGCCACGTAATCGAAACCCGAGCGTTTGCCCGATGCACCCGAAACGGTGCTCATGGCTTGCGCCAGATCGAACAGCGCGTCCTGTTCTTCCAGTGGATCGAGCGGGCAATCCAGGCTGCGCAGCAACGCGCCCGTGGCGGCGAAAAGGCGGGGATCGTTCGACAGCCCGGTCTTGATAAATGGCAGTGCTCGCCCGCCGAGCATCTGCTGGATCAGTGCCGGCTCGATGTACATCATCCGGTACTGGAAACCGGACTCGGTACCGGCCTCGCCATCGTGGGCTTCGTCCGGGTGCAGCACGATCGTTGCGCCCGGCAGGCTGTGACGCCAGCCGCCGCGATACTGAAAGCTCTGCACTCCGGCCAGGGTGTGGCCGATGGCATAGGTGTCGTGGCGGTGAAGGTCGTAGCCATGGCCGGCAAAAAACGCCTCGAAACGCTGAAGCCCACCGACATCGGGCGCGCGAAGGAACCAGTCATTTCGAGGCGGACGCTTGGCCATGGTGATGATCGTCTTGAGCTTGATGCACAACACGGTAACCCAGGCAGCGGTTCCCTGTCTTCTGATCGGATTGCGGCTTGCCCGCTAGAAAACCAAGGGCAAATACTGCACTGTGGGGCGCATTCGCTACAGGTCGTTTTTTATTTGTCAGGATGAGGCCAGGTCATGAGCAAGCTGCGCGTGGGGATCATTTTCGGGGGCCGTTCGGCGGAGCATGAGGTGTCGCTGCAGTCGGCGAAAAACATCGTCGATGCGCTGGATCGTTCACGCTTCGAGCCGGTGCTGATCGGCATCGACAAACAAGGCCACTGGCACCTCAACGACCCTTCCAGCTTTTTGCTGAATCAGGAAAACCCGGCGCTGATCGCCCTCAATCAATCCAATCGCGAACTGGCAGTGGTGCCGGGCAAGGCCAGCCAGCAACTGGTGGAAACTTCCAGCCAGGAGCTGCTCGGCCACGTCGATGTGATCTTCCCGATCGTCCACGGCACCCTCGGTGAAGACGGTTGCCTGCAGGGTTTGCTGCGCATGGCCGATCTGCCGTTTGTCGGCTCCGATGTGCTCGGTTCGGCCGTCTGCATGGACAAGGACGTCAGCAAGCGCCTGCTGCGCGATGCCGGCCTGGCCATGACGCCGTTCGTGACATTGACCCGCGCCACGGCGGCGCGTACCGGGTTTGCCGAGGTTCAGTCCCGGCTCGGTTTGCCGCTGTTCGTCAAACCGGCGAATCAGGGCTCTTCCGTGGGCGTGAGCAAAGTCACCGACGAGGCCGAATACACCTCGGCGGTGGAGCTGGCTTTGAGTTTCGATACTAAGGTGTTGGTCGAATCTGCCGTCAGCGGCCGCGAGATTGAATGCGCAGTGCTCGGCAATGAAGACGCCATCGCCAGTGGCTGCGGCGAGATCGTGGTGCGCAGCGGGTTCTATTCCTACGACAGCAAGTACATCGACGACACGGCTGCTGAAGTGGTGGTGCCGGCCAATATCAGCGTCGAGGCCAGCGAGCGCATTCGCGCCCTGGCCGTCGAAGCGTTCCAGATACTGGGCTGCTCCGGCCTGGCCCGCGTCGATGTGTTCCTGACCGACAGTGGGGAAGTGCTGATCAACGAAATCAATTCACTGCCCGGCTTCACCCGCATCAGCATGTACCCGAAACTGTGGCAGGCCACCGGCATGACCTACAGCGAACTGGTAACGCGACTGATCGAGCTGGCGCTGGAAAAGCACCACGTTCGGCAGGGGTTGAAGATCAGTCGATAAGTGAGCGGCTGATTTTCGCTTGCTCATAAACAAAGGGCCTACCAACCGGTAAGCCCTTTCTCATTCCTGCGTGCGACTCAATCCCCCAGCGCTTGCCCCTCACGCCGCGGGTCGGCACCTCCCGTGAGTGACGCTTTCCCCTGGGCGTCCTTCACCCGAACGATCGCCTGGGTGCCGCTGGTCATGTCGATTTCGCTCACGTTGTGCCCTTTGTCTTTCAGCGCCTGAATCAGCATCGGGCTGAACTGTCCCTGTTCCAGTTCGGTCGGGCCGTTGCGGCTGCCGAAGTTGGGCAGGTTGATGGCGGCTTGTGCATCGAGGTTCCAGTCGAGCAGGCCGATGGTGGATTTGGCCACGTATTCGATGATTTGCGAGCCGCCGGGGGAGCCGACGGTGGCGAGGAATTCGCCGCTCTCGCGGTCGAAGATCAGGGTCGGGGCCATGGATGAGCGCGGGCGTTTGCCGGGTTCGACGCGGTTGGCGACTTTCTGCCCGTTTTCCTCGGGGATGAACGAGAAGTCGGTCATCTCGTTGTTGAGCATGAAACCCTGAACCATGATGTGGGAGCCGAACGCCGACTCGATGGTGGTGGTCATCGACACGGCGCCGCCTGCGTCATCGACGGCCACCACTTGCGAGGTGGAAATCCGCAGCGGCGAACGGTCCGGCGCGTAGGCCACTTGAATCCCCGGCGGGGTGCCGGGTTTGGCCGTGCCCATGCTGCGTTCGCCGATCAGGGCGGCGTGGCTGGCCAGGTAAGCCGGTTCGACCAGACCCTTGACCGGCACGGGTACGAAGTCTGTATCGGCGACGTACTGAGCGCGGTCGGCGTAGGCCAGGCGTTCGGCTTCGGAGATCAGGTGCACGGCTTGCGGGTCGGGTTCGATGCCGGCCGGGGCCTTGGTCTTGACCGGTTTCAGCGGCGCCAGCGCCAAGCGTTTATCGCGAGTCTCCAGGGCCTGCAGCGTGCCGAGGATCTGCGCCACAGCGATCCCGCCTGACGAAGGTGGCGGCATACCGCAGACTTGCCAGCGCTTGTAGTCGGTACACAGTGGTGCGCGTTCCTTGGCCTGATAGTTGGCGAGGTCGCTCACGGACAAGCTGCCGGGGTTGGCGTGGCCCTGAACCCTGGCCGCGATTTCCTGGGCAACAGGGCCTTTGTACAAGGCATCCGGGCCTTCATGGGCGATGCGTTGGAACACGGCGGTCAGTGCCGGATTCTTCAAGTTTGTACCGACAGCTTTTGGGCTGCCATCGGCATTGCGAAAATAAGCCATCATTTCCGGGGAACGCTGCATGGACGAGTCCGCGGCGATCAACTGGTGCAGGCGTGGCGAAATGGCGAAGCCTTGTTCGGCGAGCTGGATGGCCGGTTCAAATAGCTGCGCCCAAGGCAGCCGCCCGTGTTTTTGATGGGCCAGTTCCAGGGCGCGCAAAACGCCGGGGGTACCCACCGAGCGACCACCGATTTGCGCCTGGGTGAACCCCATCGGTTGTCCGTTGGCTTGCAGGAAAAGTTTCTCGGTGGCGCCGGCCGGGGCGGTTTCACGGCCGTCGTAGGTGCGCACGGCTTTGCCATCCCAAAGTACGATCAATGCGCCGCCACCGATGCCCGAAGACTGTGGTTCTACCAGCGTCAACACCGCCTGCATTGCAATCGCGGCATCGATGGCAGAGCCGCCCCGGCGCAGCATTTCCCGTCCGGCTTCGGCCGCCAGCGGGTTGGCTGCTGCCGCCATGTATTTTTCGGCGTGTTGGGTGCGCAGGTCGGTGCGGAACCCGGAAGCGCTTTCCGGAGCGAGCGGTAATGTCGGCACCGAAGCGCTGTTGCACGCGGTCAGGGTCAAGGCGCTGGCGAGCAGAACCAGGGCTGGCAAGTGAAAGCGGCGTAAAGGGAAGTTTGAGAACACGTGGGAGTACTCCGTCCATTGGATCTACGATCAATGGACTTTATCGGCCGACCGGGAGGGACGCAAACCAGGTCCCACGGCACCGACGTTTTTGTCCTTCATCAATGGCAGGATTTTCTGTAGGGTCGTTGCCAACAGACAGGCCAGAAAATCAACAAGAGGCAGACATGCAAACCGAGTTTCCAGCCCAACCCGGCTATCGCACCCAGCGTGAACAGTTCCTGGCCGCCGCGACCACGGCAGGCGCAACGCTGACGGAATATCCACACCCGCTCAAAGGTCCGTTCGGCGAATCGCTGAGTACCGATGTGGCGGTGCTCGGTGATCCGGGCGCCAAGCGCCTGTTGATTGCGCTGAGCGGCACTCACGGGGTCGAAGGCTTCTATGGCTCGGGCTGCCAGATCAAATGGCTGCAGGAGTTAGGCAAGCGTTCCCTGCCAGCGGATGTCGCCGTGGTCATGATCCATGCCATCAACCCTTGGGGCATGGCGTGGTTGCGTCGGGTCAACGAAGACAACATCGACCTGAACCGCAATCACCTGGATTTCCAGCGACCGCTGCCAGACAACCAGGCCTACAACGCCCTGCACGAAATCTATGCCTGCCCGCAGTTGCACGGCCCCGCGCGAGATCGCGCCGATGCCATGCTCGACGAGCAGATTCGCCAGCACGGCTGGACGGCGGTGATGTCGATCGTCGAGGGCGGTCAGCATGCTCATCCCGACGGACTGTTTTTCGGCGGGCTGGCACCGAGCTGGTCGAACCGCACGCTRCACCGGATCCTGCAACAGCACGTGGCCCATGCCGAGGTCGCCATGTGCTTCGACTTGCACACTGGCGCTGGCGAGTATGGTCATCCGATGTTGCTGACGATTACCGAGGCAGTCTATCCGGCGCTGGCGGACGCGCAGGCGATTTACGGTCAGTGGCTCTACAGCCTGCAAACCGGCGCCGACACCGTCAGCGAAACCGGCGTGGCGGCAACGGCCACCGGCTACACCTCGCAGGCGTTGATCGATGCGCTGCCGCAGGTACGGTTGATGCCTTTCGTTATCGAGTGCGGGACGTATCCGGGGCCGGACGTTCATCGTCATCTGCGTGATGACCACTGGCTGCATCTGCACGGCAACCCGAGTGACGCCGTAGGGCGCGGGATCAAGTTGAATCTGCTGGAACAGTTCTATCCGGCTGACAGTGATTGGCAGGCGATGGTCTGGTTGCGCACGTGGCAGATCTGGGAGCGGGCGTTGTCCGCTTTGCCGACGGTGTAGGAGCAAGCTCGCTCCTACAGGGATAAAAAAACGAGGCATAAAAAAACGGCCTACCTTTCGGTAAGCCGTTTTTAGTACTTGGTGGCTACACAGGGACTTGAACCCCGGACCCCAGCATTATGAATGCTATGCTCTAACCAACTGAGCTATGTAGCCAAGTGGCGCGCATTATTCACCGGTAACGGGGATGCGTCAAGCACAAATCTAAAATATTTCTCTGCGCTTTCAACCGTTTATCACAATCCCTCCTCTGAGCAGCGGTGAAGGGCAGCGCTGGAACCAGCGACTGGCCTGTTCATAGGCGTGTGCCAATTGCAGGACAGCGAAGTCGGCCTGGTGTCTGCCGATGATTTGCAGGCCCATGGGCAGACCGTTCTGGTTGAATCCCACTTGCACGTTAGCCACCGGGCACCCGGACAAGGTGCCGGGAATCACCACCTCCATCCAGCGGTGATAGGTGTCCATGGTCACGCCTTCGATGGAGGCGGGCCACGGTTGAGTCTTATCGAACGCAAACACCTGAGCGCTGGGCAGCAACAGGTAGTCGTATTGTTCGAACAGCCTGGAGATCGCCCGATACCAGTCGCTGCGCGTCACCGAGGCAGCAAACACGTCGGTGGCCGAGAGTTTCAGGCCGTTTTCGACTTCCCAGCAGGCTTCCGGTTTCAACAGTGCACGTTTTTGCGGGTCGGCATAAGTCGCGCCCAACGAGCCGGCGACCATCCAGTGACGCAAGGTTCGCCAACTGCTCCACAGATTCTCTGGAGCGAATTCGGACTGTACGGGCTCGATATGGCAACCCAGGCTTTCGAAATCGGCAAAGGCCTTTTCGCACAACGAGAGGATGCCTTTTTCCATCGGCAGGTAACCGTTGAAGTCGCCGAGCCAGCCCAAGCGAGTGCCTTTGAAGTCCCGATCCAGCGGCGCCGCAAATGCGCTGCCGGACTCGGCGATGGACAGTGGCGCCCGCACATCGGCTCCGGCCAGCACCGACAACAGCAACGCCGCATCGCGCACGCTGCGCGCCATGGGGCCTTCGTAGCCGAGTTGGTCGATAAACAGGTCGGCACTGTCATCGAACGGCACGCGGCCCTGGGACGGACGGAAACCGAAGATGTTGTTGAAGGCGGCCGGGTTGCGCAGCGAGCCCATCATGTCGCTGCCATCGGCCACCGGCACCAGGTGCATGGCCAGTGCCGCCGCTGCGCCACCGCTGCTGCCGCCAGCGGTCTTGCTCGGGTCGTAGGCGCAGCCGGTCGCGCCGAACAGTGGGTTATAGCTTTGCGAGCCGAGGCCGAATTCCGGCGTATTGCTCTTGCCGATGATGATCGCGCCGGCGGCTTTGATCCGTTCGACCATGATGCCGTCGCGCTCGGGAATGAAGTCCTTGAACAGCGGCGAGCCGAAGGTGGTGCGGATGCCGCGGGTCAGGGACAGGTCCTTGATCGCGTGGGGCAGGCCGTGCATCCAGCCGCGATACTCGCCACGAGCCAGTTCGGCGTCGCGCTGATCGGCCTGGGCCAGCAGGTCTTCCGGCGCTTGCAGGCTCACCAGCGCGTTGACCTGCGGGTTGAAGCGTTCGATATGGGCAAGATAAGTCTGCATCACTTCCCGGCAGGAAACCTGGCGCAGGCGGATACGTTCGGCGAGTTCATGGGCCTGCAACAGGACCAGTTCGCTGATGTTGTTAGAAGTCATTGCAAGCGGCCTTTCAGACGGCTGGAAAAACGCCCCGTCATTGCGCCGGGGCGGCAGGGATCAACGCATCAGGTTGGTCCAGAGACGGTCGGCCAGGCGGATCGCGCCTTCGCCACAGGTCTTGCTGAACACCACCCGGGTGCCTTCGGGAATGTGCAGTTCCGGGGCGTCTTTCAGTCCGGCGTCGAGGAACGGTTCCACACCTTTGATCGGGCTCTGGTGCTTGAGGAAGTTCTGGGTCATTGCCGCATTTTCAGGCTGGCTGAGGAATGCGATGAAGGCCTTGGCGTTCGCCGAGTTCTTGCTGCCGGTCGGGATGACCATGTTGTCGACCCAGGCCAGCACGCCTTCTTTCGGGTACAGGTACTTCAGGCCCGGTTTCATCTCCCGGGCGCGCATCGACGAACCGCCCCAGAAGGTCGACATGTCGATTTCACCCGAGGCGAGGTTTTCGCGGATCGAGCCAGCCTTGGAGCTGTAGGTTTTGACGAACGGTTTCTGCGCCTTGAGCAGGGTCAAAATCTGCTGCATCTGTTTCGGGTCTTCGCTGCACAGCGGAATGTTCAGGTACAGGCTGGCCATGTCCACTACGTCGCTGACCGAGTCGAACATGTTGATCCGCCCTTGCAACTCGGCAGGCGGCTCGTAAAGCACCTTGTAGCTGTCGGCAGGGCCTTTGTAGCGCCCGGTGTCGAGCACCACGCTGGTGGTGCCCCAGATGAACGGCACGGAGTACGCGCCTTCCGGATCCCAGGTGGGTTTTTTCAGATTGTTGACGACGCCGGCGTAGTAGGGCTCGTTGACCGGGTCAAAGCGCTCCAGCAGTTTTTCCTTGATCAGGATCGGAATGAACTGGTGGGACGGGATCGCCACGTCGTAGCCGGCACCGCCCTGTTTCAACTTGGCCAGCAAGGTTTCGTTGGAATCGTAGGAGTCGACGGTGACTTCGATGCCTGTCTGCTTCTGGAATTTGGCGAGAATTTCCGGTGAAAAGTAACCGCTCCAGCTCACCACGTTGAGTTTTTCCGCGGCCTGAACGCTGCCGGCCATGGTCAGCGGCAAGGTCAGGAACAACGAAGTGCCGATGCTTTTAATCCACTTGCTCATGCTATTTCCCCACAGTACGTAGAAGGTTCAGGATTTCTTTTTGCCCAGCAGATAGGAAAGGGTGACGAACAGCACCGAGACGCCCAGGATCAGGGTCGACACAGCGTTGACGTCGGGTGTCACGCCCATGCGCAACAGGCCGAAGATGAAGATCGGCAAGGTCGTGGTGCCGGCCTGGGAGACCATCATCGAGATCACGAAGTTATCCAGCGACACGATGAAGGCGAGCATCAGCCCGGAGAAAATCCCCGGCATCAGCAGCGGCAGGGTGACCTTGCGGAAGGTCCGCCATGGGCCGGCATACAGGTCGGCCGAGGCTTGTTCCAGGGACAGGTCCATGTCGTTCAGGCGTGCCCGTATCGGCAGAAAGGCAAACGGAATACAGAACACCGTGTGAGCGATGATCAGGTTGCCGTAGCCCAGGGACAGACCGATGGTGGAGAACAGCGCGAGGGTGGCGACGCCGACCACGATTTCCGGCAGCACCAGGGGCAACATGATTGCGCCCATGGACAGTTGCAGACCCTTGAACTTCGCACCCCGTGAAGTGCCGAGGGCGGCGAGGGTGGCGATGGCCGTGGCGACCATGCTGGCGCAGACGGCGATCAACAGGCTGTTGCCGGCCGCCTGGCGCAGGGCCTGGTTGGCGAACGCCGCGCGATACCAGTCGAGGCTGAACCCGGTCCACACCGTTGCCGACTGGTTGGCGTTGAACGAGAACACCACCAGCACCACGATCGGCGCGTAGAGGTACAGGTAGAACAGGAGGCTGAAGCCGCCGAAGCCCGGGAAGTCCTGCACGCCCAGCGTATTGCGTTTGAACAGGCCGATCATCACGCACCTCCTTTGGCGATGCGCTGGCGCTCTGCACGCAAGGCATAAACCGTCAGAACCAACATCACCGCCGCCATCAGCACCAGCGACAGTGCTGCACCGAATGGCCAGTTCCGCGCATCGCTGAACTGCCGGAAGATCAGGTTGCCGAGCATCATTCGCGTCCCGCCGCCGAGCAATTCCGGGGCGATCATCGCGCCCAGGCAAGGCACGAATGTGAGGATGGCGCCGGCGAGAATTCCCGGTTTGGCGATCGGCAACACCACTTTGCGCAGGGTGCGCACACGGCCGGCGTAGAGGTCCTGAGCGGCCTCGAGCAAGCGGATGTCCATTTTTTCCAGGGTGGCGTAGATCGGCAGCACGACAAAGGGCGCGTAGGTGTAGACCAGCCCCAGCAGCACCGCGCCGTCGGTGTAGAGCAGTTGCAACGGCTGGTCGATGACCCCGAGGCCCATCAGGCTGTTATTGATCACCCCGGTGTTACGCAGCAGCAGAATCCAGGCGTAGGTGCGAATCAGCAGGTTGGCCCAGAACGGCACGGTGATCAGGAAGATTAGCAAGCCACGGCGATGAGCCGGTTGCATGGCCAGCCACACAGCCACCGGAAAACCGATCAACAGGGTGATGACGGTGGTCAGCCCGGCGATGCCGATCGAGCGCAGGGCAATGATCAGGTAGGAGTCGGCGAAGGCCAGGCTGTCGTCCAGTTGCCGTTCGAACAGCAGCGAGGTGTAGGCATCGCTGCTGAACACTTTGTTCACCCCGCCGTAGGGGTTGGCCTCCATCAGCGAGTAACCGATGACGATCAGGATCGGCACGATCAGAAACAGGCCGATGGCGATCAGCGCCGGGCTGACACCGAGAAAACTCTGGAAGGCCTGCCGACGTTCCAGTGTGTTGGCAATCGGTAAAGCGTGCATGGCAATTCCTCGTGCTCAATCGTGCAGGACGCTGGCGCTACCCTGGTCGAACAACAGACCGGCCTGGCTGCCGACGGCGAAGCGCTTGCTTTGGTCGACGCAGTTAGGCGTGCGCACGGTGAGGCGCGAACCATCGCTCAGGCTGACCTGGTATTGCAGGTCAGTGCCGAGGTAGATCTGCGCTTCGATCCGGCAAGGCAAAGCGCCTTCGGTATTGCCAGGCACCAGATGCAATCGTTCGGGGCGCACGGACAGCGCAACATTGGCGCCGACTCGCACATCGCTGCATGGCTGCGCAGGCAGCGGATGTCCGGACGGGCCGGCGAACCAGGCCAGGCCGTCTTCGACGCGGGTGACCGTACCTTCGATGAAGTTGGTTTCGCCGATGAAGTCCGCGACAAAGCGATTGCGCGGGCGTTCGTAGATGTCTTCCGGGCGACCGACCTGTTGCACTTCGCCTTCGGACAACACGGCGATGCGGTCGGACATGGTCAGTGCTTCTTCCTGGTCGTGGGTGACGAAGATGAAGGTGATCCCGGTTCGCGCCTGGATGGTTTTCAGCTCTTCGCGCATGGCCTGGCGCAGCTTGAGGTCCAGCGCCGAGAGCGGTTCGTCGAGCAGCAAGACTTTGGGATGCGGCGCCAGTGCACGAGCGAGGGCGACGCGCTGTTGCTGGCCGCCGGAGAGTTGCGCCGGCTTGCGGTTGGCGAAGCGTTCCATCTGCACCAGGGCGAGCATCTCGCGCACCCGTTCGGCCATTTGCGTTTTGTTCAGGACTTTGCCCATCGGGTGGGATTCAAGGCCGAAGGCCAGGTTCTCGGCGATGGTCATGTGCGGGAACAGCGCGTAATGCTGGAACACCGTGTTGACCGGGCGCTGGAAGGGCGGGCGGTCGGCGATGTTTTCGCCGTAGAGCAGAATCTCGCCTTCGGTGGGAAATTCGAACCCGGCGATCATCCGCAAGAGCGTGGTCTTGCCGCAGCCCGAAGGGCCGAGAAGGGTGAAGAATTCGTTGTCGCGAATGTCCAGGTCGATGCTTTTCAGTGCCACCGGACCGGTGCGTGGATCACCGTAGACTTTACGCACTGAGCGGATGGACACCGCCAGTGTTTGCAGCGAATGCAGGGCATTCATGCGTTACCTCCGATTCCCCCATCGTCCGCGAGTGCTGTAAACAGCTGAGCCATCGGACCATGGATATTATTTTTCTGGGCAGGATCGAGATTGCGTTCGGGTGTTGTAACCAGCTGTTTTTTTGTTCTGCTGTGGATCGATTATCAGCGAGGGGTTGCGGGGGCGAAACTTCAATTTTAACATAGGGGTTGTTAAAAAATTTAACAGCAAAAGGCGCCCGGAAACCATGCCTGACCACCGTTTGCCGCCGCTCAACGCGGTGCGTGCCTTTGATGCCGCGGCCCGGTTGGGCAGCTATGTCGAAGCCTCCAAAGCCCTGCACGTGACCCAGCCGGCCATCGGCCGTCACGTGAAGTTGCTGGAAGACTGGCTGGGCATCCAACTGTTCGAGCGCACCTCTCGCGGGGTCAACCTGACGGTGGCGGGGGAGAAGTATCACCGCAAGATCACCGCCGCTTTGCAGCTGATCATCGAAGCCGGAAAAGAGGCACAGCCCAAACACGCCGAGCGCTGGCTGCGCATCATGGTGGTGCCGGGGTTCGCCAAGCGCTGGCTGATGCCGCGAATCGAGGCCATGCGTCATCTGCGACCGGGTTTGAAGTTCGCCATCGAACCCAATTCGACCTTCACCGAAGTGGATGGCAAAAGCGCTGACCTGGGCATCGTCTACGGGGTGGATGGCCAATATGCCCACTCCCGCACCAGCCTGATTTGTCCTCGGGTGTTTCCGATCTGTTCCCCCGAATATCTGGCCAGCGTCGCGCCCATTGGCAGCCCCGCGGACCTGGTGAAACACAACCTGATTCACGTCGATGACGGCGAGTGGTGGAACCTGTGGTTCGCCGCCAATGACCTCGACATCCACCTCAATTCGGACATGCTCTACGTCAACAATGACCACGCATTATCGGTGGCCGAGAGCGGGCAGGGCATTGCGCTGGCCAACGAAGTGCTGGTGCGCGAAGAGCTCGATACAGGCAAGCTGGTGCGGGTGGTGGACGCGCAAGTGAAGCTGGAAAGCTATCGGGTGCTGACGCCGTCCGCCGAGCTCTCGGCGGACGTGGCGTGGTTTATCGATTGGCTCAAGACCGAGCTGGAGCAGGACTTCCCGGAAGCGGTCATCCACACCTGAGAAGCACTGCCGGACTCAACTCAAGCGGAAGCGCCCGGTGTTGTCGCTGAGTGCCTTGCTGCCGTGGCTCAAGGTGTCCGCTGCCTGGTTCACCGCACGGGCACCTTCGAGCAGACGCAGCGCCGCTTGATCGACCTGCTGGATATTGCCGCTGACCTCGTCGGCGGTACTGGCCTGTTCCTCCACCGCCGTGGCGATTTGCGCCAGGGTATCGGTGACACTCTGCACCGCACTGGCGATTTCCCCGAGGCGTTCACCGAGGCCGGTGACCGCTTGCGCATCGGACTCTGCCTGACTGCACGCGGCTTGCATCAGGCTGACGGCCTCATTCACGGTATTACGGAGGCTGTCGACCGTGCCGGCAATCTGCGCGGTCGACGATTGCGTGCGTTGCGACAGACTGCGCACTTCATCGGCCACCACTGCGAAGCCGCGCCCTTGCTCTCCCGCCCGGGCTGCCTCGATGGCGGCGTTGAGTGCCAGCAGGTTGGTCTGCTCGGCGACGCCGCGAATGGTGTCGACCACCAGTTGAATCTGCTGTCCCTGCTCGCTGACTCGGCCCAGTGCCGCCGCTGTCTCGTTCAGGCGTTGATTGAGTTGCTGGATGCTCGCGGTGGTGCGCAGGCTGTCTCGGCTGCTGTCGGCGGCAATGCGCCGGGTGTGCTGGGCGCTGCCGGACGCCTGTTCGCAACTGTGGGCCACCCCTTGCGAGGTGGCGGCCAATTGCGTCGCTGCCGCGGCAATCTGGCTGATCTGCAACTGCTGGGCTTCGACTTCGCCCAGAGCGTCGCTGGAGTGATGGTTGAGGGTTTGCACTGCGTTGCTCAGTTGCAGGGTTTCGTGATCCACCCCTTGCAGGCTGCTGCGCAGTTGCACCACGGCGACGTTCAGCGCGGTGCTGATGACTGCCAGTTCGTCCCGCCCCTGAACCGGCACCTGCAGACTCAGATTGCCGTCGCGCAAGGCTTCGGCCAGTACCGTGATGCCGCTGGCGCTACGGCGAATCGAAGCCTGCAAACAGATGAACAGATACAGCGCGGCCAGCAACAGGCAACCCAACACGGTGGCCACCACAGTGAACTGGCGGATCGCCGAGCCGTGGTAGTAATCCAGACGTTGATCCAGCGACACCAGCGACTGCTGGCGCAACGAAGCGAGGTCGGAGAGCAGCGCATCGAGACTGCGCTCGAAGTCATCCGGCTTGAGGTTGATGCTGCCGCCGAACACGCCGTCATCCAGCACCTTCAGGCCGGCGTCCAGGTGCTTGAGGCTGTCATGGTATTGCCCGGCCCAGGTTTGCAGGGCGCTGGGCAAGCGCGCTTCGAGCAAACCTGCGGTTTTAACCAACTGCTCACGGGCGTCGCCAATGCGGCTGCGCAAGTCGCGCAATTGCAGACGGCTTTGCAGGGTGAACTGTCCGGACACCACCGAAGCCTGTCCCACTGCCGCCAGGCGACCAACCCGTTCGATCAGGTCCGGCGCATGTTGAGTGGAGATTTGCGTCAGCAAATAAGTCTCCAGCCACGGCGCCAGTGTCAGACGATTGTCCATGGCGATCTGCTCGCGCAAGGCTTGCAGGGCGCTCAGGGCGTTGGTGAAGCGATCGTAGCCGTCCGGCCACCAGCCGACACTGCTCAGGCTTTTTGAGTCGAGTCCATCGAGGGCGGTTTGCAGGGCCTGGTAACGCGTCAGGCTTTCGCCCTCGGCGCCTTCTTTTTGCAGGGCATTGCCCAGCTCGGAAGTGGCCTGGCTGACGGCGGGCTGAACCGCATCGAAGGCGGCCATCGCAGCGAGTGTGGCTGGTGTTGGCTGGCGATTGGTTTCCGTCGCGCGCCACCGGGCGGCGCGATCACGCTGGGCGGCGAGCAGGTCATCCAGCGTATCAAGAGCCAGCAGTTGCCGCACCCCGGCGCGTTCGCCGGAGATCAGGCTGAGTTTGTCGCGATAGTCCTGGCCGATCATCCACAGGCTGCCCGCCAGCGGCAGGATAAACAGCAAAAACAACAGCTGGAATTTGCGTGCAAAACCAAAACGCCCCAGCAGTCCGATCCCCGGTGATAAAAAAGCCTGCATGCCCCATGACTCCTCTGGACACCACGCACCATTGGCGTGCGTCGAAGGTTGTTGCACCCCCGACTCGTGCCCTCTAAAAAGGCCCCGAAAGTTCACCCATGTCCGCTCTGTAGGCCGACTCTGTGGCGAAACTTCCCATTCTCGGCCTCCTTTGTAAGGGGGCCGCGTTCAAGCAGACAAGCAAGGCAAGATTCAGACCATGGCTTTGCGCTATCACTTTTCCCCGATGGAAATCGAGTTCGTTAGCTGGCTAAGGGGATGGCGCTGTCGCACCGAAAAATGGCACATTGACGCACCTGCCCGTTTGCACCCATCAGTTGTACGGAAAACCCCATGGCTATCAGCAACGCCCAGACCGGCTCAGTGCCGGCGTCCGCTACGCCCCAAAGCAGTCCCCTGGTGATGCGCATCATCGGCGCGGTGGCGCTGGCGCATTTGATCAACGACCTGATCCAGTCTGTGCTGCCGTCGATCTACCCGATGCTCAAGGCCAACTATGGCCTGACCTTCACCCAGGTCGGCCTGATCACCCTGACATTCCAGTTGACGGCCTCGCTGCTGCAGCCGTGGGTCGGTTACTACACCGACCGCCATCCCAAGCCGTGGTTGTTGCCGGCGGGTACGGTCTGCACCTTGGTCGGGATTCTGATGATGTCGGTGGTCGGCAGCTTTCCGTTGATTCTGCTGGCAGCGGGCTTGATCGGCATCGGTTCTTCGACCTTTCACCCGGAAGCTTCCCGCGTGGCGCGACTGGCTTCGGGTGGGCGCTTCGGGCTGGCGCAATCGACCTTCCAGGTCGGCGGCAACGCGGGCTCGGCGTTCGGCCCGTTGCTTGCGGCAGCGATCATCATTCCCTACGGCCAGGGGCACGTGGCGTGGTTCGGGCTGTTCGCGGTGTTTGCGCTGTTCGTGCTCTACCGGATCAGCCGCTGGTACGCCAACCACTTGAACCTGTTCAAGCTCAAGCAAGGTCAGGCGGCGACTCACGGCCTGTCCAAGGGCCGAGTGACCAGCGCGCTGGTGGTACTCGGGCTGCTGGTGTTCTCCAAGTACTTCTACATGTCCAGCCTCACCAGTTACTTCACGTTCTACCTGATCGAGAAATTCGACCTGTCGGTGGCCAGTTCGCAGTTGCACCTGTTCCTGTTTCTCGGCGCGGTCGCGGCGGGGACATTCTTTGGCGGGCCGATCGGCGACAGAATCGGGCGTAAGGCAGTTATCTGGTTCTCGATCCTCGGCGTTGCACCGTTCACCTTGCTGCTGCCCCATGTCGACCTGTTCTGGACCAGCATCCTCAGCGTGGTCATCGGCTTCATCCTCGCCTCGGCGTTCTCGGCCATCGTGGTGTACGCCCAGGAACTGGTGCCGGGCAATGTCGGGATGATCGCCGGGGTGTTCTTCGGTCTGATGTTCGGTTTCGGCGGGATCGGCGCGGCATTGCTGGGCCATCTGGCAGACATTCACGGCATCGAATACGTGTACTACCTGTGTTCGTTCCTGCCGTTGTTCGGGGTGTTGGCGATCTTTTTGCCGCGAACCAAAAAGGCCTGACTCGACACAAATCCCCTGTGGGAGCGAGCTTGCTCGCGATAGCGGTGTATCAGTCAACATCATCGTTGAATGTCATATCGTCATCGCGAGCAAGCCCGCTCCCACATGGGAATGTGGTGTGGCGGATGATTGTTTCAGGCATAAAAAAGCCGCGTATCAAACGCCGCTTTGTACCCGGTTTAGCGTCCGGTATTGAAGCTGCCTTCAATTGCCCGGCAATACCCAATCGCGGAAATATGATTCCGGCGGGGCTGATGCAGAGCGTGTAACACAATGCACATTGGAGGCTCTGTGGGATCTTCACGCAGATACTGCAAGGGCTTTTCGGGCTGGCTCAAACGAGTCGACCATGGAGTGCGAAAAGGTTCAGGCACTGCTGTTGCGGAAGCTGCCGGGTGTGATGCCGACTACTTTTTTGAAGGCCCGGGTCATGTGGCTTTGATCGAAGAAGCCGCAAGTGAATGACGCTTCTGCGAGACTGGACCCGGTGCGCAGCAGTTTTTGGACCTGGGCGATTCTTTTCTGGATTTGAAAGCTGTGGGGGGAGACGCCAACGCTTTTCTTGAATACCCGGATCAGGTAAAGAGGGTCAAGGTTCACCAGTTGCGCCAGTTCTTCCAGAGACAGATGTTTGTCAAACTCGTCTTCGAGCTTCCTCTTGATCTTTTGCACTGCATGCTGCTCAGCTGCACTGGCTGGTTCGATGGGCGCTCCGCTGCGCTCGAAGAGCTGCGTCACCAGATCCAGCAGGATAGTTTCCCGTTCAAGGCTGGAGGGGGATTTTTCAATGATTTGATGTTGATGCAAAAAGGTCCGGGCGAAGTCGGGGGCCTGGCTCAGAGCTGTTTGAAAAAGATGAATATGATCGTCTGAAAAACGCCCTTGAAACACCATCCGATTGACCCATTCGGGGTCGATATAGAGCATTCGATACATCCAGCCCTCATCATGGCCTGGCAAGCCGTCGTGGATCTCCCCGGGAGTAATGGTGACCACACTGCCAGCGACCCCCATGTAGTAACTGCCGCGATAAAAAAGTTTTTCAACACCGCCACTTATAACACCGATAGCATACCGGTCATGTGAATGTCGGCCAAAAGATTGAGTACTGTAACGCGCAGATAGAAACTCACAGTCGCCTTCGGGTATACGCCAGAATTGAACAAAGTCTTTGTCTTTTTGAGGGGCTTTGTTACGGCGATTCTCATCCATGAATTGTCCAGTTTTGTGCAATACGTATGGAAAAAAGGTCGCTAAATTTAGCACCTATTTCATAACACAAGCTAGGGGATGCGATGTCTACAAAATTGGTAGTTGGGGATTTTAATAAGTCTTCATGGTCATTTCGTGCGTGGCTGGTTCTTGTGGCAGCGGATGTTGCATTTGAAACCCTTCAGATCAAACTGGAACAAAGCGACACCCGCCAGCGCATTCTGGAGCTCTCGCCTTCCGGCAAGGTACCGGCGCTGCTGCTTGATGATGTCGTCATCAACGACAGCCTGGCCATCAGCGAATACATTGCCGACACCTATCCGGCCGCCAACCTTTGGCCCCAGGATTCACGGGTCAAGGCCCTGGCTCGAGCTGCTGCGGCAGAGATGCACTCCGGTTTCACCCACCTGCGCACGCAGATGTCGTTTGGCCTGAACACCGGTGACATCCCGGAAAGCCTGACCGCCGAGACCCGAGAGGAAATCATGCGGGTATTCGCTATCTGGAACCAGCTCCGTGAGGTGAGTGGTTCAACACAATTCCTCTGCGGTGACTTCGGCATTGTTGATGCGATGTTTGTTCCGGTAGTGTTCCGCTTCCGTCGTTATGGTATTGCCATCCCTGCACAACTGCAGGGCTATGTCGAAAATATTCTGGCTTATGCGCCGGTACAACAATGGTTGAAGTTGGCCGCGCAAGAAGTTTAAAGAGTTGTGTTGCTGCTAACTTTTAATGCCAGTTAAAAGTTAGTTGTTTTTTTGCACGTGGCAGAAAAGACCTTTGGGGCTTTTCTGCTTTGTCGAGTCTGATATTTGTTGCCCAGAGGGGAAGTTGTGAGTGCTCATAAAGTTAATGCCGGTCTTTATCAATGAGGTTTCTCATGTCGACTAACAACAATCGGGCAATCATTGAATTGACCATCGGTGGACTGATGCTCAGTCTGTCTGCTCTAGCCGTCGCTTTCGCCCATATCGGCGCGGGTGGCGCAGGGTTCTATCGGATGGTGTTCGCCTCGATCCTGTTCTTCCTGCTGCTCAAGGTGCGCAAAACACCGGTACTACTCAAAAGCGCCAAGGCGCAGCTGTACACCGCGTTGGCTGGGGTGTTTTTGGCCATTGACCTGGTGCTTTGGCACCAGAGCATCTATATCGTCGGCCCGGGCATCGGGTCGATCCTGACCAACTGTCAGGTGTTCTTCATGACCCTGCTGGGGTTGTACCTGTTGAAAGAAAAACCTTCGATCTACTTCCTGGTATCCATTACCTTGGCATTTGTCGGGCTCTATCTGTTGTTGCTACCCGAGATGACCAGTGCGGTAGGGATCAAGGGCGTGGTGTATGGCGTGCTCTCGGGGCTGGCGTATGCCATCTGCGTGTACTTCCTGAAGATCAACACCCAGTTGCCTGACGGCGGGGGTGACAAGATCGCACAGATGCTCAATTTGAGTCTTTGGGCGGCACTGGTTCTGCTGACATACGCGCTGGCAACCGGGGAGAGCTTGGCCATCGTGGACGGGCAAACCTTGCTGATGCTGATCATATACGGGGTACTGGTGCAGTTTGTCGGCTGGTTGCTGGTCAACCGTTCGATCGGAGCCATCAGCCTGGGGTTGGCCGGTCTGATCTTGTTGCTGGAACCGGTGATCACTTATTTCATCGATGTCACCTTTCTCGGCAAGACCAGCTCCACGCTACAGATTTGCGGTGCGCTGCTGACTATCTTTGCGGTTTATATCGGTTCAATCAAACCACCTGAGAAAGCGCACCCTTTACCCGAGGCGACCTGACAGTAGGTGTATCACGGCGGTATCGGTCAGCATGCCCTGATCTCCGAATTTCCGTCGTACCCGGTTTTTAAAACCGGCTTCAGGCGTCAATCAACAACCCGGATCACAATGGAGGAGGATGGTGATCCCAAGACGCAAAAATCCCCGTATCAGCGAGTGATTACGGGGATTTTCAGTCTATCGAGTTCCGTGTAAATCCACGGTCACCGTTACACGTTAAAGCGGAAGTGCATCACGTCGCCGTCTTTGACGATGTAATCCTTGCCTTCCAGGCGCCATTTACCGGCTTCCTTGGTACCGGCTTCGCCCTTGTACTGGATGAAGTCGTYGTAGGCGATCACTTCGGCGCGGATGAAGCCTTTTTCGAAGTCGGTGTGGATCACGCCAGCGGCTTGTGGTGCGGTGGCACCGACGCGGACGGTCCAGGCGCGGACTTCTTCGACACCGGCGGTGAAGTAGGTCTGCAGGTGCAGCATTTCGTAGCCAGCGCGGATCACGCGGTTCAGGCCAGGCTCTTCGAGGCCCAGGGCTTCGAGGAACATGTCTTTTTCTTCGCCGTCATCCAGTTCGGCGATTTCCGCTTCGATCTTGTTGCACACTGGTACAACCACGGCGCCTTCTTCTTCGGCGATGGCCTTGACCACGTCCAGGTGCGGGTTGTTGTCGAAACCGTCTTCAGCGACGTTAGCGATGTACATGACCGGTTTGGTGGTCAGCAGGTGGAAGCCCTTGATCACCGCTTTCTCGTCGGTGCCCATGTTCTTCATCAGGCTGCGCGCCGGCTTGCCTTCGGTGAAGTGAGCGATCAGTTGTTCCAGCAGGCCTTTCTGGACCACTGCATCCTTGTCACCGCCCTTGGCATTGCGCGCGACTTTCTGCAGTTGCTTCTCGCAGCTGTCGAGGTCGGCGAAGATCAGTTCCAGGTCGATGATTTCGATGTCGCGTTTCGGGTCGACGCTGTTGGAGACGTGAATCACGTTCTCGTCTTCGAAGCAGCGGACCACGTGGGCGATGGCATCGGTTTCACGGATGTTGGCCAGGAACTTGTTGCCCAGGCCTTCGCCTTTCGATGCGCCGGCTACCAGGCCAGCGATGTCGACGAATTCCATGGTGGTCGGCAGGATGCGCTTTGGATTGACGATGGCTGCCAGGGCATCCAGACGCGGATCCGGCATCGGCACGATACCGCTGTTCGGTTCGATGGTGCAGAAGGGGAAGTTCTCGGCCGCGATCCCGGATTTGGTCAGGGCGTTGAACAGGGTGGACTTGCCGACGTTAGGCAGACCGACGATGCCGCAATTGAATCCCATGGTGTTTTCCCCGAGGAGTGAGTCAGGCCTTCTGGCTGTGCAGGTTTTTCATCGCGCGGTTCCATTCCCCGGCGAGGATATCCGGCAGCACGCCGAGGGCAAAGTCGATGCTGGCATCGAGTTTTTCCTGTTCGGCGCGTGGCGCACGACCCAGGACGAAATTTGAAACCATACTGGCAACGCCCGGGTGGCCAATGCCAAGCCGCAAGCGATGAAAGGTATTCTGATTGCCCAGTTGCGCAATGATGTCGCGCAACCCGTTGTGACCGCCATGGCCGCCGCCCACTTTGAGCTTGGCAACGCCTGGAGGCAGGTCGAGTTCGTCATGCGCCACGAGGATTTCTTCAGGCTTGATGCGGAAGAAACCGGCGAGTGCCGCCACGGCCTGGCCGCTGCGGTTCATGTACGTGGTGGGAATCAGCAGACGAACATCCTGACCCTGATGCGAATAGCGCCCGGTCAGGCCGAAATATTTGCGGTCCGCCACAAGGTTCACACCTTGTGCGTTCGCGATGCGCTCAACAAAAAGGGCCCCTGCGTTATGCCGGGTCTGTTCGTATTCAGCGCCTGGATTTCCCAGGCCAACGATCAGTTTGATGGCAGTCACGATAGGGGCCCTTCATTGGAGTGGTGGATAACATCGCCGCAATCAGGGAGAGCGGCGAAAGTGGACGAAAATTGCTCATTTACCATGATGTAAACTCCGCGTTCTCGCCCGCTTTCTCGCTATGCTCTAGTCCGCGATGTTTCCGGTCACTCCGGCGTACAGAGTAAAATTACTCTGCAGCGCCTTCTGCAGCTTCTGGAGCAACACGTGGAGCGTGAACGTTGGCAACAGCCTTGTCATCGCCGTGTGCCAGGGCCACGAACTCAACGCCTTTAGGCGCCTTGAGGTCCGACAGGTGAATGATCGAACCGATTTCAGCGTTAGCCAGGTCSACTTCGATGAACTCAGGCAGATCTTTCGGCAGGCAGGAAACTTCGATCTCGGCAACAACGTGCGAGATTTCGCCGCCTTTCTTGGTCGGTGCTTCTTCGTTGATGAAGTGCACTGGAACGATAGCGGTCAGTTTCTGGCCAGCTACTACGCGTACGAAGTCAGCGTGCATCACGTGGCCTTTGGCCGGGTGACGCTGCAGGGCTTTGATCACGACGTTCTGCTTGGTCCCACCAACGTTCAGCTCGATGATGTGGCTGTAAGCCGCTTCGTTTTCGAGCAGTTTGGCAACTTCTTTGGCCAGCATGCTGATGGATTCAGGGGCTTTGTCGCCACCGTAAACTACAGCTGGAACCAGGCTTGCGAGACGACGCAGGCGGCGGCTCGCACCTTTCCCCAGGTCGGAACGCACTTCAGCATTCAGAGTAAAATCGTTCATGTTGTATCTCCAAAATAACCACATTCGCCCCAGCGTTTGCGACCAGCGCTAAAGGCGATATGGGCAAAAAAGCCCCGCCCCGACAGGAATGCCGGGGCGGGGCGCTTTTCGTCAACGAGACATTTCGAGAAGGGCAGGGCCCTTAGCGGAACATCGCGCTGATCGATTCTTCATTGCTGATGCGGCGGACCGCCTCGGCAACTACCGGTGCGATATCCAGTTGGCGGATACGCGAACAGGCTTGTGCTGCAGCGGACAGCGGAATGGTGTTAGTCACCACCAGCTCGTCCAGCATGGAATTTTCAATGTTTTCGATCGCCCGACCCGACAGCACAGGGTGCGTGCAGTAGGCGAAAACCTTGGCTGCGCCATGCTCTTTCAGGGCCTTGGCCGCGTGGCACAGGGTGCCTGCGGTATCGACCATGTCATCGACCAGAATACAGGTACGCCCTTCGACATCACCGATGATATGCATCACTTCAGAGTGATTGGCTTTCTCACGGCGTTTGTCGATGATCCCGAGATCCACGCCCAGGGATTTGGCAACGGCACGTGCACGCACGACGCCGCCAATGTCCRGGGACACGATCATCAGGTTTTCGAAGCGCTGATCTTCGATGTCATCCACCAGAACCGGGGAGCCGTAGATGTTATCTACCGGAATATCGAAGAAACCCTGGATTTGGTCAGCATGCAGATCAACCGTGAGAACACGGTCGATACCGACTACGGTAAGCATGTCAGCCACGACTTTCGCGCTGATAGCCACACGTGCGGAACGCGGACGGCGATCCTGACGGGCATAACCAAAGTAAGGAATAACAGCAGTGATACGAGTAGCCGAGGAGCGGCGGAAGGCATCAGCCATCACTACCAGTTCCATCAGGTTATCGTTGGTCGGAGCGCAAGTCGGCTGAATAATGAAGACGTCTTTACCGCGGACGTTTTCATTGATCTCGGCTGTAATTTCGCCGTCGGAAAATTTACCGACAGAGATGTCACCGAGAGGGATATGCAGCTGACGTACGACACGCCGAGCCAGATCGGGGTTAGCGTTCCCCGTAAAGACCATCATCTTGGACACGCGCAGTACCTGAAGGCTGAGGGTAACCTGGATGAGTATAGGAAAATGGCAGGGGCGGCTGGATTCGAACCAACGCATGGCAGGATCAAAACCTGCTGCCTTACCGCTTGGCGACGCCCCTGTATCTGTTGCAACGATTACCCAGTAATCGGTTCCTTTAGAGCAGACTTCGCAGCTTGCGATGCAACATCGAAATGTTGCTTCCTTTTGCTACAAAACCTGTAAGGGTCTCTGTCAGAAGGGCCGAGACTTTATCAGCTTCAGCTTTGCTTGGGAAGCCCCCAAACACACAACTTCCAGTTCCGGTGAGTTTTGCTTCGGTATATTTACCTAACAAATTCAAAGCGTTACGTACCTCTGGATAACGCCTTGTTACCACCGGCAAGCAGTCATTTCGACTGTTTCCCTTGGGAACGGGGCGCACTTTAATGGGAGGAGTGTTACGTGTCAACAACGGATCTGAAAAAATTTCTGCCGTACTTACAGATACTTGCGGCACCAGCACGAGATACCACGGTTCTTCCGGGTCGACAGGGGTCAGTTTCTCCCCCACGCCTTCGGCAAATGCCGCGTGGCCACGTACGAAAACCGGGACGTCGGCACCTAGCGTCAATCCCAGGCCAGCCAGGCAATCTTCATCCCAGCCCAATTGCCACAGATGATTGAGGCCGAGCAAAGTCGTTGCGGCATTCGAACTGCCGCCGCCAATGCCGCCACCCATGGGCMGGATTTTTTCGATCCAGATATCGACGCCCAGCGAGCAAGCGGATTGCTCCTGAAGTTTTTTCGCAGCCTTGACGATCAGGTTGCTGTCGTGGGGGACGCCCGGGAATTCGGTGTGCAGTTGAATGACGCCGTCATCACGCAGGGCATAGGTGATTTCGTCGCCGTAATCGAGGAACTGAAACATCGTCTGCAACTCGTGGTAGCCGTCTTCGCGGCGACCGAGAATGTGCAGCATCAGATTGAGTTTGGCCGGAGATGGCAAAGTCAGGCGATTGGCTGGCATGTCACGACCCCAGTTTGCGCGGTTGCCAGGCCTTGATCACCAGTGTGACGTCAAGGTCGGTGCCGTGCAGCTTGATTCGCTCGGGGAGCCAGTAACCGTTTTGCTGGGTGTAGTCGGTGTATTCGACCTGCCAGCCATCCTGTTCGAGGTTGGCCAGGCGACTGTCGGCATCCAGTGTCAGGTGACTTTTGCTATCCGGAGCCGGAAGCCCGCGGACCCACCAGGCCAGGTTGGACACCGGCAACTTCCAGCCCAGTTGCTCTTCGAGCAACACTTCAGGGGTCGCTGCGTCGTAACGCCCCTGGTTGGCGACTTCCAGCGAAACCTTGCCCGGCCGTCCGGTCAGGCGAGCGGCGCCGCGGCCCAGTGGTCCGGATAGACGAATGTCGTAGTAATCCTGGCGTTGCAACCAGAACAACGTGCCGCTGCCCGAGTCTTTCGGGGCGCGGATGCCGATCTTGCCGTCAATCTGCCAGCCATCGAGGCCGGTCAGTTGCTGTTTGTGCTCGCGCCATTGGGCGGGGTTGCCGTGACCCTCGACTGATTCGCGGGGACCCAGGCCCGCGCAACCGGCGAGCAGGGCAATAAAACTGAAAACGATGAAATGGCGCAAAAACATAATCTTAAAGAGTCTCTGATCCGGTCAGGCGTTTGATGGTGCCGCGCAGGGTCGGGCTATCGGGTTGTTCCTTGAGGAACTTGCCCCAGACTTGTCTGGCTTCACGCTGTTTGCCATTGGCCCACAGGACTTCGCCCAGGTGAGCGGCGACTTCCTGATCGGGGAAGCGTTCCAGGGCCTGGCGCAGCAGGCGCTCGGCTTCGTCGAGATTGCCCATGCGGTAATTCACCCAGCCAAGGCTGTCGAGTACCGCCGGGTCTTCCGGACTGATCTGGTGCGCCTGTTCAATCAGGGCCTTGGCTTCGGCGTAGCGTGTGGTGCGGTCAGACAGGGTGTAGCCGAGGGCGTTCAACGCCATGGCATTGTCCGGGTCACGCTTGATGATCGTGCGCAGGTCTTTTTCCATCTGCGCCAGGTCATTGCGTTTTTCCGCCTGCATGGCGCGGGTGTAGAGCAGGTTCAAGTCGTCCGGGTATTTCTGCAAGGCCTGCTGCAGAACATTCCAGGCCTTGTCGCCCTGATTGTTGGCGGACAGGGTTTCGACTTCGATCAGGTACAACTGGATGGCGTAATCCGGCTGCTCGTCGCGCTCTGCCGCCAGCTTGCGTTGCGCTTCGGCGGTCTTGCCGTTGTTCATCAGGATGTCGGCCTGACGCAATTGCGCCGGCAGGAAATCGCTGCCCGGGCCAACTTTGGCGTATTCGATCAGCGCGCCTTGCGGGTCGTTTTGTTCTTCGGCAATGCGACCGAGGTTCAGGTGCGCCGAGTCGACGTGACTTTCCCGGGCGATCAGGTCTTCCAGATAGCCCTTGGCTTCATTCCAGGCCTTGGCTTCCAGGCAGACCAGTGCCAGCGAGTAACGCAGTTCGTCATCTTCCGGGTACTGCTGAACCAGGCTCGAGAACTCGGCCTTGGCATCGTCCATGCGGTCCTGTTCAACCAGCATGCGTGCGTAAGTCAGGCGCAGGCGCTTGTCATCCGGGTATTTCTTGATGCTTTTCTGCAGCAACGGCAGGGCTTCGTCACCGCGATTCAGGGTTTGCAGCAGGCGTGCACGCAGCAGGATCGGTGCGATTTCGCCGTCGTCGGGCGGATTGTTTTCCAGTAGTTTCAGCGCGCCTTTGGCATCGCCATCCTGTTGCATCAGCAGAGCCTTGCCGAAAATCAGCTGGCCGTTGTTCGGATGGCGTTGCAGCAAACGGTCGAAGCTTTTCATCAAGCCGTTGCGGGTGTCCTGGTCGGTGTCGGCCGCGGACAGCGCGAGGAAGTCGAAATGGGTGTCGCCCTTGCCTTGCAGGACTTTTTCCATATAGACCATGGAGTCGTCGTAACGCCCGGCACGTGCCAGTTGTACGGCGGCGGCGCGTTGCGCTTCGAGGTCGTTGGGGGCGTTTTTGGCCCAGATCAGCGAGGTATCCAGGGCTGCCTGATCGGCGCCCAGATATTCGGCGATACGGAATGCCCGCTCGGAGATACCCGGATCCTGGGTGTTGATGGCCTGGGTCACATAGTTGTCCAGGGCAATGTCGAAACGATTGCGCTGGCCAGCCAGTTCGGCACTCAACAGGCTGAAGACGGTTTCCTCGCTGAATGAGCTGTAGACCTTGGGCTTTTCAGGGGCCGGGGTGCTGTCTTCAACCGGCGACGTACCGTCCGGCGATACGGGTGCCAAGGCCTGGCAGCCGCTGAGGAAGACAAGAGCGAGGAGCAACGCGGAAGATCTATTCATATAGGAGGAGGACGACTAACCTGCGGTCGGATCATCATGACACAAGCTTTCGGCCAAACATAACCGGCCCGCCAATTTACCCGCACAGCGGATCCGTCAACGCCTGGCTGCCTTGTAAACGAGAACTGCTCGCAACGTCGGCGTTGCCTACTGGCGCGATAGATATCGAGTAGTTGTTCTGATTCCGTCGAAGTAGGACAATTGTCGGCTTCACGTCACCATCAGCGACTTTGAATGGCCTTCCTTGCACTCGGTATTAACCACAAGACTGCTTCAGTAGACGTCCGCGAGCGCGTGGCTTTTACCCCTGAGCAGCTGGTTGAGGCCTTGCAGCAGCTCTGCCGACTCACCGACAGCCGCGAAGCTGCGATCCTCTCCACCTGCAATCGCAGTGAACTCTATATAGAACAGGATCACCTGTCGGCGGACACCGTGCTGCACTGGCTGGCCGAATATCATCATTTGAGCTTCGAGGAGCTGCGCGAAAGCGCCTATGTGCATGAAGATGATGCGGCAGTTCGTCACATGATGCGGGTCGCTTCCGGGCTCGACTCGCTGGTGTTGGGCGAACCGCAGATTCTCGGCCAGATGAAGTCGGCTTATGCCGTGGCCCGTGAGGCCGGCACCATCGGTCCATTGCTCGGGSGGCTGTTCCAGGCCACGTTCAATGCGGCCAAACAGGTGCGCACCGACACGGCCATCGGCGAGAACCCGGTGTCGGTGGCGTTTGCCGCGGTGAGCCTGGCGAAACAGATTTTCAGCGACCTGCAACGCAGCCAGGCGTTGTTGATCGGCGCTGGCGAGACCATCACCCTGGTCGCCCGCCATTTGCATGAACTGGGCGTAAAGCGCATCGTCGTCGCCAACCGCACCCTGGAACGTGCCAGCATTCTGGCCGAACAGTTCGGCGCCCATGCGGTGTTGCTATCGGATATTCCGGCAGAGCTGGTGCGCAGCGATATCGTCATCAGTTCCACCGCCAGCCAATTGCCGATCCTGGGTAAAGGTGCAGTGGAGAGCGCCTTGAAACTGCGCAAGCACAAACCGATTTTCATGGTGGATATCGCCGTTCCGCGCGATATCGAGCCAGAAGTCGGCGAGTTGGACGATGTTTACCTCTATAGCGTCGACGATCTCCACGAGGTGGTGGCCGAGAACCTCAAGAGCCGCCAGGGTGCAGCCCAGGCCGCCGAAGAGATGGTCTCGGTCGGGGCCGAAGACTTCATGGTCCGCCTGCGTGAATTGGCGGCGGTGGACGTGCTCAAGGCCTATCGTCAACAGAGCGAACGCCTGCGCGACGAAGAATTGCAAAAGGCCCAGCGCATGCTGGCCAACGGCAGCAGTGCCGAAGAGGTGCTGGTGCAACTGGCTCGCGGGCTCACCAACAAACTGTTGCACGCACCCAGCGTGCAGTTGAAAAAGCTCTCTGCCGAAGGTCGCCTGGATGCGCTGGCGATGGCCCAGGAACTCTTTGCCCTCGGTGAGGGCTCATCGGATAGCTTTTCGGATAAAAAACCGCAATGAAAGCGTCACTGCTCAATAAGCTGGATATCCTCCAGGACCGTTTCGAGGAATTGACCGCCCTGCTGGGCGACGGCGAGGTCATTTCCGATCAGAACAAGTTCCGTACCTATTCCAAGGAGTACGCGGAAGTTGAACCGATCGTGGGTGCCTATAAAGAACTGCTGAAAGTGCAGGATGACCTCGAAGGTGCCCAGGCACTGCTCAAGGACAGCGACCCGGACATGCGTGAAATGGCCGTGGAAGAAGTTCGCGAAGCCAAGGAACGCCTGGTCACGCTCGAAGCCGACCTGCAGCGCATGCTGCTGCCCAAGGATCCGAACGACGGGCGCAACGTGTTCCTCGAAATCCGTGCCGGCACCGGCGGCGACGAGGCGGCGATTTTCTCCGGCGACCTGTTCCGCATGTATTCGCGTTACGCCGAGCGTCGTGGCTGGCGGGTGGAGATCCTCTCGGAAAACGAGGGTGAACACGGTGGTTATAAAGAGGTGATTGCCCGGGTCGAAGGCGACAACGTCTACGGCAAGCTCAAGTTCGAATCCGGCGCGCACCGTGTGCAGCGGGTTCCGGCGACCGAATCCCAGGGCCGCATCCACACGTCGGCCTGCACCGTGGCGGTCTTGCCCGAGCCGGACGAACAGGAAGCGATCGAGATCAACCCGGCCGACCTGCGCATCGACACCTATCGCTCCTCCGGCGCCGGTGGCCAGCACGTCAACAAGACCGATTCGGCGATCCGCATTACGCACTTGCCGTCCGGCATCGTGGTCGAATGCCAGGAAGAGCGTTCGCAGCACAAGAACCGTGCCCGGGCGATGTCCTGGTTGTCGGCCAAGCTGAACGATCAGCAGACCTCCGCCGCGGCCAACGCCATCGCCAGCGAGCGCAAGTTGCTGGTCGGCTCCGGTGATCGCTCCGAGCGCATCCGTACCTACAATTTTGCCCAGGGCCGGGTCACCGACCACCGGGTCAACCTGACCTTGTATTCCCTCGACGAGATTCTCGCCGGCGGCGTCGAGGCGGTGATCGAGCCGTTGCTGGCCGAGTACCAGGCCGATCAACTGGCTGCGATAGGTGAGTAAATGACGATCATCGCCAGTTTGTTGCGCGCCGCCGATTTACCCGACTCGCCGACGGCGCGTCTGGATGCCGAATTGCTGCTGGCGGCAGCGTTGGGCAAGTCCCGCAGTTTCCTGCACACCTGGCCGGAGCGCATCGTSCCGAGCGAAGCGGCGCTGACGTTCGCCGAGTATTTGCAGCGCCGCCGCAGCGGTGAGCCGGTGGCCTATATCCTCGGCCAGCAAGGTTTCTGGAAGCTGGATCTGGAAGTGGCACCGCACACACTGATCCCGCGCCCCGACACCGAGCTGCTGGTGGAAGCTGCGCTGGAACTGTTGCCGGCCACACCGGCCAAGGTGCTCGACCTCGGCACCGGCAGTGGCGCGATTGCCCTGGCCCTGGCCAGCGAGCGTCCGGCCTGGAGCGTCACGGCCGTGGATCGCGTGCTGGAAGCCGTGGCCCTGGCCGAACGCAATCGCCAGCGCCTGCACCTGAACAACGCCAAGGTACTAAGCAGTCATTGGTTCAGCGCCCTGGAAGGTCAGCGTTTTCAACTGATCATCAGCAATCCGCCCTACATTGCAGCGGCCGATCCGCATCTGGTCGAGGGCGATGTGCGCTTCGAACCGGCCAGCGCCCTGGTGGCGGGTGTCGACGGGCTCGACGATCTGCGCCTGATCGTCGCCCAGGCGCCGGATCATCTGGACGCCGGCGGGTGGCTGATGCTCGAACACGGTTACGATCAGGCCGAGGCGGTCCGCGATTTGCTGCTGACCCGCGGGTTCGAAGAAGTCCACAGCCGCACCGATCTGGGCGGTCACCAACGCATCAGTCTGGGGCGCCTGCCGTGCTGAATGATCAGGAATTGCTGCGTTACAGCCGGCAGATTCTGCTGCAACACATCGATATCGACGGCCAGTTGCGGCTCAAGGAGAGCCGCGTATTGATCGTCGGTCTTGGCGGCCTTGGCGCGCCAGTGGCGCTGTATCTGGCGGCCGCCGGCGTTGGCGAGTTACACCTGGCTGACTTCGACACAGTCGACCTGACCAACCTGCAACGCCAGATCATTCACGACACCGACAGCGTCGGCATGACCAAGGTCGATTCGGCGCTCAAGCGCCTGACCGCGATCAATCCCGAGATTCAACTGGTCGCCCATCGTTCGGCGCTGGATGAGGATTCCCTGGCCGAGGTGGTGGCCGGGGTAGATCTGGTCCTCGATTGCTCTGACAATTTCTCCACCCGTGAAGCGGTCAATGCCGCGTGTGTGGCGGCCGGCAAACCGCTGGTCAGCGGTGCGGCGATTCGCCTCGAAGGGCAACTGTCGGTGTTCGATCCGCGTCGGCCGGAGAGTCCGTGTTACCACTGTTTGTATGGGCACGGCAGCGAAGCCGAGCTGACATGCAGCGAGGCCGGCGTGGTCGGTCCGCTGGTGGGGCTGGTTGGCAGTCTGCAAGCCCTCGAAGCGCTGAAGTTGCTGGCCGGATTCGGTGAGCCGCTAGTGGGGCGCCTGCTGTTGATCGATGCCTTGGGTACACGCTTCCGTGAGTTGCGGGTCAAGCGCGATCCGGGTTGCAGCGTCTGTGGGTCGAAACATGCGTGAAGCGCCGATTGGCGTGTTCGACTCCGGTGTCGGCGGGCTCTCGGTACTGGCCGAGATCCAGCGTTTGCTGCCCCGTGAGTCTCTGTTGTACGTCGCCGACTGCGGGAATGTTCCCTACGGTGAGAAAACCCCGCAGTTTATCCAGCAGCGTTGCAGCGTGATGGCTGAATTCTTTCGGCAACAGGGCGCCAAGGCCCTGGTGCTGGCGTGCAACACGGCGACGGTGGCCGGTGTCGCCGACCTGCGTCGCGACTATCCAGAATGGCCCATCGTTGGCATGGAGCCGGCAGTCAAGCCGGCCGCCGCCGCAACCCGCTCCGGCGTAGTGGGGGTGCTGGCCACCACCGGCACCTTGCAGAGCGCCAAGTTCGCCGCGTTGCTCGACCGCTTCGCCACGGACGTGAAAGTAATCACCCAGCCTTGTCCCGGGCTGGTGGAGCTGATTGAAAACGGCGACCTGCATAGCCCCGAATTGCGTCAACTGCTGTCCGGGTATGTCGAGCCGCTGCTGGCCGCCGGCGCGGACACCCTGATTCTCGGCTGCACCCACTACCCTTTTCTCAAGCCGATGCTCCGGCAGATGATCCCCGAGGACATCAGCCTGATCGATACCGGTGCCGCCGTCGCGCGGCAACTCCAGCGGCTTTTGGCCGAAGGCGAACTGCTCGCCGATGGGCCTGCCCGTGAAGCGCAGTTCTGGACCAGCGCAGATCCGGTTCATTTCAGAAATATCTTGCCGATACTGTGGAATACGGCTGGCATTGTGCGAAGCTTCAACAGGTAAGAAAGTCCCGGGGAATCAAACGAAAAATTGGGGTGAGCTTCTGATAAATCGCCGATTTCTATAGCTTTTCAGGGCTGAGCAACAAAAAAAACCATACGAAATTGTTCGGAAAAGGAAGTTTCTAATGAAGCGACTATTCTGCTTGGCCGCGATTGCGGCCGCACTATTGGGGCACACCTTTACCGCGCAGGCGGCAGGCGTGGAGTTCGCGGTTGGTCAGACCAGCGATTCGACCATGACGTATCGACTGGGCATGCAATTCGATTGGGACCAGAGCTGGTGGCAGAGTGACGTCGGTCGCGTGACCGGTTACTGGAGTGGCGCCTACACCTACTGGGAAGGCGACAAGACCTCGAGCAATAACAGCCTGTCGTTCTCCCCGGTATTCGTTTACGAATTTGCCGGCCAGAACGTCAAGCCGTACGTTGAAGCGGGCATTGGCGTGGCGGTGTTCTCCAATACCCGACTCGAAGACAACAACATCGGCAGTGCTTTCCAGTTTGAAGACCGGCTCGGTTTTGGCCTGCGCTTCAACGGCGGCCATGAAGTCGGGATCCGTGCGACGCACTATTCCAACGCCGGGCTCGCCAGTTCCAACGACGGTGTAGAAAGCTACTCGCTCCATTACACGTTGCCGTTGTAATTGCATCCCCCTGTAGGAGCGAGCCTGCTCGCGATGACGGTGTGTCAGTTGCCAGCTTAGTGGCTGACAGTCCGCAATCGCGAGCAGGCTCGCTCCTACAGGAGCTGTGTTGTTTTCCGATTCAGCGATACGCCGTCGAAATCCCCTGGCGTTCGTCGATGCACTCCGGAGCGCCCATCTCAAACTCCCGGCAGATCAGCGGGCGTTTTTCGTAGATGGTGCACATCATCGTGTTGCGATCCAGCGCAGCACACCAGCCGTCGTCCAGGCGCAGCATCACTTCCCCGCCCCAGTCATCGGTATCGATGAACCGTTCAGGCACACCCGTATCGGTGATCAGCATGACTTCGAGCTGACAGCAACAGGCTGCGCAGGTCGAACAGGTGACCGCGGGTTCCGCGATTTGCGTATGGGGGATGGTTTTCATGGCGCGCAGTGTAAGGCAGTCGCCGGGTGCTGTGTGAAAGGTCTGACGGACGCTCAAGTATCGAAACGTCCGGGATACCGCGGCCGATGATGGCGATTTTCACGGTTGATCCTTGATCGGTGGCTGGCTGCGCACCATGCGCTTGCCGATCTCCAGTTTCACTTGTTCCGGCAGTTTGGAGAGCGGCCAGAGGGCGGCCATGAAGGCGGCCGGGAAAGCGATTTCCAGCGGGCGGTCCTTGAGTTTTTCGAAGATGTGCCGCGCAGCTTTCTCCACCGGCCAGCTCAAGGGCATAGGGAAGTCGTTGTTCGCCGTCAGCGGCGTTTCGAAACACCCGGGGCTGACCACCGTGACCTCTATGCCTTCGGGGGCCAGGTCGATACGCAGGGATTCGAACAGATAACGCAGCCCGGCCTTCGAGGCGCCGTAGGCTTCTGCCCTGGGCAGCGGCAGGTAAGTCACCGTACTGGCCATGGCCACCATATGCGGTGCGGTGCCGGCCCGCAGCAAGGGCAGGGCGGCTTCGATGCAATAGCTGCTGGCCAACAGGTTGGTGCGCACCACATGCTCGACAATCGACGCATCGAATTGCTTGGCGTCCACGTACTCGCAGGTACCGGCGTTGAGTATCACGGAGTCCAGCGAGCCCCAGTCCTCGGCAATCTGCTCGCCGATTTCGCGCACGCTCTGGCTGTTGGTCAAGTCACCGGCCACTGCCAGCACCTGCCCCGGATAGCGTTGCGACAAGACTTTCAACTGCGCTACCGAGCGCGAACTGACAGCCAGGTGCGCACCGGTTTTCAGGATTTCTTCTGCCAGGGCGGCACCGATGCCGCTGCTGGCGCCGGTCAGCCAGTATCGTCGTGAGAGTGCACGGCTCATCCCAATCTCCTTTTCAGCCAGGCCATTGCCCGGCCCAATACGGGTAAATGTTCATAAAGCAGTGCCCCGGTATCGCAGTGATCCCGGTGGCGGTCACTCATGACCCAACGGAGGTGTATTGCCGTGACGGCAGATTTTTGAATGCCGCCAACGCGCGTGTACGGGAGGTACTCAAGTCGACGATCGGTGAGGGGTAATCCACACCACCGAAAAGGCCACCGAGATTGGCGGGGTTGTGCACTTGTTTTTTATTCAGCCCGGCCAGTTCAGGCAGCCATTGCTTGATGAACACGCCTTCGGGATCGAATTTTTCCGACTGGCTCAACGGGTTGAAAATCCGGAAGTACGGCACCGAGTCGGTGCCGGTGGAGGAACTCCATTGCCAGCCACCATTGTTCGCCGCCAGGTCGCCATCGATCAGGTGACGCATGAAAAAGCGTTCACCTTCGCGCCAGTCGATCAGCAGGTTTTTGGTCAGGAACATTGCTACCACCATGCGCAGGCGGTTGTGCATCCAGCCGGTGGCCAGCAGTTGGCGCATGGCGGCGTCGATGATCGGCAAGCCGGTGCGTGCCTGTTGCCAGGCAGCAAGTTCTTCGGGGGCGTTTCGCCAGGCCAGCGCTTCGGTTTCCGGGCGAAACGCGCGGTGCCGGGAAACCCGTGGGTAGCCCACCAGGATGTGTTTGTAGAACTCGCGCCACAGCAGTTCGTTGATCCAGGTGACGGCACCGGTGTTGCCGCTTTCGAATTCGCCTTGATTGTTGTGCAGGGCCGCGCGCAGGCATTGGCGAGCAGAGATCACCCCGGCGGCGAGATAAGCCGAAAGCTGACTGGTGCCGGGCTTCGCCGGGAAATCGCGTTCACTTTGGTAGTTGTCGATCTGCGCATCGCTAAAGCTGTCGAGGCGATGTCGGGCTTGCGCTTCGCCCGCCGGCCACAGGCTGCGCAGGTTGTCACCGGGCGTTGCGAAACCGTCGACACTCGAGGGGATCGCATCGCTGGCAATGTTCATCGGCGCTTGTTTCTGCGGTGCGCGTACCAGGCTGGGTAGCGAGTGGTGCAGCCGTTCGTAACAGACTTTGCGGAACTGGCTGAAGACCTGAAAGTAAGTGCCGGACCGGGTCAGCACGCTCCCGGGCTGGAACAGCAACTGATCGAGGTAGCGGCGAACCTCGATGCCTTCGGCCCTTAGCGTCCGGGCGACCGCTGCATCGCGACGGGATTCATGGATGCCGTACTCTTCGTTGAGGTACAGCGCGTCGACCTGCCACTGTCGGCACAGGTTCAGCAACACCGTTGGCGCGTCATCCCAGCGAGGTGCCTGGCGGATCAGCAGGGGAATGTTCAATTGACCCAGTTCGCGGCTCAACTCGCGCAGGTTGCGCAGCCAGAAGTCCACTTTGCAGGGCGCATCGTCGTGTTCCAGCCATTGTTCCGGGCTCAGTAGATAGACCGCCACGCACGGGCCGCGAGCCGCGGCGGCCGAGAGGGCGGTGTTGTCATTCAGGCGCAAGTCGCTGCGCAGCCAGATCAATTGCATTTAGGTATCCACGCGATTCATTTAAATCAGCCCGCGCTGAACGAGTGCCTGATGTGCCGACAATGGATCTTCGGCCAGGTACAAATCAGCGATCCCGGTAGTACTTGCGGACAACTCGGCGTGGTGGATGCATACCGTTGGTCCGGCAATCATTTTTGGGCAACTGACGCCTTTGAAAAGTTTCGCCAGTTGCGCCAGGTTCATGGCCTTGCTGGAGTACAGCAGAACGCCACGGGGTTGTAGCAGTTCGACCGCCAATGTCAGTTCGCCGACAGGCAGCGGCCAGTCGAAGACCTCCACCGGGCAATCGGCACTGCTGATCAGCCAGGCCGTGAGCCACAGGTGGGGCTCCACGGGCAGGTCCGAGTGGTTGATCAGCAGCAGCGGCGCGGTGCGCAACTGACGATTGTTATGGTAGATGCGTGCTCCGAATTTGCTGCGCAGCCAGGCACAAAAAAACACCCGCTCCATCTGCGCACCGAATTGGCCTTGCCAGCGTTGCTCCAGAGTGGCCAGCAAAGGCATCAGCAATTGCGCGCACAGGGTTCGCGGCGGATACAGCGCCATCGCCTGATTGACGCTGTCATCCAGGGAGCGCTCCTGCAGTCCTCTGACTGCCTGCAGCAACGTTTGCAGCAAGGCGTGCCAATCGTTGTCGACGGACTTGCTGAAGGTTTGCGGCGTATCGAGCAATGGCTTGACCTGGCTGACGGCAACGCCACGGTTGAGCCAGGTGAGGATGCTCTGGATGCGTTTTACATGGTCGGCCGAGAACAGCCGATGCCCCTTGGGTGTGCGTTGCGGCACGATCAGGCCGTAGCGTCGCTCCCAGGCGCGCAAGGTCACGGCATTGACGCCGGTTAGCCGCGCCACTTCACGGATCGGCAGCCAGCCTTCGTCCAACGCCTTTTTAAAGTCATCGCCGAGGTCGTCCCGGGCGCTGGTGTCGAGTGTTTTTTTCATCAAATGGCGTTTTGCAGGCTGAGGTTTTCCGGGTGCGGTTGCAGGTAGACCTGCTGTGCGATGTACGGATCGGGGTGTTGGCGAAAGTGATGTTTGAGCAGCGTCAGCGGCACCACCAGCGGCACGATGCCCAGGCGGTACTGGCTGATCACGTGCTGCACTTCCTGCTTTTCTTCATGGCTGATGGCCTGTTTCAGGTAGCCGCTGAGGTGTTGCAGGACGTTGGTGTGGGTCCGGCGGGTGGCGCATTTTTTCAGCGCCGACATCAATTCGCTGAAATAGCGGGGGCCGAGTTCCTGCGGATCGGTATGACCCATGTTGCCCAGCAAGTGGCCCAGGGTCTTGTATTGCACCGGGTTGTGGGCCATCAGCAGGTATTTGTAGCGCGAGTGAAAGTCAATGAGACCGCGCCGGGTCAGGCCTTCCTGGCGTAGCTGTTGCCAGGCACTGTAGGCGAATACGCGGGTGAGGAAGTTTTCCCGCAGCACCGGATCGTTGAGCCGGCCGTCTTCCTCCACCGGCAAGTCCGGGTGCAGGAGGCAGGCGTTGATGGCGATTTTCTGTTTGGCGGGGGCATGGGGCATCGGAGCACCTCGAATCTGAACCTGTGCAGATGGTCGAGTCTGTACAAGATAACTTCATAATAGATTCGAAGTTGTACAAGTCAAATGTTGTGTATAAGTTTTGTGGCGGGCTGCTGTCCATGGCGACAGCAGCGATGTGCTCGGGTTGGTGCTTTTACTGCAGGTGTTCATGCAAGCGGCGGGCGGCTTCCTGACCGCTGAGCCAGGCCCCTTCGACGCGCCCGGACAGGCACCAGTCGCCACAGGCATACAGCCCCAGGTCGGCATCGGCCAGGGTGCCCCATTCGTGACTGCTGGCGGGGCGGGCGTAGAGCCAACGGTGGGCGAGGCTGAAGCTCGGCGCGGGCATGGAGTCGTGCAGCAGTTCGGCAAACGCGCCATGCAACTGTTCGATCACGGCTTCCTTGGACAAGTCGATGTGTTGTCGGCTCCAGGCGCTGGTGGCGTGCAGCACCCAGGTGTCGAGGGTGTTGTCGCGCCCGGGTTTGCTACGGTTGCGGGCCAGCCAGTCGAGTGGGCTGTCCTGTACGAAGCAGCCTTCCATGGGCGTTTCCAGCGGCGTTTCGAAGGCCAGGGCGATGGCCCAGGTCGGGTCCATTTTCACCCCGGCGGCGGCCCCGGCGAGTTTCGGCGCGGATGCCAGCAAAGCCGTGGCCTGTGGGGCCGGTGTGGCAATGACCACGTGGCTGAACGGTCCGTGGGTGAAGCCCTCGGCGTCCTGCAGGTGCCAGTGTTCTTCACCGCGATAGACCTCGGTGATCCGGCAGGCGAAATGCACTTCAAGGTCACCGAGCAGGGCGCGGGTGATGGCGCTCATGCGCGGCGTGCCGACCCAGCGGGTCTGCTCGTCCGGTGACAGGTTGAGCTGGCCGCCATGGTAGGTGTACAGCTGCGGCGTCCACTCGGCGACCCAGCCCTTGGCTTGCCAGCGCTGGACTTCGTTGACAAAGCGGCGGTCACGGGCGGTGAAATACTGCGCGCCCATGTCCAGAGCACCCGCATCGCTGCGCTTGCTCGACATGCGCCCGCCGCTGCCGCGGCTTTTATCGAACAGTTGAACCACATGCCCGAGGTCGGTCAGGGCCTGGGCGGCGGAGAGTCCGGCAATGCCGGTGCCAACGATTGCGATAGGTACAGTCATAGGGGCCTCGTTTGCCTTTCTGTACAGACTACGCCGGGGTTCAAACCTGTACAATGTTGTTTTTTGGTATAACTTTTAGCGTTCTCGTTCTGACAGCTTGGCCTATTGTTAAACATAGAGCCTGTTCGATACCAAAGATCCCTGCTTATAAAAATAGACTAACGGACAAGGTAAAACGCCACGCGAGGAAGAAGTMATGCACATATTGCTGACCGGCGGTACTGGTTTGATAGGACGTCAGCTCTGCCAGCACTGGTTGGGCCAGGGACATCGCCTGACAGTCTGGAGTCGCAAGCCTGAAAAAGTCGCGAAAACATGTGGTGCCCAAGTGCGTGGAGTTTCCCGGCTGGAGGATCTGGGGCAGGAGCCGGTGGATGCGATCGTCAATCTGGCCGGAGCGCCGATTGCCGACCGGCCCTGGACTCACAAGCGTAGAGCCTTGTTGTGGAGCAGCCGGATCACGCTGACTGAAACCTTGCTGACGTGGCTTGAAAGTCGTGAGCAGAAACCACGGGTCTTGATTTCCGGTTCGGCTGTCGGCTGGTATGGCGACGGTGGCGAGCGCGAACTGACCGAGGACTCGGGGCCGGTCAGCGAAGATTTCGCCAGCCAGTTATGCATCGCCTGGGAAGAGACTGCACAGCGGGCTGAAACGCAGGGCATTCGGGTCATCCTCATTCGAACCGGGTTGGTGCTGTCGGCGGAGGGCGGCTTTTTGTCGCGGCTGTTACTGCCGTTCAAACTGGGCCTGGGAGGGCCGATCGGCAACGGCCGGCAGTGGATGCCGTGGATTCATATCGACGATCAAATCGCCCTGATTGATTTTCTTCTGCATCGCAACGAAGGCAGCGGTCCCTATAATGCGTGCGCGCCCAAACCGGTGCGCAACCGCGAGTTTGCCACGGCGTTGGGCAGCGTGCTGCATCGCCCGGCGTTCATGCCGATGCCGGCCTTTGCATTGAAGGTGGGGTTGGGCGAGTTGTCGCTGTTGTTGCTCGGCGGCCAACGGGCCACCCCGGTGCGTTTGTTACAGGCTGGTTTCACTTTTAAGTTCACGGATTTGCGCGCGGCTCTGGACGATCTGTCCGGTCGCCTTTGAAATAGGACGTTGCATGACCGATCACGCGTTGCTTCTGGTCAACCTGGGTTCACCTGCCTCCACCTCGGTGGCGGATGTGCGCAGCTACCTCAATCAATTTCTGATGGACCCGTACGTGATCGACCTGCCATGGCCGGTTCGACGCCTGCTGGTGTCGCTGATCCTGATCAAGCGTCCCGAGCAGTCGGCCCATGCGTATGCCTCGATCTGGTGGGACGAGGGATCGCCGCTGGTGGTGCTCAGCCGTCGCCTGCAACAAGCCATGGCCGGCCAGTGGCAGCATGGCCCGGTCGAGTTGGCGATGCGCTATGGCGAGCCGTCGATTGAATCTACGCTGGTTCGCATGGCTGCGGCGGGGCACAAGCGGATAACCCTGGCACCGCTTTATCCACAGTTCGCCGACAGCACCACCACCACGGTCATTGAGGAAGCCAAACGCGTGGTGCGCGAGAAAAACCTCGACGTGCAGCTGTCAGTGCTGCAACCGTTCTACGATCAACCGGAATACCTCGATGCGCTGGCGGCCACGACCAGGCCCTACCTGGAGCAGGATTTCGATCACTTGCTGATGAGCTTTCACGGCTTGCCGGAACGGCATCTGAAGAAACTCAACCCCGGCCACCACTTCGAGGGTGGCGGTGATTGCTGCGCCGGGGCACCGCCGGAGGTGGTCGCCACCTGTTATCGCGGCCAATGCCTGCGTACGGCGGCAGAGGTCGCCAAGCGCATGGGGCTGCCGGAGGGCAAGTGGTCGGTGTCGTTCCAGTCGCGCCTGGGGCGTGCCAAATGGATCGAACCCTACACCGAGGCGCGCCTCGATGAGTTGGCCAAAAGCGGCGTGAAAAAAATTCTGGTGATGTGCCCGGCATTCGTTGCCGATTGCATCGAGACACTGGAAGAGATCGGTGATCGCGGCAAAGAACAATTCCGCGAGGCGGGGGGCGAGGATCTGGTGCTGGTGCCGTGCCTCAACGATGACCCGCATTGGGCGCGGGCGTTGAGTGTGCTGTGCGAACGAGCACCTTTGGCGCTTTAAAAGCTTCGTCGGAACGCCGCCCGGAGCAAGCCCGCTCCCACAAGCTCAGTGCAAAACCTGTGGGAGCGGGCTTGCCCGCGAATGCTATCTGACTGACAACAAGGATCTCAGGTCTTCACCCAATCAGATCAGCGGCTCATTCGCCTTCTTGTGCTTCCAGCTGTCATTACCCGGCAGGATCAGGTTCAAGCCAATCGCCACCACCGCGCACAGCGCGATGCCCTTGAGGCCGAAATCGTCCGGCCCGGTGCCGGTGCCGATCAGCACGCCACCGATCCCGAACACCAGGGTCACCGAAACAATCACCAGATTGCGCGCCTCGCCCAGATCGATCTTGTGGCGAATCAGCGTGTTCATCCCCACCGCCGCAATCGAACCGAACAGCAGGCAGAGAATCCCGCCCATCACCGGCACCGGAATGCTTTGCAGCAGTGCGCCGAACTTGCCGATGAACGCCAGGCTGATGGCGAAGATCGCCGCCCAGGTCATGATTTTCGGGTTGTAGTTCTTGGTCAGCATGACCGCGCCGGTCACTTCGGCGTAGGTGGTGTTGGGCGGGCCGCCGAACAGACCGGCCGCCGTGGTGGCAATGCCGTCGCCGAGCAGGGTGCGGTGCAGGCCGGGTTTCTTCAGGTAATCGCGGCCGGTCACGCTACCCACGGCAATCACGCCGCCGATGTGTTCGATGGCCGGGGCCAGGGCCACCGGAACGATGAACAGAATCGCCTGCCAGTTGAATTCCGGCGCGGTGAAGTGCGGGATCGCGAACCACGGTGCCGCAGCAATCTTCGCGGTATCGACCACGCCGAAGTAGAACGACATGCCGAAACCGACCAGCACGCCGGAGATGATCGGCACCAGGCGGAAGATGCCCTTGCCGAAAACCGCAACGATCAGTGTGGTGAGCAGCGCGGGCATCGAGATCAACATCGCCGTCTGGTAATGAATCAATTCGCTGCCGTCGCCGGCCTTGCCCATGGCCATGTTGGCGGCAATCGGAGCCATGGCCAGGCCAATCGAGATGATCACCGGCCCGATCACCACCGGCGGCAGCAGGCGGTCAATGAACCCGGTGCCTTTGATCTTCACCGCGAGGCCGAGGAAGGTGTAGACGAAACCCGCCGCCATCACGCCGCCCATGGTCGCGGCCAGGCCGAACTGGCCCTTGGCGAGAATGATCGGGGTGATGAAGGCAAAGCTCGATGCCAGGAACACCGGCACCTGACGCCCGGTGACGATCTGGAACAGGATCGTCCCCAGGCCGGCCGTGAACAGCGCCACGTTCGGGTCGAGACCGGTAATCAGCGGCATCAACACCAGGGCGCCGAAGGCCACGAACAGCATCTGTGCACCCGACAGCACCGTGCGCCAGAGCGGATCGTTGAACTCTTGCTGCATGGTCACGCGTCCTTCTGCTTGGTGCCGAAGATCTTGTCACCGGCATCGCCCAGCCCTGGGATGATGTAACCATGTTCGTTCAGTTTTTGATCAATCGAAGCGGTGTAGATGATCACGTCCGGGTGAGCCTTCTCGACCGCAGCGATGCCTTCTGGCGCAGCGACCAGCACCATGGCGCGGATGTCCTTGCACCCGGCCTTTTTCAGCAGGTCGATGGTGGCAACCATCGAGCCGCCGGTGGCGAGCATCGGGTCGATGATCATGGCCAGGCGTTCGTCGATTTCCGGTACCAGCTTCTCAAGGTAGGTGTGGGCCTCGAGGGTTTCCTCGTTACGGGCCACGCCCACGGCGCTGACCTTGGCGCCCGGGATCAGGCTGAGCACGCCTTCGAGCATGCCGATACCGGCCCGCAGGATTGGTACTACAGTAATCTTCTTGCCGGCGATCTTCTCGACCGATACGGTGCCGCACCAGCCTTCGATATCGTAGGCTTCCAGCGGCAGGTCTTTGGTAGCTTCATAGGTCAGCAGGGCGCCGACTTCCTGAGCGAGCTCACGGAAATTCTTCGTGCTGATGTCTGCACGGCGCATAAGGCCAAGTTTATGACGGATCAGCGGGTGGCGGATCTCATGGATGGGCATGGGGAAAGGCTCCGGCGGCGGGCAAAAAAACCGGCCTAGATTAATCTATCCGAGGGTGTTGTCCTATAGACATACAGTACGTTAGTCCACAAAGGCTTGATCTGGCCTCGGTTGATGCGTACCTTTGCCCGCTTTTCCGAATCCGTCACCCCCTGGAGAGCGCCATGTCCGCTGATCTCGAGCATATCCGTCAAATCATGCGAGAGGCTGACTGCCTGTACACCGAAGCTGAAGTCGAGGCGGCCATCGCCCGCGTCGGTGCACAAATCAACGAACAAATGGCAGACAGCAACCCGGTGGTGTTCTGCGTAATGAACGGCGGGCTGATTTTCTCCGGCAAGCTGCTGACCTATCTGCAGTTCCCGCTGGAAGCGTCCTATCTGCACGCCACCCGCTATCGCAACGAAACCAGCGGCGGCGACCTGTTCTGGAAAGCCAAGCCGGAAGTTTCCTTTATCGACCGTGATGTGCTGATCATCGACGACATCCTCGACGAAGGTCACACCCTGGGCGCGATCATCGACTTCTGCAAACACGCTGGCGCACGTAAAGTGCACACCGCCGTGCTGATCGATAAAGACCACGACCGCAAGGCCCGTCCAGACCTCAAGGCCGATTTCGTCGGTCTGCCGTGCATCGACCGCTACATCTTCGGTTACGGTATGGACTACAAAGGCTACTGGCGTAACGCCAACGGGATTTTCGCCGTTAAAGGAATGTAAGACATGGATACGCCGCGTTTTCTGGATCAGACCTTGTTCGCCGAGCTGGCCGGGAAAGCCGCGGCCAATCCTCGCGGGCGCCAGCATCACAATTTCCATCAGATGGAAGACGCTTGCCATCGCATGGCGGTGGGGTTGCAGCCGTCTACGTATATTCCGCCTCACCGACATTTGGGCGACAACAAGGCCGAAACCCTGTTGGTCCTCAAGGGCCGGCTGGGCGTGCTGATCTTTGACGAGACCGGTACGGTGCTGAGCAAGACCGTGCTTGAGGCCGGTGGCGACTGTGTCGGCGTGGACCTGCCAACCGGTGTGTTCCATGGTTTGGTGGTGCTGGAGGCCGACAGCCTGATGTTCGAATGCAAGGCCGGTCCTTATCGTCCGGTCGGTGAAGGTGAGCTGGCGCATTGGGCGCCGCGCGAAGGCGAGCCCGGTGTTGCCGAGTATCAGGCCTGGATGCGCGCGCAGTTCGACTGATGTTCAACTTGTGGGAGCGGGCTTGCTCGCGATGGAGTGTCAGCTACATAGATGTCGTCTGATACACCATCGCGAGCAGGCTCGCTCCCACAGGGGATGTGTTCACCGATCCAGTCCCGTTAGCTCATGCTAAAGTGCGCGGCCACGCCCTTCGGAGCCCGTCATGAGCTTTTTGATCCGCTGCTGCGCCGCCCTGTTGCTGACCCTCAGCCTGCCTCTGGCCGCTGCGCCGGCGCCCATGCACGCACAGTTCCTGCCGCCCGATGACTTGACCCTGCGTGACAGCGAGCCCGAACAGCAGCAACTGATGCAGGTCACCGATTATTCGGTAGTGGTCGGTGCTCAGCGCCAATCCAATCAACAGCCGATTCCGGTCACGTCGCCGTTGCTGATTCGTCTCAAGGGCAAATCGCTGAACAAGGGCGCCACCATCAGTCAGGTGCTGGTCAATTTCGATGGTGAAAGCAAAAGCCTGAAGAAACCGGTTTACGACGAGTCGAGCAAAACCCTGACCCTCTATTACCCGCTGGCGCAATACCGGGTGGTGATCGATTTGTTGCGCAATGACACGGTGTATTGCCAGTTTCTCAGCTACGCCAATGGCCATGTCTGGGCCGATCTGCACACCGGCAGCACTCGTCCGCGTTGAGCCCTGTGCCTGCACGGGGGTAAACTGCCCGCCCGTGTAATGTCTGCGAGCTGGAGTCGGCAATGCGTAAAGATAAAAAACAAGTGATTGGTGACGAGATCGGCGATGAGCAGATCAGGTTGTTCCTCGATTTCGAGCCGGTCGACGCGACTTCTCCGTCCCTGCACAAACTGGTCAAGGCCTACCGTGGCCTGCGCATCGACGATTTCGAGCGTTTCCTGGCGTTCTTCGTCGAAGCAGGTTACGACGTGAATGGCAAGGATGAGCGCGGTAATGACTTCGTTGCCCTGATCAAGGATCAGCGCAACGCGCCGGATTACATCGAGCTGATCGAAAAAGTTCGCGGCTGAGTCAATTTCAGCCATAAAAAAACGCCCCGCTCTCAGTAAGAACGGGGCGTTTTTCATGGCGCCGAATCAAGCGTAGCTTTCGGTCTCGCTGCTGGCTTCAACCAGTTCCAGGGCAACGTTGTTCTGCGTGTTGATCTTGCGATACAACGCAGCGTCGGTTTCCAGAACCTTTTCACGGGCCGGGAAGATTTCGGCCAGTTTGCTGGCCCATTCGCCTTTGGCTTTGCCCGGGAAGCATTTCTCGATCAGTTCCAGCATGATCGAAACGGTCACCGAAGCACCTGGCGAAGCGCCGAGCAGTGCCGCCAGGGAACCGTCCTTGGCCGCGACCAGTTCGGTACCGAATTGCAGGATGCCGCCTTTTTTCGGGTCTTTCTTGATGATCTGCACCCGTTGGCCGGCCACTTCCAGGCGCCAGTCTTCGGCTTTCGCCTCAGGGTAGAAGCGACGCAGGGAATCCAGGCGCTGCTCCATCGACTGCATCACTTCGCTGACCAGGTACTTGGTCAGGTCCATGTTGTTTTTCGCCACGGCCAGCATCGGGCCGATGTTGCCGGCACGAACCGACATCGGCAGGTCCATGAAGGAACCGTGCTTGAGGAACTTGGTGGTGAAGCCGGCGTAAGGTCCGAACAGCAGGGACTTCTTGCCATCGACCACGCGGGTGTCCAGGTGCGGCACGGACATTGGCGGCGAACCTACGGCAGCCTGGCTGTAGACCTTGGCCTGGTGGTGCTTGACCACTTCCGGGTTGTCGCAACGCAGCCACTGGCCGCTGATCGGGAAGCCGCCGAAACCTTTGCTCTCTTCGATACCCGAAGCTTGCAACAACGGCAGTGCCGCGCCGCCGGCGCCGAGAAATACAAACTTGGCGTCGACTTCACGGGTGTTGCCGCTGTTGACGTCCTTGATGCTGACAGTCCAGCCGCCGTTGCTGCGCTTGAGGCCGGTCACGCGCTTGCAGTACTTGACCTGGGCATCGGGTGCGCTGGTCAGGTGCTTGAGCAACTGGTTGGTCAGGGCGCCGAAGTTGACGTCGGTGCCATTGATCACGCGGGTCGCAGCGAGGGTTTCGCCTGGATCGCGGCCAGGCATCATCAGCGGCATCCACTCGGCCATTTTGGCCTTGTCTTCGGTGTATTCCATGTCGGCGAAGGCGTGGTGCTTGCTCAGCACCTTGAAGCGTTCCTTGAGGAAGGACACGCCGCTGTCGCCCTGCACGAAACTCAGGTGTGGCACCGGGCTGATAAACGATTTGCACGAGCCGAACGTGCCTTTTTTGGTCAGGTACGACCAGAACTGCTTCGACACCTCAAACTGGGTGTTGATGTGCACGGCTTTCTTGATGTCGACGGCGCCATCGGCTGCCTGCGGCGTGTAGTTGAGCTCACACAGCCCGGCGTGACCGGTACCGGCGTTGTTCCACGGGTTGGAACTCTCCGCGGCACCGGAATCCATCAACTCGACGACTTCCAGCTTGATCGCGGGGTCGAGCTCTTTGAGCAGCACCGCCAGGGTGGCACTCATGATGCCGGCCCCAACCAGTACTACGTCGACTGCTTCGTTATGCGCCATTTAACGCGTCTCCAAAATCTGCAGCACCAAATTGTCGGCATGGCTGCCAGGAGTGACGGGGCGTGTCAGTGTTGCCCCAGGTACCCATGGCAGGATCGCCATGTCCGAATCTTCGCAATTTATCGCAACTTCGACGGACGCTACCTGCCGGGCCTATGAGCCATATGAACTCATTTCAGCGCGCGGGAGGCAATTCGACTTATGGTCGATACATCCGTTTGTGCAACCAAATCCGTAGCGGACAGGCTTCAGGCTCCGGTGTTCGAGGAATACTCGGTCCTGTGTCGTTGGGCTGTTGTAGACGCTAATGGTGCATGTTCAGACGCAAAACTATTCATTTGCTCGCCACACTCTTGTGAAGTTGTGAAAACCCGTTTTTTTCACGCTCTTTTGAAGACGTGAACCTCAAAAAGGGCTGTCCCAGCCTGGCACCGTGCCCGGATGGATTGCCGCCATGGGATACAGGGCAGGCAAAACGGGCAAAAAGCTCAGTGACCGAGCGTAATGACAGCTCTGCAGATTCGCGAAAAGTGGAGGTTTTGCTCAACAAAACAGCAAGCACGCCAGCTTCACTCGATCTGTGTGGGCGGCTCTCTGTGGGCGGTGCGGGGTGTCAACACAAGCGCATTGACGATGCTGCGAGGCCCGATCAGGAGACGTCCTTATAATCGGGGGGAGATTGTATCTAAGAAACGCAGGGAAATGGTCGTGTTTAATGACTTTTATTAGGTGTTTGGTCAGGTCGTCATCAGTTGCTGTGCACGCGAGCGTGACTGGTGCTGTTGCGAAACGATGCGGGCGTCGGCAGGCAGCGGCTGATTCAGCCAGTTCAGGCGGATCTCTTCGATTTCAACCCAGCCATCGCCCATGGGCTGGAGGCTGCACTGCTTGAAGGCCTGGCAGTGTCCGTTGCGGTCGAGCAGGGCGAAGCAGCGATGCAGCGGGCGTGGCGCGAACAGAGAAATCAGATGGCGCATGGTGGAGTACCTTGTTGGTTTTCTGGAGAAAACGATAATCGCAAGCCATTACGTGCAAGTGTATGGGCGGTGACAACTGTGTGACAAGAACTGCCTTTCCAAAGGGTTGTCAGAGATTTCATCAAACACTGTGAGGTGCTGGTTCCCCACAGTGGCGCACCGCTATACTGCGGGCCTGTTTGTGCCTGATTCTGGAGAGAAGAGCATGTTGCAACGCCTGTTGTTCGGTTTGATCACTGTGACCAGTTTGACCCTGGTTGGCTGCGCCCACAGCCCGCAACAACTGAGCCCGGAACCCAAGCTGACCGCCCAGTTGGCCCCGGTCGGCCATGGCCAGCCCGTCGTCGTGCGTGTCGTGGACGGTCGTCCGTCGCCGACACTGGGCACCCGTGGTGGTCTGTATCCGGAGACCAGCGCGATTACCGTGCAGGGCGCGCAGATCCTGCCGAAGCTGCAGGCCCAGGCTGAAGCCGCCGTGCGTCTGTTGGGCTTTACCCCGACGAACAATGCCATGAATGCACCGCAACTGACAGTGACCCTGACAGAGTTGAAGTACCAGTCGCCCAAGGAAGGCCTGTACGTGACCGAAGCCACCATCGGCGCGACGTTCCGCTCCGATGTACAGAACGCCAACCGTCGCTACAGCGGCCGTTATGGTTCGTCCCTGGACCAGCGCTTCGGTATGGCGCCGAACCAGGAAACCAACACCAAGCTGGTCAGCGATGTGCTCAGCGATGCATTGACCCGCCTGTTCAAGGACCCGACCGTGGGTCAGATTCTCGGCGAATAAACCTCGCTGGATGTGAAAAAGCCCGGTGCCAGCAATGGCCCCGGGCTTTTTCATGGCTGCTCACTTTCGAGGATGTACACCGGTCTACTGTAGGAGCGAGCCTGCTCGCGATAGCGGTATGTCAGGCAACATCAATGTTGAATGTTAGGCCATCATCGCGAGCAGGCTCGCTCCCACAGGGGAATGGTTGTGTCAGGCCGCTTCTGAGTAGAAATCCAGCACACTCACACCGGTCAGTAAATCCGTTTCAGGCAAATCCGCATGGTGATGCCCGCCCAAGGCGCAATACACCAGCCAATGGCGGTCCTGAACATTGAAGGCGAGGCTGCCGACGAGGGCTTGTTGTTCTTCGCTGGGGGTGATGAGGTAAAGACGATCCTGGTTTTCGGCGTGGAGCATGACGTAGTCCGTGTCGGTTTCGAGGTGCGCATGGTCGCCGATACAGATGACGAAGCCGTGACTCAGGACAGCCATTGATCAATAGCTTCGTTATTTGTCGGAAACAGAGGGCAGGGGCGCAGGCTTTCGGTAGAATCCGCGCCGCGGTCGCCGGTCCGGCACCTGCCACCTGTTTTACTTGAGGTATGTGATGTCGCTGCACTTGATGACGCTGTTTACCGCCCATCCCGCCAAATTGATCAATCTGCTGGCCTTGCTCTTTGCCTTCCCGGGCGGCTGGTTGCTGCACTCCACCCGTCGTCGTGAACTGCGTGCAATGGCCAGTTTGCAGGCGCAGCGCCAGAGCAGCCCCAACGTAGAGCCCACCCTGGATTGGGCGACCTTGCGCATGAACCGGTTTTTCTACATCTTCGGGTTTGCCTGCATGGGGATGGCGCTGCTGGTTTCCTGGATCAGTACTCAAGTCTAAAGTCTTGACTCAGTACCTGTGGTGAACCGATACAAAAGCGGCGCCTCGAGGGCGCCGTTTTTTGCATCTGACCAAAACCGCTTACAGCGGTAACCCCGCCTTCACCCGGTACTGATTGCGCACCGGCGTCGCATATTGCAGCACCAGGAATGGACGATGCTCTTGCGGGCAGGCGTCCAGGCGGCGTTGCCATTCTTCCTGGGCCTTGGCCAGCTCCTCGGCCGGGAACACCTCGGCCGCTTTCGGCACCTGCAACTGCGGATCAGCGTCTTTCCACTGCGCGTAAGCCAGGTAGTGCACCGGGAACAAGCGGTATCCGCTGAGGATTTGCCTGTCCATCTCGACCGCCAATTGCTTGGTGTCTTCGAACAGTTCAGTGATCGGCGCGGCAAAGTTCACATGCACCCGGCCCTTGTAGCCGGTGATGCCCTTGGCGATGCTCACGTCATCCTCGCCCGGTACCTTGGTGTAGCTGCCGGTAGTGGCGCGGATGTACAGCTCGCGGGCCTTGGCCTGATCGCACGGGTCGTATTCGTAGCTGATCGACACCGGGGTCAGGTTCAGCGACTGAATGACTTCGCCGAACGGCTCGTCCTTGCGGCTCATGTGGAACATCTTGAGGATCGCCGATTCGGTACGGTCGTCACCGTCCTTGGCGCGGCCCTCGGCCTGGGCGATCCAGATCGAGGCGCAATCGTTGCGGATCGAATGGTTGATGTACGCCGAAAGCAATTGATAGGCCGCCATTTTCTCCCGGCGACCGCTGATCGAGCGGTGCACGATAAAGCTCTTGTTCAGGCGCATCAGGTCGCTGACGAAAGGCTTTTGCAACAGGTTGTCGCCAATCGCGATGCGCGGGGTCGGCAGGCCGGCGTGGTACACAGCGTAGTTGACGAAGGCCGGGTCCATCACGATGTCGCGGTGGTTGGCGATGAACAGGTAGGCACTGCCGGACTTGAATTGCTCCACACCGGTATAAGTAACACCGTCGGTGGCGCGCTCAATGGTATGGTCGACGTAATGCTCGACTTTGTCCTGCAGCGTGGCCACGGAGTTAATGCCGGCAAACTCACGGCGCAGCCGATGGGCTATAAGAGGTTTGAGTGCCCAGCCTAAAGCGCCGGCGAAGCGCGGGAAGCGAAAGTGGGTGAGGATATCTAGAAACGCCTTGTCGCCGAGCAGTCGTGCCAGCACTGCCGGGACTTCACTGTCGTCGTAAGGTCGGATGGCATCGAATTCGCCCATCATGCTCTCTTGTTAGAAACGGCTAGGGTAAGTAGAGGTTTTCATCGAAAACCGGCGGGGCACGGTCTGAAAAAGTAGCCAGACAAAAATAGCCCTGCAAATAGACCGGCGATTATACGCACAAGTCACCTGGGAGACCGCGATGCTGGAAACTGCGCAGTATGAATGTCCGTATTGTGGTGAGGAAGTCGAGACGACGCTGGATTTGTCCGGTGGCGATCAGACCTACATTGAAGACTGCCAGGTGTGCTGCCGGCCGATAACCTTCGTGTTGCAGGTTCATGGAGAGGAATGGCATCTCGAAGTGTTCAGTGAAAACGAATGAGGGGCGTGTATGCAGCGCATCTACGATCCGGAAAACCTGATGGAAGGCGAGTTGCTGCAAGGCATGCTCGCCAGCGAAGGTATCGAGGCGCATCTGGTGGGCCGTGATTTGCTCGGTGGCAGCGGCGAGTTGCCGATCTATGGCCTGCTCGGGCTGTCGGTCGATAACGACCAGGCCGAATACGCCCGCGAGCTGATCACCGCGTACAATGCCGCGCTGCCGCTGTCCGGCGATGAACCGGACAGCTTTCCCGGCACGCTGGTCTGTTAGGCTGGCGTTCGTTTGATCAAGAGCCGTGTTGCCCCATGTGTGGACGTTATGCCCTGTTTCGCTGGAATCCCGCCTTCGCGGCGCTGCCCGGTTTTCCCGCCGACCAGCAGGCGCAGTGGAACATTTCCCCCAATGATTCGGTGTTGATGCTGCGGGCCGGGCCTGACGGCCAACGCACGCTGGCCCGCGCCCGCTGGGGCCTGACGCCACCCTGGCTGACCGATCTGTCCCGCACCCCGGCCCATGCCCGCGCCGAAACCGTTGCCGAACAACCGATGTTCCGTGAAGCCCTGCGCTTGCGCCGCTGCCTGTTGCCGGCCAATGGTTTCTATGAATGGCGCGGCACGACGCGCAAGCGCCCGTACTGGCTGACACCGGGGGAGGGCTCGTCATTGTTTTTTGCGGCGATCTGGGAGGCCTATCCGGTACAGGAGCAGGTTTGGCTGAGTACCGCCGTGATTACCCAACCGGCGGCAAGCCAGCGGCGGCCGTTGATTCTTGATGAGGCGGGGCAGGCCGCGTGGCTGGACCCCGAGACGCCGTTGCATGCTTTGCAAGCATTGCTGGCCAGTGAACCTGCTGCGTTGCGCGAACGGGTGCTGGCCAACATGGTGAATGATCCGAAGCTCAATGGGCCGGAGTGTCTGACGCCGGGTTGAGTTTTTTGGTGTCAGTGCTGGCCCCTTCGCGAGCAAGCCCGCTCCCACAGTTGAAATGCATTCCAATGTGGGAGCGAGCCTGCTCGCGATAAGGTCCGCAGGACCTTCCGGCAACACTTAAACCCTGAACTGATTGATCAACCGCCGCTGCTGTTCGGCCAGCTTGGTCAGATCCGCACTGGCCGCACTCGACTCATCCGCGCCGCCTGCCACTTCATTGGCCACCTGGCCGATGTTGATCACGTTGCGGTTGATGTCGTCCGCCACCGCACTTTGTTCCTCGGCCGCGCTGGCAATCTGGGTGTTCATGTCGTTGATCACCGACACCGCGTGAGTGATGGTTTCCAGCGCTTCGGCAGCCTTGGCCGCGTGCTGCACGCTTTCATCCGTGCGGTTCTGGCTGTCCTCCATGACCCGCACCACATCCCGCGTGCCTTGCTGCAATTGCTGGATCATGGTCTGGATTTCTTCGGTGGCCTTTTGCGTTTTCTGCGCCAGGTTACGCACCTCGTCGGCCACCACGGCAAAACCACGGCCCTGCTCGCCGGCACGGGCAGCTTCGATGGCCGCGTTCAGGGCCAGCAGGTTGGTCTGCTCGGCGATTCCGCGGATGGCGGTGAGGATCGCGTTAATGTTTTCGCTGTCTTTGGCCAGGGTTTGCACTACGCCGACGGCCCGGCCGATTTCCACGGCGAGGGCGCCAATCGAGTTCGACGTATCACGCACGATCTGCATGCCCTGGCTGGCGGCCTGATCGGCATGGCTGGCGGCCTGTGCGGCCTGGGTCGCGTTGCGTGCCACGTCCTGGGCGGTGGCGGTCATTTCCTGCACGGCAGTTGCCACTTGATCGATCTCGGCCATTTGTTTGTGTACGCCGGTGTTGGTGCGGATGGCGATGTCAGCGGTGTGTTCCGACGAATCGCTGACGCTCTGCACCGACGTCACCACCTGGGTGATCATCGCCTGCAACTTGGCCAGGAAGGTGTTGAAGCCTTTGGCGATCGAGCCCAGTTCATCGGCACGGTCGCTGGTCAGGCGCCGGGTCAGGTCACCTTCGCCCTGGGCGATATCGTCGAGCATGGCCACCATTTGCTTGAGCGGACGGGCGATGCCGTGGCCCACCAGCCAGATCACCAGCAAACCGATACCGGCAATCACCAGGCCGACCATCGCCATGCCGAAGGTGTCGGATTTGCGCTGTGCATTCAGGTCCGCCTGAAGTTTTTGCAGGTCGGCCATGACCGCATTCAATGGCAATTGCAGCATCAGGGTCCAGCGGGCGTCGGTCTGGCCGATGCCGAACGGCAGGTACAACTCGATCCGGCCCCGGGCCTTGTCGACGGAGTAGGTGACTTCGCCGCGCTTGAGGTTGGCCATGTTGGCAATCTGCTTGCTGTCGAGGATGTCGCTGACCTTCTCGCCGAATTTGCTCGGGTCCTTGGTATAGGCAACGATCCGGCCATTGCCACCGATCAGGGCCATTTCACCTGCGCCGCTGTAGAGCTTCTGGTTGGCGCCCAGGAGCATTTCCTGGATGAAGTTGACTGACAGGTCGGCGCCGACGATGCCCTGGAAGGTGCCGTTGAGCATGATCGGTTCAATAAAGGAGGCGAGCATGACGATTTTGTCGCCGACCTTATAAGGCGCTGGATCGATCACGCAGGATTTTCTGGTTTCTTTCGAGCACAGGTAATACTCGCTGGCGCGCACGCCGGTGGACAGGGTTTTCTGGTCGTCGACGTCCACCAGTTTGTCCAGGCCCAGGGTGCCATCGTCGTTACGGAACCACCAGGGCAGGAAGCGCCCGTTGCTGGCGTCGATGCCGACCACCTGGGTGCCGACGTAGGCCGCATCGTTGTGATCCAGTGCGTCTTTTTCCCAGCCGATGTAGGTGCCGAGGATCTTCGGGTTCTTGACCACGTTCTCCTTGATCAGGCCGATCAGTTGCTCGCGGCTGAGGCTCAGGGCGGGCTGGCCATTGGCACCGGGTGTGCCGATCAGGGCGTTGACCCGCACCAGGCCGCCAGCTATCAGCAGCGGTGCTTCGAGTTCACGCTGGATCTGGCTGACCTGGGTTTGCGCCAGGGACGTCAGGCGTTGTTCGATGACTTGTTCGAACTGTGCCTGGGTCCGTTCCTGGACCATGTCTTGGGTCCGGGCGCCGGAAAACAGCGCGTACAGCACCAGTGCTGCCACGACACTGAGGACGATGGCGCCGGCGAGGGCCGCCACGGAAAACTGGATCGACTTGAATTTCATGGTGGCTCCGCACACGAAAGGACATCTGCCCAGGTGTATCGGCAGGGTGGCGGGCGGGCATGAGCACGGGCAGCTGAAATGACTGTTTTTGCGGGCCGGATGTCGCAAATGAATCAATGTGCGGCGTGATGGACTGCGGCTCGTCGCGGATTGTGAATTTTTTCCTGCATCGATGAGAGCTTTGTCCGAATTGTGCGTCTAACGTCCGTTGTATCTGGCGCCGATACATTTCCACGCCTAGGATACGCGGCATGTTTTCAGGGGTTTTTTTGATGAACAAGATTTTGGTTGTCAGTGCACTGAGCGCAGCGCTGCTGCTCACCGGTTGTCAGTCGGTCAACACCACCAGTGGTGGCGCTGTAGGCGTTGAGCGCAAGCAGTACATGTTCAGCATGTTGTCCTCGCAAGAGGTCGACCAGATGTACGCCCAGTCCTATCAGAAGACAGTGGGCGAAGCGTCCAGCAAAGGTGTGCTGGACAAGACCAGCAATGAAGCCAGGCGGGTTCAGGCGATAGCCGACCGGCTGATTGCCCAGGCGCCGACGTTTCGTCCGGACGCGGCCCAGTGGAAGTGGGAAGTCAATCTGATCAAGAGCGATGAACTCAACGCCAACTGTGGCCCTGGCGGCAAGATCATCTTTTACACCGGGCTGATCGACAAACTGCAACTGACCGACGATGAAATCGCCGCGATCATGGGCCATGAAATCGCCCACGCCTTGCGCGAGCACGGTCGTGAAGCGATGTCCAAGGCATACGGCATCGAAATGGCCAAGCAGGGCGCCGGTGCCTTGTTGGGCTTGGGGCAGGACACCATGGCCCTGGCCGATACCGTGGCCAACTACGGCATGACCTTGCCCAACAGTCGCGCCAATGAAAACGAAGCGGACCTGATCGGCCTGGAACTGGCGGCCCGTGCTGGCTACAACCCGAATGCCGCAATCACCCTGTGGAACAAGATGAGCAAGGTCTCGGAAGGTGCGCCACCGGAGTTCATGAGCACTCACCCGGCATCGGCGAGTCGTATTGCGGCGCTGCAGGCGGCGATTCCGAAGGTCATGCCTTTGTACGAGCGGGCCAGGAAGTCCTGACTTCCATGCGGTGAGGCCGCTACTGCCATCGCGAGCAAGCTCGCTCCCACAGGGTTCGGCGTCGAGCACAAAACCAATGTGGGAGCGAGCTTGCTCGCGATGAACGATAACGCGGTCTATCGACCTAAACCGTCAAACCCACCCACTGCTCTGCATCGCCTTGTACACCGCCACAATCGCCAGGATGAAGAACGCCGACGCCGCCAGTCGACGGATCAGGGTCAATGGCAATTTGTCTGCGGCAAAATTACCGGCCAATACCACGGGCACGTTGGCAATCAGCATGCCGAGGGTGGTACCGATGATCACCAGCCACAACTCCGGATACTGCGCGGCCAGCATCACGGTCGCAATTTGCGTCTTGTCGCCGATTTCCGCCAGGAAGAACGCGATCAGCGTGGTCAGGAACGGCCCGAACTTGCGGGCGGTGCTGGCTTCGTCGTCATCCATCTTGTCCGGCACCAGGGTCCACAGTGCGGTCGCGGCGAAGCTCGCGGCGAGGATCCAGTGCAGCATCGTATCCGAGAAGAAACTGCCGACCCAGGCACCGACTGCACCGGCGGCCGCGTGGTTGGCCAGGGTTGCGGCGACGATACCGGCGATGATCGGCCAGGGCTTGCGGAAACGGGCAGCGAGAATGAGCGCGAGCAGTTGCGTCTTGTCGCCGATTTCGGCCAAGGCAACGATTGCGGTAGGTACGAGTAGTGAATCCAGCATCAGGGGTTTTCCTAAGGGGCGGGTCGACACGGCTATGACACGTACAGCCTTCCCGCCCCGGGTAAGGTGTGCGTGTCATAGGTCTTGTCAAACCCTGCGATCCATCTGATGTGGATGCTTGGGTCGCATGCGCCATGGTCTTTTGACCAAGTATGTTGACGCATGCCGGACGAGCGTGGCGCTCGTGGGAGACTACTCCCCTAGGACGGAGCGGATTCTGCCTTTGCAAAACTCATTCGGCAAGCCTTCTTTTGCAAAAGAAGAGCTAGCCGCGTTTGGCCCGATAGATTCTGAAACCCTGTCCTTCGGCCTTGATCGCACACACGCCAAGGTGCTCTTCGATCAGTGGCTGATACTTCAGGAAGCTATTCGCTACCAGGCGAAGTTCGCCGCCGTTTTTCAGATGTTTCGCTGCTTTTCGCAGCAAGTTCTCCGTTGCGAAGTAGTCGGTGTGCACGCCGACATGGAACGGTGGATTGCTCAGAATCGCACTCAAACCCATCGGGGCGGCATCGATTCCGTCACCGGTAATCACCTCGGCTTCCAGGCCATTGGCAGCCAGGGTCAGGCGACTGCTGGCAGCGGCAAAGGCATCCACATCCAGCATCGTGACCTGATTGTGCGGGTAACGACGTTTTACTGCCGCGCCCAAGACCCCTGCGCCGCAACCGAAATCCAGCAAGTGACCGCTGGGCAGTTTGTCCAGGTGTTCCAGCAGCAGCGCGCTACCGCGATCCAGGCGACCATGGCTGAATACCCCCGGCAGGCTGATGACCTTCAACGGGCCTTCGGCCAGCGGTAGTTCGTAGGTCTGCGCCAGGCTTTCCAGCGGCTTGGCTTCAGGCGCGTTGGCCACGGTGACCAGCCAGAGCTGGCAGTGTCGCGCGCTGTCGAGTTTGCGTGGCTTGCCGAACGGGTTGAGTTGTTTGGCGGCACCTTCGATGCCGCTTTTTTTCTCGCCGACCAGGTACAGCTCGCGACCGGCCAGCCGCGAGGCGAGGGCATTGAGAATGTAATCGGTCAGGTCCTTGGCCTTGGGCAGAAAGACCACGGCGGTATCGAACCCGCGCTCCGGCGCATTCACACCAAAATGGCTGCGCTCGGCGAAGCGGGCGTCCAGCGCGGCCTGATCGCCGGCGTGCCAGCACCAGCCATGAGCGTCGGGCAGACGGCCCAGCAAGTCGTCGGCGGGCAAACCGGCCAACAGCACCGAACCCTGGAATAACTCGGCCTGACGAAGCAGTACTTCACTGCGCGGATCCATAACTGCTCCCGTGGAAAAAAGTGCCGCAGTTTATCAACTGACGACTCGCAGCGCCTTACCGCTGAAGTATCCCCGTGCGTTTTCGGTCACTTGACCGACGATCCGCTGGCGCGCTTCACGGCTGCCCCAGGCGTTGTGCGGGGTGACGATCAGGCGCGGAATATCCTGGGCCAGCAGCGGATTGCCGTTGATGGGAGGTTCGACGCTTAGCACATCAGTGGCGGCGCCACCCAAATGCCCGTTGCGCAAGGCGTCGGCCAGCGCCTGTTCGTCGATCAGGCCGCCGCGGGCGGTGTTGACCACGAACGCGCCGGGCTTCATTGAGGCCAGTTCACGGGCACCGATGAAGTGGCGGGTGTGCTCGTTGAGCGGGCAGTGGAGGGTCAAGGCATCGACTTGCGGTAGCAGTTCATTCAGTGGCAGGCGGTCCGGTCGGGCAGGGCGCCCGGGAATTTGCCCCAGCACAACGCGCATGCCGAAGGCTTCGGCCAGCCGTGCGACCGCACCGCCCAATTCGCCATGACCCAGCAGGCCAAGGGTTTTGCCTTCGAGTTCGACAATCGGGTAATCCAGCAAACAGAACTGTTTGGCCTGCTGCCAGCGACCTTCGCCGACGGCTTTTTGATAATCGGCCAGACGCGTGGCCAGGTTGAGCAGCAGCATTATCGTGTGCTGCGCCACCGATGGCGTGCCGTAACCCTGGCAGTTGCACACGGTAATTCCGTGGGCGCGGGCGGCGGCGAGGTCGACGTTGTTGGTGCCGGTGGCGGTGATCAGGATCAGCTTGAGATCAGGGCTGGCAGCCATGGCGGCGGCATCGATCAGGATCTTGTTACTGATGGCAACGGTGGCGCCCTTGAGGTGTTCGATGACTTGATCGGGCAAGGTCTGGGCGAACAGCTGCAAATCGCTGAAACAACTGCGCAGCGGGCTGAGGTCAAGGTCGCCGAGGTCCAGGGACGGGTGGTCGAGGAAAACGGCGCGGCGAGTGTTCGTCATCAACTGTACCTTTTGTGCATTGAACTGAAGGCGTAATCTGCCGAGCCTACCAGATGAAATAAATAGATACGCTTGGCCTGAAGGAGCCCCCATGTACTGGACAGAGTTCTTGACCGTTGCCCTGATTCACCTGCTGGCCGTGGCCAGCCCCGGCCCGGACTTTGCCGTCGTGGTGCGTGAGAGTGTTACCCACGGTCGCCGCGCAGGCACCTGGACCGCGCTGGGTGTGGGTACGGCGATTTTCCTGCACGTGGGCTATTCCCTGCTGGGGATCGGCCTGATCGTGTCCCAGTCGATCGTGCTGTTCAATGCTTTGAAATGGGCCGCTGCCGCTTACCTGCTGTACATCGGTTACAAGGCACTGCGTGCGCAACCGGCCAAGCCTGTGGCGGACGATCTGCACAAGGAAGCCGGTGAGCGCACGGCCCGTGGTGCCTTCACCTCAGGTTTCGTCACCAACGGCCTCAACCCGAAAGCCACGCTGTTCTTCCTCTCGCTGTTCACCGTGGTCATCAACCCGCACACGCCACTGGCCGTGCAGGCCGGTTACGGGGTTTACCTGGCGGCGGCGACAGCGGTCTGGTTCTGCCTGGTAGCGTTGTTGTTCAGCCAGCAGCGCGTACGCGCAGGCTTCGCCCGCATGGGTCACTGGTTCGACCGGACCATGGGCGCGGTGTTGATTGCGATTGGCGTGAAGCTGGCTTTTACCGAGATGCACTGATCAGATACTTATTGCTGTAGGAGCGAGCTTGCTCGCGATGCTCTTCAACGATAACACCTGATATCTGACCCCCCCGCGGTAATCCCGGGTTCATCGCGAGCAATCGAGCGTCGACCGGCTGCTCCTGCAGATGATCAAACCTCACGGATGATGGCGCAACGCTAGCATCTGCGGGGTTCTGCAAATCATTCCTTTGGCTGATTTGGCTGGCGTTCAAGGGCACTACAGTGCGTACTTTCAGTCACGACCGTGCAGTCAGATTAAAGGGATTATTATGTTGCAGACTCGCGTTATCCCCCCGGCCGAAGGCGCTTACCAGTACCCGCTGTTGATCAAGCGGCTGCTGATGTCCGGTGCCCGTTATGAGAAAACCCGCGAGATCATCTACCGCGACAAGTTGCGCTATAGCTACCCGACCCTGATCGAACGGGTGGCCCGCCTGGCCAATGTGCTGATAGCGGCCGGGGTCAAGCCCGGGGATGCCGTGGGTGTGATGGACTGGGACAGCCATCGTTACCTGGAATGCATGTTCGCCATCCCGATGATCGGCGCGGTGATCCACACCATCAACGTGCGGCTGTCGCCGGAACAGATCCTCTACACCATGAACCACGCCGAGGACCGCTTTGTGCTGGTCAACAGCGAGTTCRTCGGCCTCTACAAGGCAATCGAGGGGCAACTGACCACGGTCGAGAAAACCCTGCTGCTGACTGACCTGCCGGAAAAAACCGCGGACCTGCCGAACCTCGTCGGCGAATACGAACAACTGCTGGCCGCGGCGAGTCCGCAGTACGACTTCGAGGATTTCGACGAAAACTCGGTCGCGACCACGTTCTATACCACCGGCACCACCGGCAACCCCAAGGGTGTGTACTTCACCCATCGGCAACTGGTGCTGCACACCATGGGCGTGTCGACCATCATGGGCGCGATCGATAGCGTGCGCCTGCTGGGCACCAACGACGTGTACATGCCGATCACCCCGATGTTCCACGTGCACGCCTGGGGCTTGCCGTATGTGGCGACCATGCTCGGGCTCAAGCAGGTGTATCCCGGCCGCTATGACCCGGAATACTTGGTGGAGTTGTGGCGCAAGGAGAAGGTCACGTTCTCCCATTGCGTACCGACCATTTTGCAGATGGTCCTCAATGCCAAGGCCGCGCAGAACGTCGACTTCGGCGGCTGGAAAATCGTCATCGGCGGCAGTGCCCTGAACCGCACGCTGTACGAGGCGGCCAAGGCCAAAGGCATTCAGTTGACCGCGGCGTACGGCATGTCGGAAACCGGGCCGCTGGTGTCGTGCGCGCACCTCAACGATGAATTGATGGCCGGTACCGAAGACGAACGCACCACCTACCGGATCAAGGCCGGCGTGCCGGGGCCGCTGGTGGAGGCGGCGATCGTCGACACCGAGGGCAACTTCCTGCCCGCCGACGGCGAGACCCAGGGCGAACTGGTGTTACGCGCACCATGGCTGACCGAGGGGTATTTCAACGAGCCGCAGAAGGGCGCCGAGCTCTGGGCCGGAGGCTGGCTGCACACCGGTGACGTGGCGACCCTGGACAGCATGGGCGTGATCGACATTCGTGACCGGATCAAGGACGTGATCAAGACCGGTGGCGAGTGGATCTCCTCCCTGGACCTGGAAGACCTGATCAGCCGTCATGCGGCGGTACGCGAAGTAGCAGTGGTGGGGATCCCCGATCCGCAGTGGGGCGAACGGCCGTTTGCCCTGCTGGTGCTCCGTGAGGGACATGTGATCGGGGCACGGGAACTCAAGGAGCACCTCAAGCCGTTTGTGGAGCTGGGACACTTGAGCAAGTGGGCGATTCCAAGCCAGATCGCCCTTGTTACTGAAATTCCCAAGACCAGTGTTGGCAAACTCGACAAGAAGCGCATTCGTGTCGACATCAGCGAATGGCAAGCCACCAACAGCACCTTCCTCTCGACGCTTTAAGCGCCTCTCGGCGTGCCCGAAAGGGCACGCCAGCCCCACCAAGCAAGCGCTTGGCTTGTCAAATCGAAATTTTCAGCCATTCTTGCCGTGCCGACGGGCGTCGGACTGGCGAAAGGACTGTTCCAGAGTGGCTGGCAGCTGCAAATCACACTTTAGAGGGATCAAGCAAAACTACCTGCTGGCTATAGTCCGCTCAAGGATTTTTAAGAACGGGGCAACCGCACGAACCGGGGCGATGCAACTTTGGAATGACTTTGGGATGCCATGGCTCCCGGTTATCCACAGCGTTTTTAGAAGTGCTCACTGCCATAAAAATAAAATGCACATGGAGTAGGGTCGATGACATCAGTAAACCAGTTCTGGCGCCGGGCGAAACTGCCCCTGGCTGTCAGTCTTGCCTCTACGCTCGCCGGGCCAGCATTCGGCGTCAGTTTCAACGTTGGTGAAATCGAAGGTCAGTTCGACTCATCCCTGTCGATTGGTGCCAGTTGGTCTACTCAGCAGCCGAACAAGAACCTCATCGGCGTCAACAACGGTGGCAAGGGTCTGTCCCAGACCTCTGATGACGGTCACCTGAACTTCAAGAGCGGGGAAACCTTCTCGAAGATCTTCAAGGRCATCCATGACCTTGAATTGAAATACGGCGATACCGGTGTTTTCGTCCGTGGCAAATACTGGTACGACTTTGAACTGAAAGACGAAAGCCGTCCGTTCAAGGACATCAGTGACGACGGCCGCAAGGAAGGCGCCAAGTCCGCTGGCACTCAACTCCTCGACGCCTTCGTCTACCACAACTACTCCATCGCCGATCAGCCAGGCTCCGTGCGCCTGGGCAAGCAGGTCGTGAGCTGGGGTGAAAGTACCTTCATCGGTGGCGGCATCAACTCGATCAACCCGATCGACGTGTCCGCATTCCGCCGTCCGGGTGCCGAGATCAAGGAAGGCCTGATCCCGGTCAACATGTTCTATGTGTCCCAGAGCCTGACCGAAAACCTCTCGGCCGAAGCGTTCTACCAAATTGAATGGGACCAGACCGTCGTCGACAACTGCGGCACGTTCTTCTCCCAGCCAGACATCGTTGCCGACGGCTGCGACAACAACCTGCGCGTGCTGAACAAGCGTTCGCAAATTCCGGCCATTGCCCTGGGGCCTTTGGCCGCCAACGGCGTCGACGTCAACGAAGAAGGTGTTCTGGTGCGTCGCGGCGGCGATCGTGATGCCCGCGACAGCGGTCAGTGGGGCGCGTCCTTCAAGTACATGTTCGATCCGCTGGACACCGAGTTCGGCGCCTACTTCATGAATTACCACAGCCGTGCACCGATCTTCAGCGCCACCGGTGCGCCGCAGTCGGTCTACAACACGGCAGCGAGGCTCCCAGGTCCGTTCGCGGCACTCGGGCCACTGCTGGTGGCAGGCAATTCGCAATACTTCATCGAATACCCCGAGGACATTCGCCTGTATGGCTTGAGCTTCTCCACCACCCTGCCTACCGGTACGGCGTGGAGCGGTGAGATCAGCTACCGTCCGAACGCTCCGGTGCAGCTCAACTCCACCGACATCCTGTTCGCCGGTGTGCGTCCTTTGGGCAATAACAACCCGAATAACCCATTGACCAATGCATCGTTGCTGACCGGTGTGCCGGGTCAGGACCTGCACGGTTATCGTCGCAAGGAAATCACCCAGTTCCAGACCACCCTGACGCACTTCTTCGACCAGGTCATGGGCGCCAGCCGACTGACCCTGGTGGGTGAAGTGGGCGTGACCCACGTTGGCGGCCTGGAAAGCACTTCCGACGTTCGTTATGGCCGCGATCCGGTCTTCGGCCCGGGTGAGTTGCCAGCCTCTGGCGCGCTTGATACCTGCGTGACGCTCAACACCAGCACCATTAACGGTGCCGGTCCGGGTACTCCGACCAACAACCGCAGCCGCAATTGCACCAATGAAGGCTTCACCACCCCGACTTCGTGGGGCTACCGCGGTCGCGCCATCTGGGAATACAACGACGTGTTTGCCGGTGTGAACCTCAAGCCGAACGTTGCCTGGTCCCATGACGTGAGCGGTTATTCCCCTGGCCCTGGCGGCAACTTCGAGGAGGGCCGCAAGGCGGTGAGCCTGGGTGTCGACGCCGAGTACCAGAACACCTACACCGCGAGCCTGGCTTACACCAACTTCTTCGACGGCAAGTACACCACCGTGGATGATCGCGACTTCGTTGCGCTCAGCGTCGGCGTGAACTTCTAAGCACTGCATTTTCTGGACGAACGCACATATGAAAATAACAAAGAGTCTGTTCCACGCCGGTGTTCTGGGCCTTTCGCTGCTGGCGACCAGCGTCATCGCGGCGGTTCCCCAGGCCGAGGCCGACAAGCTGGGCAAGAGCCTGACCCCGATGGGCGCCGAAATGGCGGGTAACGCCGATGGTTCGATTCCGGCCTGGAAACCGATGCCGAAAAACGCCGGTTCGGTCGACAGCAAAGGCTTCCTGTCCGATCCGTACGCCAGCGAGAAGCCGCTGTTCACCATCACGGCGCAGAACGTCGACCAGTACAAGGACAAGCTTGCCCCTGGTCAGTACGCGATGTTCAAGCGCTACCCGGAAACCTTCAAGATGCCGGTGTACCCGTCCCACCGCGGTGCCACCGTACCGGATGACGTGTTCGCCGCCATCAAGCGCAACGCCACCAACACCAACCTGGTGTCCGGCGGCAACGGTCTGGAGAACTTCGAAACGGCCGTGCCGTTCCCGATTCCAAAAAGCGGCGTGGAAGTTATCTGGAACCACATCACCCGCTATCGCGGGGGCAGCGTGACCCGTCTGGTGACCCAGGCCACACCACAGCCGAACGGTTCGTTCAGCCTGGTGTACTTCGAGGACCAGTTCGTGTTCCGCGACAAAATGAAGGATTACGACCCGAAAAGCCCGGGCAACATCCTGTTCTACTTCAAGCAGAAAGTGACCGCGCCGGCACGTCTGGCCGGTGGTGTACTGCTGGTTCACGAAACCCTCGACCAGGTCAAGGAACCGCGCTCGGCGTGGGTTTACAACGCCGGTCAGCGTCGTGTGCGCCGTGCACCGCAAGTGTCCTATGACGGCCCGGGTACTGCCGCCGACGGCCTGCGTACTTCCGACAACCTGGACATGTACAACGGTGCACCGGATCGTTACGACTGGAAGCTCGAAGGCAAGAAAGAGATGTACATCGCCTCCGATGCCTACAAGCTCGACGATCCGAAGCTCAAGTACGCCGACATCATCAAGGCCGGTCACATCAACCAGGACCTGGCTCGTTACGAGTTGCGTCGTGTGTGGCATGTGGTTGCAACCCTGAAGGAAGGTCAGCGTCACATCTACGCCAAGCGTGACTTCTACATTGACGAAGACACCTGGCAAGCTGCGGTGATCGATCACTACGACGGTCGCGGTCAACTGTGGCGCGTCGCCGAGGCGCATGCCGAGAACTACTACGACAAGCAAGTGCCGTGGTATGCCCTCGAAGCCCTGTATGACCTGCAATCGGGTCGTTACCTGGCACTGGGCATGAAGAACGAAGAGAAGTCGGCCTATGACTTCGGCTTCACTGCCACCACCAGCGACTTCACCCCGGCAGCCTTGCGTCAGGATGGTGTTCGCTGACGTGAACTGAATAGAGGCCGCACCCTCTGAAAACGCCCCGACTGGTTCGGGGCGTTTTTTTTTGCTTGTAGACTTTTTGTAGCCATTTGTAGCAATTACCTTCATTCCCTATCCGTTTACGGCTAGTCTGCGGACATCTGCAACGCCGCCACCCGCAATTCAAACAAGAGCCGGCTATGACTGATTTGTCTACACCCCCAGGTTCTGCAAACGTTGCTGTCGCGACACTCGACGGGCGCTTCTTCCGCCCGCCGTTGCCCGACGGCCATGTGCTGCGCCCACGTTTGTGCGAGCGCCTGAGTGCCGGGCTCGGTGGCAGGTTATTGCTGGTCAGCGCACCGGCAGGGTTCGGCAAGAGTTCGTTGGCGGTGGAATTTTGCCAGGGGTTGCCGGCGCACTGGCAAAGTCTCTGGCTGGGATTGAGCCCGCGAGACAGTGACCCTGGGCGTTTTCTCGAGCGCTTGCTGGAAGGCCTCCAGGACTATTTTCCGCACCTGGGCAGGCAATCCCTCGGGCTGTTGAAAATGCGCCAGCGCCATCAGCCGTTCGCGTTCGAAGAATGGCTGGACGGCCTGCTCGACGAATTGGCCGAGCACCTGTCCACGGCGTCACCATTGCTGCTGGTGCTGGATGATTACCATCTGGCCCAGGGGCCGGTGCTGGACCGTTGCCTGCAATTTTTCCTCAATCATCTTCCCGATGGCTTGCTGGTAATGGTCACCAGTCGCCAACGTCCCGACTGGCACCTGGCGCGGCTGCGGCTGTCGCGGCAACTGCTTGAGTTGCATGAGCAGGATTTACGCCTGACCCACGACGAGGCCTTGAGCCTGCTCGATCGGCACAGCAGTTCCTTGCGCGGTGAGGCACTGGAAAACCTGATCCAGCGCAGCGAAGGTTGGGTCGCGGGGTTGCGTTTCTGGCTGCTGGCCGCCTCTGAGGCGGGTACCGATGGCGCGCTGCCGCAATCGTTGCACGGTGGGGAAGGGCTGATCCGCGATTATCTACTCGAAGAGGTCATCGATTGCCTGCCCGCCGAGGTTCAGTCGTTCCTCTATGACACGGCGCCCCAGGAACGTTTTTGCAGCGAACTGTGCGATGCCGTTCGCGACGCCCATGATAGCGGGGAGATCCTGCGCTTCCTGTTGGCTCACCAGGTGTTCCTGGTGCCGCTGGACGAGCATGGCCATTGGTATCGTTACCACCACCTGTTTTCCGATCTGTTGCGCACGCGGCCGACTACCCAGTCGATGGTGCCGGCCGCCAGCCTGCACCTGCGTGCCTGCCGCTGGTTCAATGCCCAGGGACTGCTCGATGAGGCCGTGGAGCAGGCCTTGCGCGCCGGTCACCTGGACGTCGCGGCGAACCTGGTGCAGAACCTCTCCGAAGAGCAACTGCTGGCCGAGCAAAACGTCGGCATGTTGCTGCGCTGGAAAATGGACTTGCCTGACAGCTTGCTGATCAGCACGCCGCGGCTGATCGTGCTCTATAGCTGGGCGTTGGGGATGGCTTGCCAACTGGATGCCGCCGAGGAACTGGCCAGCCATTTGAGCCGCTTCCTGCCTGCGCCGTCGGCCACCGCCCAGAAGTCCATGCTGGCTCAATGGCTCGCGTTGAGTGGCATCATTGCCCGTGGGCGCGGCAACCGCGAACTGACGCAGCGGTACTGCCGCGAAGCGTTGGAAAGTCTTCCGTCCAAGCGTTACGGCCAGCGCCTGATGTGCCTCTCGACCCTGTCCAACCTGGCCATTGCCGACGGTGATTTGTGGCGGGCGCGGGGGCTCAACCGCGAATCGCTGGAGCTGGCGCAACGGGTCGGCAACCCGTTGTTCGAAGCGCTGGCGCACTACGACCGCGCCCGGGTTCTGCAAGCGCGCGGGGAAATCTGTCGGGCGCTGGAAGAGGTCCGTCAGGGATTGCAGCGCCTGCAGAGCTTGTCTGCGCAACGGCTGTATGCGGTTCGCGCCAGGCTGACCTTGTACGAAGGCTTTTTGCTGGCCCTGCGCATGCAGCCGCAAGCAGCGCGGGTGCGATTGCAGGCCGGTTTGAGCGAGGCGCGCGCCTGTCGCGATATCAGCGTGCTCATCGGCCACTGCGTGATTGCCAGGCTGGAAGGCAGCAGTGGCGAATTCGCCAAGGCCTTTGCCGAACTGGCTGAAGCCGAACGACTGATGCACATCTGGGACGTACCGCCGATCTACTACCTGGCGATGATCACCCTGGTCAAATGTGAACTCTGGCTGGCCCAGGGGCGCACCGATCTGGCCGAAGCCTGGCTGGCACGTCTGGGGCAGACCTATAACGGCGAAAACGGGGCCGCACCACCGGAATTCCACCCGCAACTGCCGCTGCACATCGAATTGCAACAAGCCTTGCTGGAAGTCATTCAGGGCCAACCGATGCAGGCCGAAGGGCGTTTGAATGCGCTGCTTGAACATGGCCAGCAAAGCGGTCGGCAGATGCTCAGTGCCATGGCGCTGACCCAGAAAGTGGCGTTATTGCTGGGCAGTGGACGGGAACCGGAAGCACGCAAGGCACTGGCTCAAGCGTTGGACGCCGCTGGCGGAGGAGTGCTGCAACCCTTCGAGTGCTTGCTGGCCGAGCACCCTGACTGGCTGCGTGGGCAACTTCAACTCTGCCCGTCAACCCCCGTTTCCCTGAGCCTCAGTGAAAAACTGCCGGCATTGGCTGCCCGTCCCGGACTGGAGTCCTGCGCGGCCGCGGAGCAGCTCAGCACGCGGGAAATGGCGGTCCTGCGATTGATCGCCCAGGGTTGTTCGAACCAGGAAATCAGCGATCAGCTGTTTATCTCATTGCACACGGTGAAGACCCACGCCAGCCACATCAACAGCAAGCTCGGGGTCGAGCGGCGTACGCAGGCCGTGGCACGAGCCAAGGAATTGGGGGTGTTGGGTTAAGTATTTTTCACGTTACACATCGCGGCCATTGGCTGGATACTCAATTGTGCGAAAATCGCTCGTCCCCGTTTATCGAGCAGGCCCCGATGTCCCAGCATCCCACCCTTATCCGCGAAACTTTCCCCGTCGGCCCTTTGCAGTGCAACTGCACGATCATCGGCGATCCGGTGACGAAAAAGGCCATCGTTGTCGATCCGGGTGGCAATCATGAGCTGATCCTGGCGCGGCTCGACGCCTTGGGGCTGAAAGTGGTCAGCATCATTCACACCCACGCCCACCTCGATCATTTCCTGGCCTCCGGTCAACTCAAGGAGAAAACCGGCGCGACTCTGCATTTGCACAAGGAAGACCAGTTTCTGTGGGACAACCTGGAAATGCAGTGCCAGATGTTCGGCGTTCCTTATACCCCGGTGCCATCCCCGGACCGCTGGCTGGCCGATGATGAAGAACTGGCCTGCGGCTGCGGCGTGGCGCTGCACACGCCGGGCCATACACCGGGTTCCATGAGCTTTTGGTTTTCAGAGGCTAAGCTGCTGATTGCCGGGGATACGCTGTTTCGTCGCGGCGTCGGGCGCACGGATTTGTGGGGTGGCGATCAGGCGACCATCGTGCGCTCGATCAAACAGCGACTGTACACCCTCGACGAAGACGCGACCGTGGTGGCCGGGCATGGTCCGGACACCCGTCTTGGCGACGAGATGCGCGAGAATCCGTTTGTTCGGGGCTGATTTGTAACTGTCGGAATTTTTACTCATTAACATGATCCAACGTCCACAAAGGCTGATGCCTTGGTCCGTTGCACCACAGAATGCAAAAAAGTAGGAGCTTTACATGTTCACCACGCGTCGTTTGATTATTGTCGCTACGGCTGTGGCCGTTTTGTCCGGTTGTGCATCGCCTAACCCTTACGGCGGTCAGGGCCAGGCTCAGGGCCAGGCGGATAGCGGCTCTGAAGGCATGAGCAAGACCGCGAAATACGGTGGCCTCGGCGCTCTGGCCGGTGCGCTGGCCGGTGCTGCCATCAACCACGATAACCGTGGCAAGGGCGCACTGATCGGTGCGGCAGTGGTCGGTGCTTCCGCCGCCGGCTACGGCTACTACGCCGATCAGCAAGAGAAAAAGCTGCGCGCCAGCATGGCCAACACCGGTGTTGAAGTGCAGCGCCAGGGCGACCAGATCAAGCTGATCATGCCGGGCAACATTACATTCGCTACCGATTCGGCGAACATTGCTCCAGGTTTCTATCAGCCATTGAACAACCTGGCGGGCTCGCTGAAAGAGTTCAACCAGAACCAGATCGAGATCGTCGGCTATACCGACAGCACCGGCAGCCGCCAGCACAACATGGACCTGTCCCAGCGTCGTGCCCAGAGCGTGGCAACCTACCTGACCTCGCAAGGTGTCAGCGGTGCCAACCTGAGCGCTCGCGGTGCCGGCCCGGATGGCCCGGTTGCCAGCAACGCTGACGTCAATGGCCGGGCGCAGAACCGCCGTGTAGAGGTCAACCTCAAGGCGATTCCGGGCCAGCAGTACGGTGCCCAGCAGCAAGGTACGGTCCAGCAGTACCCTTGAGCATCTGATTGAACCCCAGGTGTAGAAAAGCCCGCTCGATCTTCTACGGATCGGGCGGGCTTTTTTGTCGTCAGTTCCGGCCCCATCGCGAGCAAGCTCGCTCCCACTGGGTGCTGGGTCGACCACGGATATTGTGGGAGCGGGCTTGCCCGCGAAGGGGGCAGTGTGCGCACCGGAGATACAGGATCAGAAACAAAAAAGCCCCCGGACAAGTGAATGTCCGGGAGCTTTATTACTATGCGGGTCTGATTACTTCTTCAGGCCATAATGCTCATCGAGCATGCCCGGCGCATTCGGGGCTTTCGGTGCGTAGTCGCGAGGCGGCTCCTGATCGCGCGGTGGTGTCAGGCGTTCACGGGGTGCCTGCGCCGCATCGGCGTGCAGGGAGGCCAGCAGGCGTTGGCGAGTCTGTTCGTCCAGGGCCAGGCGGTTGGCGCCCTCGGCGAGATGGTCCTGCACTTCCTGATAGCTCTGAGTCAGTTTCTTGACCAGTGTCGCGGTGCTGTTGAAGTGGGTCACCACCTCGTTCTGATAACTGTCGAAACGTTCCTGAATATCGTCCAGCTGACGCTGCGTGCGGCTGGGCGCGGCGTTCGGTGCAACGCGAGCGATCAGGAACCCAATGGCGACACCCACAACCAGGGCAAGAGTCGGTAACAACCAAACTAAGAGCGAGTGTTCCACGAGTCCTTCCTCTATAAACGGCTTTGCTTTACGTTAACGGCTCGAACCTGCGCTGTATACCGCGATTCACTCGCAATAGACAGCCACAGACAATTTGCTAGACGAGTCGACCCGATTCGAGGTCACGGAGTTCCTTCCTTGCTTATGCGCGAAACCCCTGTAGTGATTGATGGCCCGGTCGGCCAACTGGAAGCACTGCTTCTGGAAAACAACAGCCTGGACAACGAGCAGCCGCGCGGCCTGGCGCTGATCTGCCATCCGAACCCGGTGCAGGGCGGCACCATGCTCAACAAAGTGGTTTCGACCCTGCAGCGCACTGCGCGTGATGCCGGTTTGATCACTCTGCGTTTCAACTACCGTGGTGTCGGCGCCAGCGAAGGCACCCACGACATGGGTACCGGTGAAGTCGATGATGCCCAGGCTGTCGCCGAATGGTTTCGCGCAAGACACCCTGAGTTGCCGCTGACCCTGTTCGGTTTTTCCTTCGGCGGTTTTGTTGCAGCAAGTCTCGGCGGACGCCTTGAGGCCAAGGGCGAGCAAATCAAGCACCTGTTCATGGTCGCGCCGGCGGTCAYGCGCCTCGGCGATCAGGACCAACTGCCGCAACAGGGCGAACTGACCCTGATTCAGCCGGAAACCGACGAAGTGATCGATCCACAAGTCGTTTACCAATGGTCCGACGAGCTCGAACGTCCCCATGAGCTGCTGAAAGTGGCAGAATGCGGACACTTTTTTCATGGCAAGCTGACCGATCTCAAGGATCTGATCCTGCCGCGTCTCTCGAATTGATTGCAGTCTGACAAGCGATTACCCATGACGACTCGTACCCGTATCCTCACCGGCATTACCACCACCGGCACGCCGCACCTGGGCAACTACGCTGGCGCCATCCGCCCGGCGATCGTCGCCAGCCGTGACAGCAATGCCGATTCGTTCTACTTCCTGGCCGACTACCACGCCCTGATCAARTGCGATGACCCGCTGCGCATCCAGCGCTCGCGTCTGGAAATCGCTGCGACCTGGCTGGCCGGTGGCCTGGATGTCGATCGCGTGACTTTCTACCGCCAGTCCGACATCCCGGAAATCCCGGAACTGACCTGGCTGCTGACCTGCGTTGCCGCCAAGGGCCTGCTCAATCGCGCCCACGCCTACAAGGCTTCGGTGGACAAGAACGTCGAGACCGGTGAGGACCCGGATGCCGGTATCACCATGGGCCTGTACAGCTATCCGGTGCTGATGGCTGCGGACATCCTGATGTTCAACGCGCACAAGGTGCCGGTCGGTCGTGACCAGATCCAGCACGTGGAAATGGCGCGGGATATCGGCCAGCGCTTCAACCATCTGTTTGGCCAGGGCAAAGAGTTCTTCACCATGCCCGAGGCGTTGATCGAAGAGAGCGTCGCCACGTTGCCGGGCCTGGATGGCCGCAARATGTCGAAGAGCTACGACAACACCATTCCGYTGTTCAGCAGCGCCAAAGAGATGAARGACGCGATTTCGCGGATCGTSACYGACTCCCGCGCGCCGGGTGAAGCGAAAGATCCGGATAACTCGCACCTGTTCACCTTGTTCCAGGCGTTCGCCACCCCGGCGCAGGCCGACGAGTTCCGCAGCGAACTGTTGCAGGGCCTGGGTTGGGGCGAGGCGAAGAATCGTCTGTTCCAGCTGCTGGACAGTGAACTGGGCGAGTCCCGTGAGCGCTACAACCAGCTGATCGAGCGCCCGGCGGATCTGGAAGACATCCTGCAACACGGCGCGAAAAAGGCCCGTGCGGTGGCGACGCCGTTCCTCAACGAACTGCGTGAAGCGGTGGGCCTGCGCTCCTTCGTTGCCCAGACTCAGGTGGCGACGACCATCAAGAAAAAAGCCGCGAAAGCTGCGCGTTTTGTCAGCTTCCGTGAAGACGACGGCAGTTTCCGCTTCCGTCTGCTGGCGGCCGACGGCGAGCAACTGCTGCTGTCGCGCAACTTCGCCGACGGTAAAACCGCAGGCCAGGTGACCAAGCAACTGCAATCGGGTCAGCCATTGGACGTGCGTAACGAAGACTTGAGCTTCAGCGTCTGGCTGGAAGGTGAGTGCGTTGCCGACAGCCCGGCCTTTGCTGACAGCGCCGCTCGCGATGCTGCCATCGAGACCCTGCGAGTTGCCCTGACGCCAGTTCAGGAATAAATCAGCGGCTTGGCCCGACCAAGGGCCGATTGCCATTCCTCCGGGCCGTCGCTACAGTGTCGGCCCGTTTTTGTTGCCTTGCTAACGAATTATGACGCCCCTAGAACGATATCAAGCTGATCTGAAACGCCCGGAATTCTTCCATGACGCCGCGCAGGAAACCGCCGTGCGTCATTTGCAGCGCCTGTACGACGACCTGGTCGCGGCCGAGCAAAACAAGCCGGGCCTGCTGGGCAAGTTGTTTGGCAAGAAGGATCAGACCCCGGTCAAGGGCCTGTATTTCTGGGGCGGCGTAGGCCGCGGCAAGACTTACCTGGTGGACACCTTCTTCGAAGCGCTGCCCTTCAAGGAAAAGTCCCGTACGCACTTCCACCGCTTCATGAAGCGCGTGCACGAAGAGATGAAAACCCTGGGCGGCGAGAAAAACCCGCTGACCATCATCGCCAAGCGTTTCGCCACCGAAGCCCGGGTAATCTGCTTCGATGAATTCTTCGTTTCCGACATCACCGATGCCATGATCCTTGGCACCCTGATGGAAGAACTGTTCAAGAACGGCGTGACCCTGGTCGCGACGTCGAACATCGTGCCGGACGGCCTGTACAAGGACGGCCTGCAACGCGCGCGCTTCCTGCCGGCCATTGCGCTGATCAAGCAGAACACCGAGATCGTCAACGTCGACAGCGGCGTCGACTATCGTCTGCGTCACCTCGAACAAGCCGAGCTGTTCCACTATCCACTCGACGAAGCCGCCAACGAAAGCCTGCGCAAGAGCTTCCGTGCGTTGACACCGGAATGCACGGCGGCGGTCGAAAATGATGTGCTGATGATCGAGAACCGTGAAATACGTGCCCTGCGCACCTGCGATGACGTGGCCTGGTTCAACTTCCGTGAACTGTGCGACGGCCCGCGCAGCCAGAATGACTACATCGAACTGGGCAAGATCTTCCACGCTGTGCTGCTCAGCGATGTTGAGCAGATGAGCGTCACCACCGACGACATCGCCCGACGCTTCATCAACATGGTCGACGAGTTCTACGACCGTAACGTGAAGCTGATCATTTCTGCCGAAGTCGAATTGAAGGATCTGTACACCGGCGGTCGCTTGAATTTCGAGTTCCAGCGAACCCTCAGCCGACTGCTGGAAATGCAATCCCACGAATTCCTGTCCCGGGCGCACAAGCCGTAAGACAAACCGGAAAATAAAAAAAGGCCTGCGTTTGCAGGCCTTTTTTATGCACTGAAGAAACCTCAATTTCACCGCAATCCCCTGTGGGAGCGAGCTTGCTCGCGATAGCGGTGTGTCAGTCACATCATTGCTGAGTGTGCCGACGCAATCGCGAGCAGGCTCGCTCCCACATTGCAAATGGTGGGCGTTAGGGTTTATGCAGCTTGCTGAAACTGCTGCCGGTACTGGTTCGGCGACAACTCCGTGTGCTGGCGGAACAACCGGGCGAAGAAGCTCGCATCGTCGTAACCGACTTCGTAGCTGATGGTCTTGATGCTCTTGCGACTGCCGGACAGCAAGCCCTTGGCGGTTTCGATGCGCAGGCGTTGCAGGTAATGCAGCGGTTTGTCACCGGTGGCGGTCTGGAAGCGGCGCATGAAGTTGCGGATGCTCATGCCGTGTTCGCGGGCGACGTCTTCGAAACGGAACTTGTCGGCAAAGTGTTCTTCGAGCCAGTGCTGGATCTGCAGGATGATCACATCCTGGTGCAGCTTCTGCCCGCCAAAACCGATGCGTCCTGGCGAGTAACTGCGCTGTACCTCATACAGAATGTCCCGCGCTACGGCCTGGGACACATTGGCGCCGCAGAAGCGCTCGATCAGGTAAATGTACAGGTCGCATGCTGAAGTGGTGCCGCCGGCGCAGTACAGGTTGTCGGCATCAGTCAGGTGCTTGTCCTGATTGAGTTGAACCTGGGGGAAGCGTTCGGCGAAGGCATTGAAGAAGCGCCAGTAGGTGGTCGCCTCCTTGCCATTGAGCAGCCCGGCTTCGGCCAGCCAGAAAACCCCGGTCGCCTCGCCGCACAGTACGGCGCCGCGCGCATGTTGCTGGCGCAGCCAGGGCAGGACTTGCGGGTAACGTTTGCAAAGGCTGTCGAAATCGTCCCAGAACGCAGGAAGAACGATGATGTCGGCGTTTTCCAGTCCGCCATCCACCGGAATCAACACGTCGCTGAAGGTGCTGACCGGTTTGCCATCGGGGCTGACCAGGCGGGTTTCGAACGCCGGTGTCAGGCCCTGGCCCAGCTGTTTGCCGTAGCGCAGGCTGGCGAGATGGAAGAAATCCTTGGCTTGCAGGAGAGTGGAAGCGAAAACCCGGTCAATGGCCAGGATGCTGACGCGCCGCAGGGGCGTGGAGGCTTGGTTAGACATAATTCAACTTTATTTTTATAGGGGGAAGTGGTCACCAGACGGCTGGATCGTCTTATTTTTTGTCGGATGTGTCCAGTGTCCTGTATCGGAAGCGAGGCATAGTCTCTGAAGGTCAACTCCTTCTAAAAACAAAGAAAAGGTGCCGCATGATCCCCAGAACCCTGTTCAGTTCCGAGCACGAGCTTTTCCGCGACAGCGTGCGAACGTTCCTCGAAAAGGAGGCGGTGCCGTTCCATGGTCAATGGGAAAAACAAGGCTATATCGACCGCAAACTGTGGAACAAGGCAGGGGAGGCAGGGATGCTCTGCTCGCACCTGCCGGAAGAGTATGGCGGCCTGGGGGCGGACTTTCTCTACAGTGCGGTGGTGATCGAGGAAGTGGGGCGACTTGGCCTGACCGGCATCGGTTTTTCCCTGCATTCGGACATCGTGGCGCCGTACATCCTGCATTACGGCAGTGAAGCGCTGAAGCAGAAATACCTGCCGAAACTGGTGTCCGGCGAGATGGTTACCGCAATCGCCATGACTGAACCGGGCGCCGGTTCCGATCTGCAAGGGGTAAAAACCACGGCCGTGCTCGATGGCGATGAGTACGTGATCAACGGCTCCAAGACCTTTATCACCAACGGCTACCTGGCCGATCTGGTGATCGTCGTCGCCAAGACCGATCCGAAGGCCGGCGCGAAGGGCACCAGTCTGTTTCTGGTGGAAGCCAATACGCCAGGTTTCGACAAGGGCAAGCGGCTGGAGAAGGTCGGGATGAAAGCCCAGGATACCTCGGAGCTGTTCTTCCAGGACGTGCGTGTGCCCAAGGAAAACCTGCTGGGCCAGGCCGGGATGGGGTTTGCCTACCTGATGCAGGAGTTGCCCCAGGAACGCCTTACCGTGGCCGTTGGCGGGCTGGCTTCAGCCGAAGCGGCGCTGCAATGGACGCTGGACTACACCCGCGAGCGCAAGGCATTCGGCAAGTCGATCGCGGATTTCCAGAACACCCGGTTCAAGCTGGCGGAGATGGCCACGGAAATCCAGATCGGCCGGGTCTTCGTCGACCGCTGCCTGGAACTGCACCTGCAAGGCAAGCTCGACGTGCCGACGGCGGCTATGGCCAAGTACTGGGGCACTGACCTGCAATGCAAGGTGCTCGATGAATGCGTGCAGTTGCACGGTGGCTACGGGTTCATGTGGGAGTACCCGATTGCCCGGGCGTGGGCGGATGCGCGGGTGCAGCGGATCTATGCCGGGACGAACGAGATCATGAAGGAGATCATTGCGCGGTCGCTTTGATCTGAGTTGGGCAGGCCAGACGCCATCGCGGGCAAGCCCGCTCCCACAGGTACAGCGTAGTCCTTGTGGGAGCGGGCTTGCCCGCGAATGGGTTTAGAGATCAATCAAGGTGCCGGATTCGGGTGATCCTTGTGAATCGCCTCGATCCCCTCCAGCACTTCTTCCGACAACTTCAAGTCGAAACTGGCGATGTTGCTTTCCAGTTGCTCCATTGTCGTCGCGCCAATGATGTTGCTGGTCACGAACGGCTGCTGCGTCACGAACGCCAGGGCCATTTGCGCCGGGTCCAGGCCGTGCTCGCGAGCCAGAGCCACGTAACGGCTGCAGGCGGCTTCAGACTGTGGGTTGAAGTAGCGACTGAAGCGGCTGTAGAGGCTCAGGCGAGCTTTTGGCGGGCGGGCGCCACCTTCGTACTTGCCGGACAGGAAACCGAACGCCAGCGGCGAGTAGGCGAGCAGGCCGCATTGCTCGCGGATGGCGATTTCCGCCAGTCCGACTTCAAAACTGCGGTTGAGCAGGTTGTACGGGTTCTGGATCGACACGGCGCGCGGCCAGCCTCGGGCTTCGGCCAGGGCCAGGAAGCGCATGGTGCCCCACGGCGTCTCGTTGGACAGGCCGATGTGGCGGATCTTGCCGGCCTTCACCTGTTCGTCGAGCGCTTCGAGGGTGTCTTCCAGCGGGGTCAGGTTGGCTTCGATCTTGTGCTTGTAGCCCAGTTGCCCAAAGAAGTTGGTGCTGCGTTCCGGCCAGTGCAACTGGTACAGGTCGATGTAATCGGTCTGCAGGCGCTTGAGGCTGGCGTCCACGGCTTCGGTGATGTGCTGACGATTGTGCCGAAGGTTCTTGTCGCGGATGTAGTCGATGGTGTTGCCGGGGCCGGCGATCTTGCTGGCCAGGATCCAGTCGCCGCGGTCGCCGCGGCTTTTGAAGTAATTGCCGATGTAGCGTTCGGTGGTGGCGTAGGTTTCGGCCTTGGGCGGCACCGGGTACATCTCGGCGGTGTCGATGAAGTTGATCCCGGCGCTCTTGGCCCGCTCAATCTGGGCGAAGGCGTCTGCCTCGCTGTTTTGCTCGCCCCAGGTCATGGTTCCGAGGCAGAGGGCACTCACGTTCAGATTGGTTCGGCCTAGCTGGCGATAGTCCATCGGGTGCTCCTTGGGCAAAACAATCATAAAAGCAGGTTGAATTATTTTTCGCAATCTGCATAATTGCGCACCTCTTTCTGCAGTGGAAGTGATGCGCCGCCGCCGAAGAATCTTGCCGTTGAACGGACGCGCCGACCCGAGCCCCCGAAAGCGTCTGTATCCGGCTGCCTTTGACTTGTCAAAGTACGCACTATTCAGTAAGATCCGCCGTCTAATTTACAGGGCGGCCCCTGAGGCTATAAAGAATGAAAACTTTTACTGCTAAACCGGAAACAGTAAAGCGCGACTGGTTTGTCGTCGACGCTGCTGGTCAGACCCTGGGTCGTCTGGCCACCGAAATCGCGAGCCGTCTGCGTGGCAAGCACAAGCCTGAGTACACTCCTCACGTTGACACCGGCGACTACATCGTCGTAATCAACGCTGAGCAGATCCGTGTTACCGGTGCTAAAACCACTGACAAAATGTACTACTCCCACTCCGGTTTCCCGGGCGGCATCAAGTCGATCAACTTTGAAAAGCTGATCGCCAAGGCCCCTGAGCGCGTGATCGAGACCGCGGTCAAAGGCATGCTGCCTAAGAACCCGCTGGGTCGCGACATGTACCGTAAGCTGAAAGTCTATGCGGGCGCTGCACACCCTCATACTGCTCAGCAGCCCCAAGAACTGAAGATTTAACGGAATAGTTCATTATGTCGGCGACTCAAAATTACGGCACTGGCCGTCGCAAGACCGCAACCGCACGCGTTTTCCTGCGTCCGGGTACTGGTAACATCTCCATCAACAACCGTTCGCTGGATAATTTCTTCGGCCGCGAAACTGCCCGCATGGTAGTTCGTCAGCCGCTGGAATTGACTGAGACTGTCGAGAAGTTCGACATCTACGTCACCGTGATCGGCGGTGGTGTAAGTGGTCAGGCTGGCGCAATCCGCCACGGCATCACTCGCGCTCTGATGGACTACGACGAGACTCTGCGCAGCGCCCTGCGTAAAGCCGGCTTCGTAACCCGCGATGCTCGTGAAGTTGAACGTAAGAAAGTCGGTCTGCGTAAAGCGCGTAAGCGTCCGCAGTACTCGAAGCGTTAATTCGCTTTCACGTTCAAAAAAGAACGCCCAGTTTCCTCACGGAGCTGGGCGTTTTTTTGTGCCTGCGATTTATCAAAGAATTGCGCTGTGACAACTTGCCACATCCGTAGACGCCCTATACTACAAGGCTTGGGGGTGATGGGTTCCGGTAATTACCTTGTCAGAATTGGGGCTTTTCATTACCATTCGGCAAAATTTTTATAAGTACACAGATTTACTTAGTAGATGCCTGATTTAACAGGCCACAAAGCTGATGGGAGAGGACTGAATGAGCAATGACGGCGTGAATGCAGGCCGGCGTCGCTTCTTGGTAGCAGCCACATCCGTGGTGGGTGCTGCAGGAGCGGTGGGGGCTGCGGTCCCGTTCGTGGGGTCATGGTTTCCCAGTGCCAAGGCGAAAGCCGCAGGTGCACCGGTGAAAGTGAATGTCAGCAAAATCGAGCCAGGCCAGCAGATGATTGCTGAGTGGCGCGGCCAGCCGGTGTTCATCGTCCGCCGTACACCGGAAATCCTGGGGAATCTGAAGAAGATCGAGGGCCAGCTCGTTGACCCGACCTCCAAGAACTCGACACAACCGACTTACGTTGATCCGGAAACCCGTTCGATCAAGCCTGAGGTTCTGCTGCTGATTGGTATCTGCACGCACCTGGGTTGCTCGCCGACCTTCCGTCCCGAAGTGGCACCTGCGGATCTGGGTAAAGACTGGGTAGGCGGTTATTTCTGCCCTTGCCACGGTTCCCACTACGATCTGGCTGGCCGCGTCTACAAGTCGCAACCTGCGCCTTTGAACCTGCCAGTTCCCCCGCATTCCTATGAGACCGACGACATCATTGTCATTGGCGTCGATACGGAGAAAGCGTGATGAGCAAGTTCATGGATTGGGTTGACGCGCGCTTTCCCGCAACCAAGATGTGGGAAGACCATCTCAGCAAGTATTACGCTCCGAAGAACTTCAACTTCTTCTATTTCTTTGGCTCCCTGGCGCTGCTCGTCCTGGTCAACCAGATCGTTACCGGTGTCTGGCTGACCATGAGCTATAACCCGTCGGCGGAAGAGGCGTTTGCCTCCGTCGAATACATCATGCGCGACGTCGAGTACGGCTCGATCCTGCGTCTGCTGCACTCCACCGGCGCTTCGGCGTTCTTCATCGTGGTCTATCTGCACATGTTCCGTGGCCTGCTCTACGGTTCGTACCAGAAGCCGCGTGAACTGGTGTGGGTCTTCGGCATGCTGATCTACCTGGCGCTGATGGCCGAAGCCTTCATGGGTTACCTGCTGCCGTGGGGTCAGATGTCCTACTGGGGTGCCCAGGTAATCATTTCGCTGTTTGGTGCGATTCCGGTCATCGGCAACGACCTGACCCAGTGGATTCGTGGTGACTACCTGATTTCCGGTATTACCCTGAACCGCTTCTTCGCCTTGCACGTGGTTGCCCTGCCGATCGTTATCCTGGGTCTGGTGGTGCTGCACATCCTGGCGTTGCACGAAGTTGGTTCGAACAACCCGGACGGCGTGGACATCAAGAAACACAAGGACGAAAACGGCATACCGCTGGACGGCATTGCCTTCCACCCGTACTACACCGTGAAAGATATCGTCGGCGTGGTGGTGTTCCTGTTCATCTTCTGCTCGATCGTGTTCTTCTTCCCGGAAATGGGCGGTTACTTCCTCGAAAAGCCGAACTTTGAAGTGGCGAACGCCTTCAAGACTCCAGAGCACATCGCTCCGGTCTGGTACTTCACCCCGTTCTACGCCATCTTGCGCGCGGTTCCGGACAAGCTCTTCGGTGTGATCGCCATGGGCGCGGCCATTGCTGTGCTGTTCGTCCTGCCATGGCTGGACCGTAGCCCGGTCAAGTCGATGCGCTACAAAGGCTGGCTGAGCAAGATCTGGCTCTGGGTGTTCTGCATCGCGTTCGTGATCCTGGGTGTGCTGGGTGTATTGGCCCCAACCCCTGAGCGTACGTTGCTGTCGCAGGTATGTACCTTCCTGTACTTCGCCTACTTCATTCTGATGCCGTTCTACACCCGGCTCGAGAAGACCAAACCGGTTCCGGAAAGGGTGACTGGCTGATGAAAAAACTATTTGCTGTATTGATGCTTGCTGCGCTGCCAGTGTTCGCTTTCGCAGCTGAGCACGGTGGTCCTGAGCTGGAAAAAGTCGACATCGACGTTTCCGATAAAGCAGCCATGCAGGACGGCGCGCGTACGTTCGCCAACTACTGCATGGGTTGCCACAGTGCCAAGTTCCAACGCTATGAGCGTGTTGCCGACGACCTGGGCATTCCCCATGAGTTGATGCTGGAAAAGCTGGTGTTCACGGGTGCCAAGATCGGTGACCACATGAGCATCGGCATGCAGCCGGCGGACRCCAAGGCCTGGTTCGGTGCGGCGCCACCGGATCTGACCCTGGTTGCCCGTGTTCGCGGCACCGACTGGCTCTATGGCTACCTGAGATCGTTCTACGAAGATCCTTCGCGCCCATGGGGGGTGAACAACAAGGTTTTCCCGAACGTGGGCATGCCTAACGTCCTGGCCGGCCTGCAAGGTCGCCAGGTCGTCGGTTGCAAACAGGTTCAGATCGTCGAAGACGGCAAGAAGCAATACGATCCGTTGACTGGTGCGAAGCTGACTCATGAAGCGTGTGATCAACTGACCATCGTGCCGAAAAGCGGTGCCCTGACTGAAGAGCAGTTCGATGAGAAGGTCAAGAATCTGGTAACCTTCCTGGCTTACTCGGCTAACCCGGTTAAGCTGCAACATCAGCGCATTGGTACGTACGTATTGTTGTACCTGGCATTCTTCTTCGTCTTCGCTTACCTGCTCAAGCGCGAATACTGGAAAGACGTGCACTGATAAAGCTTCAAGCTATTGCTGTTAATCGCGCKCGCCCAAGGGCGCCTCTGAAGATGTAGCGAACCTGGTGATCCAGTCGTTACGGGAGGCGCCCTCTGGGCGCGCTCGTTTTTCCGCTTTCGATAATTTTTACAAGCGAGGAGGATCGCCATGGGCGTGACCAATCGGTTGGCCTGTTACTCCGACCCCGCCGACCACTATTCCCACCGAGTGCGCATCGTACTGGCAGAGAAGGGTGTCAGCGCCGAGATCATTTACGTGGAAGCTGGACGCCAGCCACCTAAACTGATTGAGGTGAACCCTTACGGCAGCTTGCCCACCCTGGTCGATCGTGACCTGGCGTTGTGGGAGTCGACTGTGGTGATGGAATATCTGGATGAGCGTTACCCGCACCCGCCGCTACTGCCGGTTTATCCCGTGGCGCGTGCCAACAGTCGCCTGCTGATACACCGCATTCAGCGAGACTGGTGTGGTCTGGTGGACCTGATTCTGGATTCACGGACCAAGGAAGCGGCCCGAGCCGTGGCTCGCAAAGAGTTGCGCGAAAGCCTGACGGGTGTGTCGCCACTGTTTGCCGACAAGCCGTTTTTCCTCAGTGAGGAACAAAGTCTGGTGGACTGCTGCCTACTACCAATACTCTGGAGATTGCCGATCCTGGGTATAGAACTGCCGCGGCCGGCCAAGCCGCTGCTTGATTATATGGAGCGCCAGTTTGCGCGTGAGGCTTTCCAGGCGAGTCTGTCTGGTGTCGAACGCGACATGCGCTAAGGCTTAAGGAGCCGCTATGAACTCCAGTCGACCTTATCTGGTCCGCGCGCTCTATGAGTGGATTGTGGACAACGATTGCACCCCGCACATGCTGGTCAATTCCGAGTATCCGTCGGTGCAGGTGCCTCAGGGTTTTGCCAGTGACGGACAGATCGTCCTGAACGTATCGCCACAGGCCGTGCGCCACTTGCACATGGACAACGAGGCGGTCAGTTTCGAGGGGCGCTTTGGTGGCGTGCCGCACACCTTGTACGTGCCTATTGCATCGATCCTGGGCATCTACGCCCGGGAGAATGGCCAGGGCATGGTGTTTGATCTGGAATCGCCGATGGGCGAGGACGAAGAGATCGAACCGGATGACGATCTTCCACCACCCGACAGTGAGCCACCGCGTCCAAGCGGTCGACCGAGTTTGAAGGTGGTGAAATAAAAAAAAAGGGTGATCCGCAAGGATCACCCTTTTTTTTCACCACCTTCAAACGATGTAGGAGCGAGCCTGCTCGCGATGGGCGTGAACGATGACGCGGGCTGTCTGAATGAGCGCATTCACCGGACGTTTTTCGCGAGCAAGCTCGCTCCTGCAAGATGTGGATCAGTCGATGTACTCGAACAGCTTCACGATCTTCTGCACGCCGGAAACGCCTTGCACCAGGTTGGTCGCCTGCGCAGCTTCCTGTTTGGTCAGCAGGCCCAGCATGTAGACGATGCCGTTTTCAGTGACGATCTTGATGCGCGAGCCGGGGATGTTCGCATCGGCAAGCATCTGGGTCTTGATCTTGGTGGTCAGCCAGGTGTCGTTCTGGCGTGCCAGCAACGAGGAGGGTGGCAGGATTTGCAGTTCGTTGTGCACCTGCTTCACGCGCTGAACAGCGGCAGCGGCCTGTTCGGCCTTGGCCTTGAGGTCTGCGCGTGGCGTTTGCCCGGCGAGCAGCACGACGCCGTTGAAGCTGGTGACAACGATGTGTGAGTCTTTATCCAGGGCTGGGTCGGCCTTGGCGACGTTCACGCCAACCTTGGTGTCGATCAGGGAATCGTCGATCTTGCTGCCCAGCGTGCGAGTGCCGCGGTCATCTTCAATCGGTGCCTCACGGCTGGCAGTCACTACCGAGGTGCAGCCGCTGATGCCGAGGCACAGGGTCAAGGCCAGTAGGCCAAGGCGATTAGGGGTCATTCTTCACTCCCGAACAATTGGCTGTCGATCAAGTCGCAAAGGCAATGGATCGCCAGCAGGTGGACTTCTTGAATACGAGCGGTGACGTTGGCCGGAACGCGAATCTCGACGTCCTCGGGTAACAGCAGCGACGCCATGCCGCCGCCATCACGCCCCGTTAATGCTACGACAATCATTTCGCGATCATGTGCGGCCTGGATCGCTTGAATTATGTTGGCCGAGTTGCCGCTGGTGGAGATAGCCAGCAACACATCGCCCGGTTGGCCGAGTGCACGGATCTGTTTGGAGAAGATTTCGTTGTAGCTGTAGTCGTTGGCGATCGAGGTGATCGTCGAACTGTCGGTCGTCAGGGCGATGGCCGGCAGGCTCGGGCGCTCGCGCTCAAAGCGATTGAGCAGCTCGGACGAGAAGTGCTGGGCATCACCGGCAGAGCCGCCGTTGCCACAGGAAAGCATTTTGCCTTCGTTGAGCAGGGCGTTGACCATGACCTGGCTGGCTTGCTCGATGTGCGGTGCAAGTACTTCCATCGCCTGTTGCTTGGTGTCGATACTGGCCTGAAAAAGCTGGCGAATTCGGGATTGCATGTCCATCTGTGTGACCTTAATTAGCGCGGCTGTTCGGCACATGAATGTGCAGCCCGCAAAGCAAAGAGCAAAAGTGTTGGGTGATAGTGTCCGGTTCGCAATACCGGCGATCAGCCGTCGAAGGCATTCTGTAGCCAGTTCAACTGATCGAGGTTGCTGTCGATGGCAATCACGTCGAAGCGGCAAGGGGAATTGGCCCAGCGCGACTCGCACTGAAGAAAATACTGCGCGGCGAAAATCAGTTTTTGCCGTTTGCGCACATCGATGCTATCGAGCGCGCCACCCCATTGAGTGTTTTTTCTGTAGCGGACTTCAACGAATACTACTGTATCGCCATCTAGCATGACCAGATCAAGCTCGCCGCGTTTACACAACCAGTTCTGCGCCAGCAGGCGCAGACCCTGTTGTTGAAGATGCTCGAGCGCATGGCGCTCGGCATCCTTGCCGCTTTGCTGGCGTGACCTGTCAGGCATCAGCGAGGGGTGTCCGGCAGGCGCTGAACCTGGCCATTGGCGAACTCGGCCCATGGCAACTGGCGCACGACCCGCTGGCTCTGAGACATGCCAAGGCTGCCCGATTCACCGTCGATGCGGCTGTCCGGCAGAGACTTGAGCTGGCCCAGGCGCGGCGCCAGTCGATAGGCGTCCACGCCCATCGCATACAGGCGCCCCAGGCTGCCGGCGGCTTGAGGCCATTGGGCAGTGACCTGGCGGCGCAGTGGATCATTGGCGTCCAGCAACCATGGCGTCTCGCAGAAGCGAATGCCATTCATGTCGTTGTACTGGTTGACGTCACCGCTGGCGCTGAACACGTGAGAAGTGGCGTAGACCGGCACATCGCCTGCGTACTGGAAGTTCAGGGTCGGTTTGATCTGCTGGGCCTGTTGCGGCGTTGCAGCAAGGAAAATGAACTCGATGTCCTGGCGGCGCGATGGCTGGGCGGCTACTTGAGAGCCAACCGTGCTTTGCAGGCTCTTGGCGCGACCTTCGCTCTGACGTAGCTGGAACATGTCGGCAATCTGCTGGGCCAACTGGACCGGTTGATCGACGCGTTCGGTGGCGACGATGGTGCCGCCATTGGCTTGCCAATCCTGGCTGAACGCCTTGAGCACGCGGTCGCCCCATTCACCTTTCGGCACCATGATGGCTGCGCGATGCAGGCCGTCGGCGCGAGCGCGGCGCGAGACTTCGCGGGCTTCGTCTTCAGCGGCAAGACCGAACTGGAACAGCTGCGCCGGGCCTTGATCGCCCTCGCTGTAGTTCAGCGCCAGGGTGGTGATCGGCAATTGCGGGCGAGAGCTCAGCTGTTTCACCAGCGGCTTCTCCAGCGGGCCGACGACCAGTTGCACACCATCGGCCTGGGCCTTGCGGTAGAACTCGTCCATGGAGGTCAGGCGCGAGCTGTCATAAAACTCGATGGCGGGTGGTTTCTGCCCGGCCTGTTGGGCCTGGTAATGAGCGGCCATGAAGCCGTCGCGCAGTGCTTTGCCGACCGAGGCCAACTGGCCGTCCTGAGGCAGCAGCAGGGCGATCTTGTTCAGGGGCTGGCTGGCCAGTTCTTTGAGCTGGGTCAGTGGCTGCGGCAATTGAATGGCTGCCGGGTGTTTCGGATTCTTCGCGCGCCAGTTGTCGATGGCGGCTTGTTGCTGCTCCAGGGTACCGGCGGATTTCACTGCCAGCGCCAGGGCCATCCAGCCGCCGAGATCGTCGGTGGTGTTTGGCTGTAACTGCTCGGTCGGCAGCGAAGCGATCAGGGTCCAGATGGCTTCGTGGTTTTTGCTCGCAGCTTCACCTTTGAGCATCGGGGCGATGAAAATGCGCTCCCGAGCAGCGGCAAGGGTCTGGCCATCGGCCTCAAGGGCCCGGGCGTGAACGGTGCCGGTGCGGACCTGTTGTTCGGCGGGCAGTTCGCTCAAGCGTTGCATGCTCGGATGGCTCAAGGCGGTCAGCGCGGCCTTGGGCTGGTTGCGGGTCATGGCCAATTCAGCCGCCAGGGTGCTGGCGAAAATCTGTTGGCCCGGCTTGAGTTGCTCAATGGGGACCTGTTGCAGGATTTGCGCGGACTGGCCGGCATTGCCCTGGTGATAGGCCAGGTCGGCAGCGCTCAAGCGCAGCAGGGCCGCATCTTCCGGTGACTTGCTTTGGGCAGCCTTCTCAAGCAACTGCTCGATACTGGCGTCCGGTGTCCGTGGAAGTTCGCCAAGGCTGGAGGAGGGCGAGCTGGCGCAAGCCGCCAGCAAGGCAGCAAGGCAGAGGGCAGATAACAGCCGCAGGCAAGCGATCATGTAAGCGTTCCTGATACTCGATCAAATTAGCGTGGAATTGTACCCAAGCACTGGCCGGGGCGCGATGTTACTGGCATGAATCGGTCAATTTAGCTGGTGTAAATGTTGCGCCAGCGCACAATCGGTCGCCGATGCCGCGTTTGCTTGCGCGTATCGCGAGCCTCGCTACGCGCTACAATGGCGACTTTTACCGATCATGAGGTGTGCGCTTTGACTGCTCCAGGTGCTTTGAATTCCGCTGCTGGCTCGCTTTATGTGGTGGCGACGCCCATCGGCAACCTGGATGACATCAGTGCGCGGGCGCTGAAGATTCTGCGTGAAGTGGCCTTGATCGCCGCGGAAGACACCCGCCATTCCCAGCGCTTGATGCAACACTTCGGCATTGCGACGCCATTGGCGGCCTGCCATGAACACAACGAGCGGGATGAAGGCAGTCGCTTTATCACTCGTCTGCTTGCTGGTGACAACGTGGCGTTGATCTCTGATGCCGGGACGCCGCTGATTTCCGATCCGGGTTATCACCTGGTGCGGCAGGCCCGGGCTGCGGGGATCAATGTGGTGCCGGTTCCGGGCGCCTGCGCGTTGATTGCGGCGTTATCGGCGGCGGGGCTGCCTTCCGACCGTTTCATTTTCGAAGGTTTTCTGCCGGCCAAGGCTGTGGGTCGGCGAGCGCGCCTCGAGCAGGTAAAGGAAGAACCTCGCACATTGATCTTCTATGAGGCTCCTCATCGCATCCTTGAATGCCTGCAAGACATGGAGCTGGTGTTCGGCCCCGAGCGCCCGGCACTACTTGCCCGTGAGCTGACCAAGACGTTTGAAACCCTCAAGGGGCTGCCGCTGGCGGAGTTGCGCGAGTTTGTCGAGTCGGACAGCAATCAGCAGCGCGGCGAGTGCGTGGTGTTGGTGGCGGGCTGGTCCGCTCCCGAGGAGGAAGGTGCCGTCAGCAGTGAGGCAATGCGCATCCTCAACCTGTTGCTCGAAGAAATGCCGCTCAAGCGTGCGGCAGCGTTGGCGGCGCAAATCACCGGCGAGCGAAAGAATGTGCTGTACCAGATCGCGCTGGATCAGCAGAAGGGCGAGTAAAACCCGACGCACAGACGTGCTCCAAGGCGCTTAGCGCTTGTTCTTCGGGCGCTCTGCCGGTAACCTTCGCAGCGGAGAGTCGATCGGACAGTCGCTGCCCTCTATGAAAATTAGGGGGGGGAGGAAAGTCCGGGCTCCATAGGGCGAAGTGCCAGGTAATGCCTGGGAGGCGTGAGCCTACGGAAAGTGCCACAGAAAATAACCGCCTAAGCGCTTCGGCGCCGGTAAGGGTGAAAAGGTGCGGTAAGAGCGCACCGCACGTCTGGCAACAGTTCGTGGCTAGGTAAACCCCACTTGGAGCAAGACCAAATAGGGTCCCAAGGCGTGGCCCGCGCTGGGACCGGGTAGGTTGCTAAAGATGTCCAGTGATGGCCATCGTAGACGAATGACTGTTCAAGACAGAACCCGGCTTACAGATCGACTCTCCACCTTTTTCTCCCCTCTGCTTAAATCATTGAGCAAGGGGGATGGTGATAGGGATTTCCCTCCTTGCACAAACGTCGGGAGAAGCGGTTTTGTGATATCGATTAGCCCGCGCTTGTAGGAATCACACAAACTCCACGCAGCACCGGTTTCCCTCCTTACACATTCATCCGCAGAACCTCTTTTGTAATACCAAAAAAATCTTACTCTTAATAAATTACTTTAACTTCCGAACGCAGCCTTCCGTGCTGATTCAAGTTATCGGACAGTTTCATCTGCCGGATTCTCGTTGCTCCTCCTTCAATGCTCCTAAATCTCAGTTCTGTAAGGGTTTTCCTTTAACCCGCGCCTTGACGGTGTGGTGGGCGCATTCCTATAGTGTGCACAAGTGGCGAAAAGTGGCATGAAGTGGGTTTTTTGAACTCAAAACGCTAGAATTTGGAGAAACGCTGACGTGTTTCGCGGAGCCAACGCTATCAGTCTCGATGCAAAGGGCCGTCTCGCCATGCCGAGCCGGTACCGTGACGAGCTCGTTTCGCGTAGTTCCGGTCAGTTGATCGTCACGATTGATGCCGTTGATCCATGTTTGTGTGTTTACCCGCTCGATGAGTGGGAAATTATTGAAACCAAACTGCGCGCACTGCCTTCGCTTCGTGAAGAGAACCGCCGCCTGCAACGTTTACTGATTGGTAATGCCGTCGACCTCGAGCTCGATGGCAGTGGTCGTTTTCTGGTTCCGCCGCGTCTTCGTGAATATGCCAAGTTGGATAAACACGCGATGTTGGTAGGCCAACTGAACAAGTTCCAATTGTGGGACGAGGATGCCTGGAACGCGGTTTCTGCCGCTGACCTGGCTGCCATTCAACAACCGGGCGCGATGCCTGATGAACTGCGTGATTTGATCCTGTGACTATTGATAGCGGCTTTAACCACATCACCGTACTGCTTGACGAAGCCGTCGAGGCTCTCGCCGTACGTCCTGATGGCTGCTATCTGGACGGCACGTTCGGGCGCGGCGGGCACAGCCGGTTGATCCTCAGTCAGCTCGGTCCCGATGGCCGGTTGCTCGGATTCGATAAAGATCCACAAGCGATTGCCACCGGGCAGACGCTAGCGGCCGAAGACGGCCGCTTTGTCGTTGTGCAGCGCAGCTTTGCCGAACTCGGTGCCGAAGTGGCCGAGCGTGGCATGAACGGCAAGGTCAGCGGTGTGTTGCTCGATCTGGGCGTGTCTTCGCCGCAACTTGACGATCCTGAGCGCGGTTTCAGTTTCCTCAACGATGGTCCGCTGGACATGCGCATGGATCCGTCCCGCGGAATCAGCGCTGCCGAATTCGTCAACACCGCTCCCGTGGAAGAAATCGCCCGGGTGTTCAAGGAATACGGTGAAGAGCGTTTTTCCGGTCGCATGGCCCGTGCCGTGGTCGAGCGCCGCGACATCAAGCCATTCGAACGCACCGGTGACCTGGCCGAAGTCCTGAAAGTCGCCAACCCGGCATGGGAAAAGGGCAAGAACCCTGCAACCCGTGCATTCCAGGGATTGCGTATTCACGTCAACAACGAACTGGGTGATCTGGAAACCGGCCTCGAAGCCGCACTGGATTGCCTGGAAGTGGGCGGTCGCCTGGTGGTGATCAGCTTCCACTCGCTGGAAGACCGTATCGTCAAACTGTTCATGCGCAAACTGGTGAAAGGCGAAGCCGATAACCTGCCGCGCAACCTGCCGGTTCGGCATGTCGCCTTCGAACCGAAAATCAAAGTCCATGGCAAAGCGCAGACGGCCTCTGACGCCGAACTCAAAGCCAACCCACGTTCCCGTAGCGCTGTCATGCGTGTGGCGGAGAAGCTGCGGTGAGCAAGCTTTTCGCCAAGCCACTGCCCGGCGGAAGCTTCTTCATGCTGCTGCTGTTTGTCGGCGTGCTCGTGTCGGCTATCGGCGTGTCTTACAGCGCACACTGGAATCGCCAGTTGCTGAACTCGCTGTACAACGAGTTGAGCGTGCGCGACAAGGCCCAGGCCGAGTGGGGCCGGTTGATTCTGGAGCAGAGCACCTGGACGGCCCATAGCCGTATCGAAGTGCTGGCTACCGAACAATTGAAAATGCACATTCCCGGCGCCGCTGACGTGAAGATGGTGGCACCATGATGAAACTCGAAGGCGCACTCTTTCCTTGGCGGTTCCGCGTGGTGCTGGGGTTGCTCGGCATCATGGTAGCCGCGATTGCCTGGCGCATCATCGACTTGCAGGTGGTCGACCGTGACTTCCTCAAAGGTCAGGGCGATGCGCGCAGCGTCCGTCATATTCCGATTCCGGCTCACCGTGGCCTGATCACCGACCGTAACGGCGAGCCTTTGGCCGTCAGTACCCCGGTGACTACGCTGTGGGCCAACGCCAAGGAAATGCAGCTGGAAAAAGACAAGTGGCCAGCACTGGCCGCCGCGCTGGGGCAAGATCCCAAAGCCCTGACCGAGCGTCTTGAAGCCCAGGCCAACAAAGAATTCATTTACCTGGTGCGCGGGCTGACGCCTGAGCAGGGTCAGGCCGTGCTCGACCTGAAAGTACCAGGCGTCTACGGCATCGAAGAGTTCCGGCGCTTTTACCCTGCCGGCGAAGTCACCGCCCATATGGTCGGGTTTACCGACATTGACGATCACGGTCGTGAAGGCGTCGAACTGGCCTACGACGAATGGCTGGCCGGGGTCCCCGGCAAGCGTCAGGTGATCAAGGACCGGCGCGGCCGGCTGATCAAGGATGTCCAGGTCACCAAAAACGCCAAGGCCGGCAAGCCCTTGGCGTTGTCCATTGACCTGCGCCTGCAATACCTGGCCAACCGCGAATTGCGCAACGCGATCATCGAGAACGGCGCCAAGGCAGGCAGCCTGGTGATCATGGACGTGAAGACCGGCGAGATTCTCGCAATGGTCAACCAGCCGACCTACAACCCGAACAACCGTCGCAACCTGCAACCGGCGATGATGCGTAACCGCGCGATGATCGACGTGTTCGAACCGGGTTCGACCATGAAAGCGATTTCCATGAGCGCCGCGATTGAAACCGGGCGCTGGAAACCGAGCGATACCGTCGAGGTGTACCCGGGCAGCTTGCAGATTGGTAAATACACCATCAAGGACGTATCCAAGACCGAAGGCCCGGTGCTCGACCTGACCGGCATTCTGATCAACTCCAGTAACGTCGGGATGAGTAAGGTCGCATTCGACATCGGCGGTGAAACCATTTTCCGTCTGGCACAGAAGGTCGGCCTCGGTCAGGACACTGGCCTGGGCTTCCCGGGCGAGCGCGTCGGCAACCTGCCGAACTACCGCGAATGGCGCAAGGCAGAAACTGCCACGCTGTCCTACGGCTACGGTATTTCCGTGACTGCGATCCAGCTGGTCCACGCCTTCTCGGCCCTGGCCAACAACGGCCGCCTCGCGCCGCTGACCCTGATCAAGACCGACAAGGCGCCGCAAACCACCCAGGTGTTGCCGGAGGCGGTCGCGAAAACCATGCAAGGCATGCTGCAACAAGTGATCGAGGCCCCGCGCGGCGTGTTCCGCGCGCAAGTGCCGGCGTATCACGTGGGAGGCAAGTCGGGTACTGCACGTAAAACGTCGGTCGGCACCAAGGGTTACGCCGAGAACTCGTACCGCTCGTTGTTCGCCGGTTTCGGCCCGATGAGTGATCCGCGCTACGCCATAGTGGTGGTGATCGATGAGCCGACCAAGGCCGGTTACTTCGGTGGCCTGGTTTCCGCGCCGGTGTTCAGTCGCGTGATGTCGGGCACCCTGCGCCTGATGAACATTACGCCGGACAACCTGCCACCCACTCAACAAGCGAACGCAACACCGGTCGTTCCGCTGAAAGCTAATGGAGGGCGCGGCTGATGTCACTGAGCCTGAACAAAATATTCCCCCACGCCGGCCACGATCTGCTGATTCGCGAACTCGCCCTGGACAGCCGCAATGTGCGCGCGGGCGATCTGTTCCTCGCCGTGCCGGGCGGGAAATTCGATGGGCGCGCGCATATTGCCGACGCCTTGCAACGCGGCGCTGCTGCGGTGGCCTATGAAGTAGAAGGCGCCACGGTCTTGCCGATCACTGAAGTGCCGTTGATTCCGGTCAAAGGTCTGGCCGCGCAACTGTCGGACATCGCCGGGCGTTTTTATGGCGAGCCGAGCCATCACCTGAACCTGGTGGGCGTGACCGGCACCAACGGCAAGACCAGCGTGACGCAATTGGTCGCCCAGGCACTGGACCTGCTCGGCCAGCACTGCGGCCTGGTCGGCACGCTCGGTTCCGGTTTTTACGGCGCGCTGGAAAGCGGTCTGCACACCACGCCGAACCCGATTGCCGTGCAAGCGACCCTGGCGGACCTGAAAAAGGCCGGGGCCAAAGCCGTGGCGATGGAGGTTTCTTCCCATGGCCTGGACCAGGGCCGCGTGACCGCTTTGGCCTTCGATGTGGCGGTGATGACTAACCTGTCCCGCGATCACCTGGATTACCACGGCACCATGCAGGCTTACGGCGAAGCCAAGGCCCGGCTGTTTGCCTGGAATGATTTGAAATGCCGCGTGGTCAACCTCGACGACGAGTTCGGTCGGCAACTGGCCGCCGACAAGTGCGAGTCGCGGCTGATCACCTATAGCCTGGAAGATTCCAGCGCCTACCTGTATTGCCGCCAGGCGCAATTCGACGACGAAGGCGTGCGCGCCACGCTGGTCACGCCACAGGGCGAGCACCACTTGCGCAGTACCTTGCTCGGTCGCTTCAACCTGAGCAATGTCCTGGCGGCGGTCGGCGCGTTGCTCGGTCTGGATTACGCCCTGGACGAAATTCTCAAGGTGCTGCCGAAGCTCGAAGGCCCTGCCGGGCGCATGCAGCGTCTGGGCGGTGGCTCGCAACCATTGGTGGTGGTCGACTACGCCCACACCCCGGATGCGCTGGAGAAAGTACTGCTGGCCCTGCGTCCACACGCCAAGGGCCGGTTGCTGTGCCTGTTCGGTTGTGGCGGTGACCGCGATCGCGGCAAGCGTCCGTTGATGGCCGAAGTGGTCGAGCGCCTGGCCGATGGCGTGCTGGTGACCGATGACAACCCGCGTACGGAAGATCCGTCAGTGATTTTCGATGACATCCGTGCCGGTTTCGCGGCTGTGGATAAAGTGGAGTTCGTTGCCGGTCGTGGTCAGGCGATTGCCCGTTTGATCGCCAGCGCTTCGGTGGACGACGTGATTGTCCTGGCCGGCAAAGGTCACGAGGACTATCAGGAAATCAACGGCGAGCGTCACGCCTTCTCCGATCTGGTCGAGGCCGATCATGCCTTGACCTCGTGGGAGGTGGCCCATGCTTAAGGCCTTGAAGCTGAGCGAACTGACCGGCGCGCTGAATGCTCGCCTGGTATCCGTCGATGCCGGTTTCGACGGTGTCAGCATCGACAGTCGTGCGATCAAGCCGGGTCAGCTGTTTATTGCCCTGACCGGGCCACGTTTCGATGGCCATGATTATCTGAATGACGTGGCGGCCAAAGGCGCCGTCGCAGCGCTGGTCGAACGTGAAGTCGCCGACAGTACGCTGCCGCAACTGCTGGTCAAGGACACCCGTCAGGCACTGGGGCAACTGGGTGCGTTGAATCGTGCCGCGTTCACCCAACCCGTTGCAGCCATCACCGGTTCCAGCGGCAAGACTACGGTCAAGGAAATGCTGGCGAGCATCCTGCGCACGCGCGGCGCAGTGCTGGCGACCCGTGGCAACCTGAACAACGACCTCGGCGCACCGCTGACATTGATCGAGCTGGCGCCGGAACACACTGCGGCCGTGATCGAACTGGGCGCCTCGCGCCTGGGCGAAATTGCCTACACCGTCGGCCTGACCAAGCCGCACGTGGCCATTCTCAATAACGCCGGGACCGCCCACGTCGGCGAGTTCGGCGGCCCGGAAAAGATCGTCGAGGCCAAGGGCGAGATTATCGAAGGGCTGGATGCCGATGGTGTCGCCGTTCTCAATCTCGACGACAAGGCATTCGGCATCTGGAAGGCACGCGCCGGTGATCGCAAAGTGCTGACGTTTGCGTTGAGCAACACCCGCGCCGATTTCTACGCCAGTGACCTGGCCACTGATGCCCGTGGCTGCCCGGCGTTCAACCTGCACAGTCCTGAAGGTGTGGAGCGCGTTCAACTGAACCTGCTCGGCACCCATAACGTCGCCAATGCCATGGCCGCCGCCGCTGCCGCCCATGCCCTGGGTGTGTCGCTGTTCGGTATCGCCACCGGCCTTGGCGCGGTGCAACCGGTCAAGGGGCGCACCGTTGCGCAATTGGCCAGCAATGGCATGCGCGTGATCGATGACACTTACAACGCTAACCCCACCTCCATGTGCGCTGCCGTTGATATACTGGCCGGCTTTTCCGGTCGCACCGTCCTGGTGCTCGGGGATATCGGCGAGTTGGGCGAGTGGGCGGAGCAGGGGCACCGCGACGTGGGCGAGTACGCCCGTGGCAAGGTTTCTGCGCTGTACGCCGTCGGGCCAATGATGGCTCACGCCGTGAACGCATTCGGTCCACAGGCTTTTCATTTCAGCACGCAGGCTGAACTGATCAAGGCCCTGGGCGCCGAGCAAGACACAAACACCACCATTTTGATCAAGGGGTCGCGCAGCGCTGCGATGGAAAACGTCGTCGCCGCCTTGTGCGGGTCCAGTCTGGAGAAACATTAATGCTGCTGCTGCTAGCGGAGTATCTGCAACAGTTCTACAAAGGCTTCGCGGTCTTCCAGTACCTGACCCTGCGCGGGATTCTAGGTGTACTGACCGCGCTGGTTTTGTCGCTGTGCTATGGCCCATGGATGATCCGCACGTTGCAGAACCGTCAGATCGGTCAATCCGTTCGCAATGACGGCCCGCAGTCGCACCTGTCAAAGTCGGGTACACCGACCATGGGCGGCGCGCTGATTCTGTCGTCCATCGGTGTCAGCACCCTGCTTTGGGCTGACCTGAGCAACCGTTACGTCTGGGTCGTACTGCTGGTGACCCTGCTGTTCGGCGCCATCGGCTGGGTCGACGACTACCGCAAGGTGATCGAGAAGAACTCCCGTGGCCTGCCAAGCCGCTGGAAGTATTTCTGGCAGTCGGTATTTGGCCTGGGCGCGGCGATCTTTCTGTATGTGACAGCCGCCACTCCGGTGGAGACCACGCTGATCCTGCCGATGCTCAAGGACTACAGCATTCCGCTGGGCGCAGGCTTCATTGTCCTGACCTATTTCGTGATTGTCGGTTCGAGCAACGCGGTCAACCTGACCGACGGCCTCGACGGCCTGGCGATCATGCCGACGGTGATGGTTGGCGGCGGCCTGGGCATCTTCTGCTACCTGTCGGGTAACGTGAAGTTCGCCGAATACCTGCTGATCCCTTATGTACCGGGCGCTGGTGAACTGATCGTGTTCTGTGGCGCACTGATCGGAGCCGGCCTGGGTTTCCTCTGGTTCAACACCTATCCGGCACAAGTCTTCATGGGTGACGTCGGCGCACTGGCGCTGGGCGCAGCCCTGGGCACCATCGCGGTGATCGTCCGCCAGGAAATCGTCCTGTTCATCATGGGCGGCGTGTTCGTGATGGAAACCCTGTCAGTCGTCATTCAGGTCGCCTCTTTTAAACTGACCGGTCGCCGCGTGTTCCGCATGGCGCCCATTCACCACCACTTTGAACTCAAGGGCTGGCCCGAGCCACGTGTGATCGTCCGTTTCTGGATCATCACCGTGATTCTCGTGCTGATTGGCCTTGCCACCCTGAAGCTGAGGTAGAAACTCGTGTCTCTGATCGCTTCTGACCACTTCCGCATCGTTGTCGGCCTCGGCAAGAGCGGCATGTCCCTGGTTCGCTTCCTGGCGAACCGGGGCGTGGCGTTTGCCGTGGCCGATACGCGGGAAAATCCACCGGAACTGGCCACGCTCAAGCGTGACTATCCGCACGTGGAAGTGCGTTGTGGCGAGCTGGACGTCGAGTTCCTGTGCCGTGCCGACGAACTCTACGTCAGCCCCGGCCTGGCGCTGGCGACCCCGGCCCTGCAGGCTGCCGCTGCCCGTGGCGTGAAACTGTCCGGCGACATCGAGCTGTTCGCGCGTAACGCGAAGGCGCCGATCGTGGCCATCAGCGGTTCCAACGCGAAAAGCACCGTGACCACGCTGGTCGGCGAAATGGCGGCGGCGGCTGGCAAGCGTGTTGCCGTCGGCGGCAACCTCGGTACCCCGGCGCTGGATCTGCTGCGCGACGACGTCGAGTTGTACGTGATGGAGTTGTCGAGTTTCCAGCTGGAAACCACCGATCAACTCAACGCCGAAGTGGCGACCGTGCTCAACGTCAGCGAAGACCATATGGACCGTTACAGCGGTCTGCCGGCCTATCACCTGGCCAAGCACCGGATTTTCCGTGGTGCCAAACAGTTCGTGGTCAATCGTCAGGATGCCCTGAGCCGTCCGTTGATGGGCGAGGGCCAGCCGTGCTGGACCTTCGGTCTGAACAAGCCTGATTTCAAGGCATTCGGTCTGCGCGAAGAGAATGGCGAGAAGTACCTGGCCTTCGAATTCCAGAACCTGATGCCGGTGCGCGAATTGAAGATTCGCGGTGCCCATAACCAGTCCAACGCCCTGGCGGCCCTGGCCCTGGGCCATGCAGTCGGCCTGCCGTTCGATGCCATGCTGTCGAGCCTGCGCACCTTCGCCGGTCTCGAGCATCGCTGCCAATGGGTCCGCGACCTCGACGGCGTGGGCTACTACAACGACTCCAAGGCCACCAACGTCGGTGCTGCACTGGCGGCCATCGAAGGCCTGGGCGCGGACATCGACGGCAAGGTCGTGCTGATCGCCGGCGGCGACGGCAAGGGTGCCGAGTTCAAGGACCTGCGTGACCCGGTGGCGGCCAACTGCCGCGCCGTGATCCTGATGGGCCGCGACTCCGACAAGATCGGCGAGGCCATCGGCGATGCCGTACCGCTGATCCGCGCCGGCTCCCTGGTCGAAGCTGTCGAGCAATGCCGCGCAGCAGCCCAGCCGGGCGACGTGGTGCTGCTGTCGCCTGCCTGCGCCAGTTTCGACATGTTCAAGAACTACGAAGACCGTGGTCACCAGTTCGTCCAAGCAGTGGAGGATCTGGCATGAGCCTGAGAGGCATCATCAAGCCGTATCCATCGCCGCTCATCACCGGGCGCGGTATCGACCTTGATTTCCCGATGCTCGCCGGTTGCCTGACGCTGCTCGGCCTGGGGCTGATCATGATTGCCTCGGCATCGACCGAAGTGGCGGCCGTGCAGTCGGGCAGCGCCCTGTACTACATGATTCGCCACCTTATTTATGTGGTGCTGGGCCTGGGTGCCTGCATCGTCACCATGATGATCCCGATCGCCACCTGGCAACGCCTGGGCTGGCTGATGCTGCTGGGTGCATTCGGCTTGCTGGTGATGGTGATCATTCCGGGGATCGGCCGTGAGGTTAACGGCTCGATGCGCTGGATCGGCTTCAGTTTCTTCAACGTCCAGCCTTCCGAGATCGCCAAGGTGTTCGTGGTGATCTACCTCGCCGGTTATCTGGTGCGTCGCCAGAAAGAAGTGCGTGAAAGCTGGATGGGTTTCTTCAAGCCGTTCATCGTTCTGCTGCCGATGGCGGGCCTGCTGCTGATGGAGCCGGACTTCGGTGCCACCGTCGTGATGATGGGGGCGGCGGCGGCGATGCTGTTCCTTGGCGGCGTCGGGCTGTTCCGTTTTTCCCTGATGGTGGTCCTGGCTGTCGGCGCGGTGGTGCTGTTGATTCAAATGCAGCCCTATCGAATGGCGCGTCTGACCAACTTTGCCGACCCGTGGGCCGACCAGTTCGGTGCCGGTTATCAGTTGTCCCAGGCATTGATCGCTTTCGGTCGCGGCGAATGGCTGGGCGTTGGCCTGGGCAACAGCGTGCAGAAACAGTTCTACCTGCCGGAAGCCCACACTGACTTCGTGTTCTCGGTCCTGGCCGAAGAGCTGGGTGCGGTGGGTTCGTTGTGCACCGTGGCACTGTTCGTCTTTGTGTGTATCCGTGGCATGTACATCGGTTTGTGGGCAGAAAAGGCCAAGCAGTTTTTTGCAGCTTACGTGGCATACGGGCTGTCGTTCCTGTGGATCGGCCAGTTCCTGATCAACATTGGTGTAAACGTCGGTCTGCTGCCAACCAAGGGGCTGACCCTGCCGTTCCTCAGTTATGGCGGTAGTTCGTTGGTGATCTGCTGTGCCTGTCTCGGTTTGTTGCTGCGTATCGAGTGGGAAAGTCGAACCCACCTGGGCAGTGAAGAGATTGAGTTCCATGAGAGCGACTTCGCCGAGGAGCCGCACCATGGGCGCTAACGTCATGATCATGGCTGGCGGCACCGGTGGCCACGTGTTCCCGGCGCTGGCCTGTGCTCGCGAATTCCAGGCGCGCGGCTATACCGTGCACTGGCTCGGTACCCCGCGTGGCATCGAAAACGATCTGGTGCCGGCGGCCGGTATCGAGCTGCATCGGATCAACGCCAGCGGTCTGCGCGGCAAGGGCAAATTGTCCCTGCTCAAGGCACCGTTCATGTTGTTCAAGTCGGTCTGGCAGGCGCGGGCGATCATTCGCCGTCTGCGACCGGTCTGCGTCGTGGGATTTGGTGGTTTTGTGACCGGTCCTGGCGGTGTCGCGGCCAAACTGGCCGGCGTGCCGGTGATCGTTCACGAGCAGAACGCCGTGGCCGGTACCGCCAATCGGTTGCTGGTGCCGTTGGCCGCCCGAGTCTGTGAAGCGTTCCCCGACACCTTTACCCTGTCGGACAGCCGCCGGACCACCGGTAATCCGGTGCGCACCGAGCTGTTCCTCGAGACATCGCGACCTGCCCTGGCCGGTCGCAAGGCGCGTTTGCTGATCCTGGGCGGAAGCCTGGGAGCAGAACCGTTGAACAAGTTGCTGCCTGAAGCCCTGTCGCAAGTCGTTGCCGACTTGCGTCCGGAAGTGTTCCATCAGGCCGGCAAAAACCACGATGAAGTGACTGCAGAGCGCTATCGCGCGGCTGGCGTCGAGGCGCAGGTGCAGCCCTTCATCAAAGACATGGCCCAAGCCTACAGCTGGGCCGACCTGGTGGTATGTCGCGCAGGCGCGCTGACCATCAGTGAACTGGCCGCTGCCGGTCTGCCCTCGATGCTGGTGCCTTTGCCTCACGCCATCGACGATCACCAGACCCGCAACGCCGAATATTTGGCCCGTGAAGGCGCAGCCTTCCTGATGCCGCAAAGAACGACTGGCGCAGCGGATCTTGCCGCTCGCCTGACAGAGGTCCTGATGCAACCACAACGACTCAACGAAATGGCTACCGCGGCACGCCGCCTGGCCAAACCCGATGCCACCCGTAACGTGGTCGATAGCTGCCTGGAGGTGGCCCATGGTTGAGAGTCAGAAAGCCATGCCACAACCGGAAATGCGCCGCATCCGTCGCATCCACTTCGTCGGTATCGGCGGTGTAGGCATGTGCGGGATTGCCGAAGTGTTGCTGAACCTGGGTTATGCCGTGTCCGGCTCCGACCTGAAGGCGTCCCCGGTCACCGAGCGCCTGGAATCCTTCGGGGCGCAGATCTTTATCGGCCACCGCGCCGAGAACGCCGCTGCCGCCGATGTGCTGGTGGTGTCGAGCGCGGTGAACACCTCCAACCCGGAAGTCGCTACCGCGCTGGAACGCCGTATCCCGGTGGTGCCGCGTGCCGAAATGCTGGCTGAGCTGATGCGCTATCGCCACGGCATCGCCGTTGCCGGTACCCACGGCAAAACCACCACCACCAGCCTGATCGCTTCGGTGTTCGCCGCCGGTGGCCTGGACCCGACGTTCGTGATCGGTGGCCGCCTGAATGCCGCGGGCACCAATGCCCAGCTCGGCACCAGCCGCTACCTGATCGCCGAAGCCGACGAAAGCGATGCAAGCTTCCTGCACCTGCAGCCGCTGGTGGCCGTGGTCACCAACATCGACGCCGATCACATGGCGACCTACGACGGCGACTTCAACAAACTGAAGAAAACCTTCGTCGAGTTCCTGCACAACCTGCCGTTCTACGGTCTGGCTGTGGTGTGCCTGGACGATCCGGTGGTGCGTGAAATCCTCCCGCAGGTCAAACGCCCGACGGTCACCTATGGCTTCGGCGAAGACTGCGACGTGCGTGCCATCAACGTGCGCCAGCAAGGCATGCAGACCTTCTTCACCGTGCTGCGTCCTGACCGCGAGCCGCTGGATGTTTCGGTGAACATGCCGGGCAACCACAACGTATTGAACGCGCTGGCGACCATCTGCATCGCCACCGACGAAGGTGTCAGCGATGAGGCGATCGTCCAGGGCCTGTCCGGGTTCCAGGGTGTCGGCCGGCGCTTCCAGGTCTACGGCGAACTGCCGGTGGACGGCGGTAACGTGATGCTGGTCGATGACTACGGTCACCACCCGACGGAAGTCGCGGCGGTGATCAAGGCCGTACGCGGTGGCTGGCCGGAGCGCCGTCTGGTGATGGTCTACCAGCCGCACCGCTACAGCCGCACCCGCGACCTGTACGACGATTTCGTCAATGTGCTGGCCGATGCCAACGTACTGCTGCTGATGGAAGTCTATCCGGCTGGCGAAGAGCCGATTCCGGGCGCCGACAGCCGCAAGCTGTGCAACAGCATCCGTCAGCGTGGCCAGCTCGACCCGATCTACATCGAGCGTGGTGTCGACCTTGCGCCAGTGGTCAAGCCGCTGCTGCGCGCCGGCGACATTCTGCTGTGCCAGGGCGCCGGTGATATCGGCGGTCTCGCACCAAAACTGTTGAAAAGTGAGTTGTTCGCCGGTGCCGTTGCCGCGCCGGAGAAGGGGACGTTGAAATGACTGCTGCCTACGCCAACCTGGTCTCCACGATCGCGCCGAAAGACTTCGGCCGCGTCGCCGTGCTGTTCGGCGGGAAGAGTGCCGAGCGCGAAGTGTCGCTGAAGTCAGGCAACGCCGTTCTCGATGCGCTGCAAAGCGCCGGTGTGGATGCGTTCGGTCTCGACGTGGGCGATGACCTTCTGCAGCGTCTGCTCAATGAAAAGATCGACCGTGCCTTCATCATCCTCCACGGTCGTGGCGGTGAAGACGGCAGCATGCAGGGCCTGCTCGAATGCCTGGGCATTCCGTACACCGGCAGCGGCATCCTGGCTTCGGCACTGGCCATGGACAAACTGCGCACCAAGCAGGTCTGGCACAGCCTGGGTATTCCGACGCCACGTCACGCGGTCCTTTGCAGCGAGGCCGATTGTATTTCGGCAGCGACGGAACTGGGCTTCCCTTTGATCGTCAAACCGGCCCATGAAGGTTCAAGTATCGGGATGGCCAAAGTGAGTTCCGCGTCTGAATTGATCGACGCCTGGAAAGCGGCCAGTACCTACGATTCGCAAGTGTTGGTCGAGCAATGGATTCAAGGTCCGGAGTTCACCATCGCCACCCTGCGTGACCAGGTGTTGCCTCCGATTGCCCTGGGCACGACGCACAGCTTCTACGACTACGACGCCAAGTACATCGCCAACGATACCCAGTACCGCATTCCGTGCGGTCTGGACAGCGCCAAGGAAAAGGAACTCATGGACCTCACGGCGAAAGCCTGTGAAGCGCTGGGTATCGCCGGTTGGGGCAGGGCAGACGTGATGCAGGACGCCGAAGGGCAGTTCTGGTTCCTGGAAGTCAACACCGCACCGGGCATGACCGATCACAGCCTGGTGCCGATGGCGGCCCGTGCTGCCGGTCTGGATTTCCAGCAACTGGTTCTGGCCATTCTGGCCGAGAGCGTTGCCGGCAACACTGCCGGTAACCAAGAGTCGACGAGAGGTTAAGGCCATGCAAGGCGCTCAGCTCAGACATCAGCCTCCCGCACCCGGCCGCAAGCCGGTGCCACGGGGTGCCAGCCGAATGGTGGCCAAAGAGCCGATGTCCGTGCGCCTGCCGAAAGCCAACTTCGGTTTTCTCAAAGCATTGTTCTGGCCGGTGCTGCTGGTGGCTTTGGGGTTCGGTACTTACGAAGGCGCGACACGGTTGTTGCCGTATGCCGACAGGCCGATCACCAAAATCAACGTGCAGGGCGACCTGAGTTACATCAGCCAGCAAGCAGTGCAGCAGCGGATCGCCCCGTACGTGGCGTCGAGCTTCTTCACCATCGACCTGGCGAGCATGCGCACCGAGCTGGAAACGATGCCATGGATTGCCCACGCCGAAGTGCGCAGGGTGTGGCCGGATCAAGTGGTGATCCGCCTGGAAGAACAACTGCCGGTGGCCCGCTGGGGCGACGAGTCGCTGTTGAACAACCAGGGCCAGGCCTTCACTCCGCGTGAGCTGGCGAACTACGAACACCTGCCTCAGCTGTTCGGCCCGCAGCGGGCTCAGCAGCAAGTGATGCAGCAATACCAGGTGCTGAGCCAGATGCTCAGGCCGCTGGGCTTCTCGATTGCACGCCTCGAACTGCGTGATCGCGGCAGCTGGTTCCTGACCACCGGCCCCGGCAGTGCGGGTCCCGGGATCGAACTGCTGCTGGGACGCGGCAACCAGGTGGAAAAGATGCGCCGTTTCATCGCCATCTATGACAAGACGCTCAAAGAACAGATTACGAACATTGCGCGCATCGATCTGCGCTACGCCAACGGCCTCGCTGTTGGCTGGCGGGAACCTGTAGCGCCCACGGCAGCCCAACCCGCTGTCGCGAAGAATTAAGAAGAGGCAGGACCCATGGCAAACGTGCAAAGCGGCAAAATGATCGTCGGTCTCGATATCGGCACCTCCAAGGTGGTGGCGCTGGTAGGCGAGGTCGCGGACGACGGCACGCTGGAAATCGTCGGAATCGGCACCCATCCGTCCCGTGGCCTGAAAAAAGGCGTGGTGGTGAACATCGAGTCCACCGTGCAATCGATCCAGCGCGCCATCGAAGAAGCGCAGCTGATGGCTGGTTGCCGCATTCACTCGGCGTTCGTCGGCGTGGCCGGCAATCACATCCGCAGCCTGAACTCCCACGGCATCGTGGCGATTCGTGATCGCGAAGTCAGCTCGGCCGACCTTGAGCGTGTGCTCGACGCCGCCCAGGCCGTGGCAATCCCGGCTGACCAGCGCGTGCTGCACACCCTGCCGCAGGATTACGTGATCGATAACCAGGAAGGCGTCCGCGAGCCGCTGGGCATGTCCGGCGTGCGCCTGGAAGCCAAGGTCCACGTGGTCACCTGCGCCGTCAACGCCGCACAGAACATTGAAAAGTGCGTGCGTCGCTGCGGCCTGGAAATCGACGACATCATTCTCGAACAACTGGCTTCCGCGTACTCGGTGCTGACCGATGACGAGAAAGAGTTGGGCGTGTGCCTGGTGGACATCGGTGGCGGCACCACCGACATCGCGATCTTCACCGAAGGCGCGATCCGTCACACCGCGGTGATCCCGATTGCCGGTGACCAGGTGACCAACGACATCGCCATGGCGTTGCGCACCCCGACCCAGTACGCCGAAGAAATCAAGATTCGCTACGCCTGCGCCCTGGCCAAACTGGCCGGTGCCGGAGAAACCATCAAGGTGCCAAGCGTTGGCGACCGTCCACCGCGCGAGCTGTCCCGCCAGGCCCTGGCCGAAGTGGTCGAGCCGCGTTACGACGAGCTGTTCACGCTGATCCAGGCCGAACTGCGCCGCAGCGGCTACGAAGACCTGATCCCGGCCGGCATCGTGCTGACCGGCGGTACGTCGAAGATGGAAGGCGCGACCGAACTGGCCGAGGAAATCTTCCACATGCCGGTGCGCCTGGGCGTGCCGCATGGCGTGAAAGGTCTGGATGACGTGGTACGCAACCCGATCTATTCCACCGGCGTCGGCCTGTTGATGTACGGCCTGCAGAAGCAGTCCGACGGCATCTCGTTCTCGGGCATCGGCAGCCGCGACAGCTACAGCAACGAAGAGCCACAGGCTCCGCTGCTGGACCGCCTGAAGAAGTGGGTCCAGGGCAATTTCTGAAGATTTACCGCAACACCGTTACACCGAAGCACGCAGTAGGCGAAAAAACTAGAGAATGTAAAGGAGAGGGAAAATGTTCGAACTCGTAGACAACATCCCCGCAAGCCCGGTAATCAAAGTTATCGGTGTCGGCGGTGGCGGCGGCAACGCTGTCAACCACATGGTCAAGAGCAACATCGAAGGCGTCGAATTCATCTGCGCCAACACCGATGCTCAAGCGCTGAAAAACATCGGCGCGCGCACCATCCTGCAACTGGGCACCGGCGTGACCAAGGGCCTGGGCGCTGGCGCCAACCCTGAAGTCGGCCGTCAAGCCGCTCTGGAAGACCGTGAGCGCATTGCCGAAGTGCTGGCCGGCACCAACATGGTGTTCATCACCACTGGCATGGGCGGCGGTACCGGTACCGGTGCTGCGCCGATCATCGCCGAAGTGGCCAAGGAAATGGGCATCCTCACCGTTGCGGTGGTGACCCGTCCGTTCCCGTTCGAAGGCCGCAAGCGTATGCAGATCGCCGACGAAGGCATCCGTATGCTCTCCGAAAGCGTCGACTCGCTGATCACCATTCCCAACGAGAAGCTGCTGACCATCCTCGGTAAAGACGCAAGCCTGCTGTCGGCTTTCGCCAAGGCTGACGATGTACTGGCCGGTGCCGTTCGCGGTATCTCCGACATCATCAAGCGTCCGGGCATGATCAACGTCGACTTCGCCGACGTGCGTACCGTGATGAGCGAAATGGGCATGGCGATGATGGGCACTGGCTGCGCCAGCGGTCCGAACCGTGCGCGCGAAGCCACCGAAGCGGCCATTCGCAACCCGTTGCTGGAAGACGTGAACCTGCAAGGCGCTCGCGGCATCCTGGTGAACATTACCGCCGGTCCGGATCTGTCCCTGGGTGAATACTCCGACGTGGGTAGCATCATCGAGGCATTCGCTTCCGAGCACGCGATGGTCAAGGTCGGTACCGTTATCGATCCGGACATGCGCGACGAGCTGCACGTGACTGTCGTCGCTACCGGTCTGGGCGCAAAAATCGAGAAGCCTGTGAAGGTCATCGACAACACCGTCCACACTTCTATGGCTTCGCAGCCACAACAACAGGCCCCTGTTCGTCAGGAAGCTCCAGCGGTGAACTACCGTGACCTGGACCGTCCGACCGTCATGCGCAACCAGGCCCAGGCCGGTGCTGCGACTGCCGCGAAGATGAATCCGCAAGATGACCTGGACTACCTGGACATCCCGGCATTCCTGCGTCGTCAGGCCGATTGATGAAATGTATCAGGGCTATGAAGGTGATTGGTGTTCAGCAAAGGCGTGGTCTGCTATCATCGCCAGCCTTTGTTGATACCAGTTCGCAATTTGCGCTGAAGCGGCCCATGCCATGATTAAACAACGCACCCTGAAGAATATTATCCGTGCCACAGGTGTCGGCCTGCACTCCGGGGAGAAGGTCTACCTGACCCTCAAGCCAGCGCCTGTCGACACCGGCATTGTGTTTTGTCGCGCCGACCTCGACCCCGTGGTGCAGATTCCTGCCCGCGCGGAAAACGTTGGTGAAACCACTATGTCGACCACGCTCGTTAACGGTGACGTCAAAGTGGACACGGTAGAGCACCTGCTCTCGGCCATGGCAGGCCTGGGCATCGATAACGCCTACGTCGAGCTCTCCGCGTCCGAAGTCCCGATCATGGATGGTAGCGCTGGACCTTTTGTATTCCTGATTCAATCGGCTGGCCTGGAAGAACAGGACGCTGCCAAGAAGTTCATCCGCATCCTGCGTGAAGTGACAGTGGAAGATGGCGACAAGCGCGCTACTTTCGTCCCTTTCGAAGGATTCAAAGTGAGCTTCGAGATCGATTTCGATCACCCGGTTTTCCGTGACCGCACACAAAGTGCAAGCGTGGATTTTTCCAGCACTTCGTTCGTAAAAGAAGTCAGCCGCGCCCGTACCTTTGGTTTCATGAGTGACATCGAGTACCTGCGCAAGCACAACCTCGCACTCGGCGGCAGTGTTGAAAACGCAATTGTGGTCGACGCCGATGGCGTACTGAACGAAGACGGCCTTCGCTATGAAGACGAATTCGTGAAGCACAAGATCCTCGATGCAATCGGTGACCTCTACCTGCTGGGCAATAGCCTGATTGGTGAGTTCAAGGGCTTCAAGTCCGGCCACGCACTGAACAACCAGCTGCTGCGCAAGTTGATTGAGCAGACAGATGCCTGGGAAGTCGTGACGTTCGAAGACGCCAGCACTGCACCGATCTCTTACATGCGCCCGGTTGCGGCGGTGTAAGCAAAAAACCTCTCTAGTTTTTTAAAGGCTACCTTCGGGTGGCCTTTTTTTATGCCCTGATTTCTATGGTGGCAGTGAAGGCCCCTTCGCGAGCAAGCCCGCTCCCACATAGGAATGCAGCCTACTGTGGGAGCGGGCTTGCTCGCGAAGGGGCCGGTCGGTTCAGCATAAAATTCAGCCGGCACACACCACCCGGTTACGCCCCCCTTCCTTGGCCTGATACAACGCCTTGTCCGCGTTGAACAGCAACTGCTCCAGTTTGATATCGCTGGCCGCCGTCCAGGTGGCAATACCGATACTCACGCTCATTGGCGACTCATCGGCGTCCACCAGTGGCAGTTTTTGCACCGCCTCCCGGATATGTTCGGCGATCTGCTGCGCGCCTTCACTGCCAGTTTCGGCCAGGACCACCGAAAACTCTTCGCCACCATAGCGAGCCACCAGGTCCGCCGGGCGATGGACACTGGCGCGGATGACTTCGGCCAGTGCCCGCAAGGCTTCGTCACCCGCCTGATGCCCGTGCCGATCATTGAAGGCCTTGAAGTGATCGGCATCGATCATCAGCAACGACAACGGCTTGCGGCTGCGCTGCGCACGAAACCATTCATGGCGCAGGGCCTGATCAAGGGATCGGCGGTTGGCCACGCCGGTCAAGGCATCGGTAGCCGCCAGTTGCGCCAATTCCTGCTCGGCACATTGGCGCAGGCGCAACTCGCGGCAAAGCAGCCAGGTCAGCCACAACAGACCGATGCACAAAACCCCGGTTGCGCCGCTGATCACATAGGCCGTGCGGTTCCAGGTGGCGAACACTTCATCGATGGAAAGGGCCACGATGACGGTCAGCGGCAGATTGCCGACCCGGGAGAAGGTGTACAGGCGCCGTTGATGGTCGACGCTCGACACGCTTTCGAAGGTGCCACTGCGCTCCTGTAGCATGCGTACGACGTTGGGGCGGCTGGAGAAGCTTTTGCCGATGGAATTTGGTTCCCGGTACGGTTTCTGCGCCAGGAGAATCCCGTCATTGTTGATGATGCCCAGCGTACTGCCGGTGCCGATGTCGAGGCTGTTGAACAACTGATCGAAGTAGCTCATGCGCATCGAAGCTACCGCGACTCCCATAAACTCACCCGTGGGCGAAGAAATGCGCCGGCTGAAACTGATGCGCCATTCGTCGCGGTCATCGCAGTCGCAGCTCGGCTTGAACGGTCGGCTGATAAACATGCCGGTATCGCGATTGAAGACATGGGCCAGGAAATAATCGCGGTCAGCGAAGTTGCCCGGTTTCGGTTCGATCAGTGATGAGTCGGCCAGCACGTCGCCGTGCTTGTCCAGCAGCAGGATGTCGCCCTTGTAGCGCGCGGTGGTGGAGCGATCGAACAGCACCAGATGGCGGATCTGCGCAGAAACCTGTTTCAGGTCGTCCCGTTGGGCGGCGGCGATCAGGCCCTGCAAGGTCAAGTCATAGAGCTCGACCGTACGCAGGACATCGGCATCGATCAGTTGTGCAATGGTGGTCGCACTGCGTGTAGCGGTTTGCTGGGCGTAGGCGTGTTCGCGGATCAGCAGAAAAGTGACGATGCACAGGATCGAGATGACTGTCAGGGTGCTGCCGACGATCACCATGATCTCGGGTCGCCCGGGCGGGCCTTGAAAATGTGGGGTGCGGCTTGCGGTCATAGGGCTGACGTCTGCTAAAGGGACGTTGTAAGCGTAGTTGCATAAACGTAGCAGCCGAGTGAATCGCTTCTGTTGCTCGAACGATTGATCATTGGTGTGGGTGTCAGTGACTTTCGTTGCAAAAATTGCAAAGAAGGTTGAGTCGCCACTATAAAAAAAGCCGCTGACAGCAGCGGCTTTGAGGACAACTTTTCAAAGGGAAGAGCCGATGAAAAGTGTCGAGGGAAACAGGCGTGACAGGTACGGATCAGCTGTCATTCTCGGCCCGTGGCTGGGCCTGAGTGCTGGATGCTTGCGGGGCTTGGGCGTCTTGCGCAGCCTTGGCTGTCATCTCGATCTGATGCTCTTCGAGCGTTGCAGCGCGTGCGGCGTTATGCGCGACGAAAGTCTGCGATTCTTCCGCCATCGCCAATGGCGACAGGAACAAAGAGGACAAAACGAAAGCGCTGGCAATACCCATACTGTTGGACATCTTTAAAACCTTCTTGCTTGGCAAGTGCTGTTTGGTGCGGGCAAAGATAAGGATATGGGGCTAGGGGAAAAAGAGCGGATTCATGAAAGGACGATAGCAGCACCGCGGTCCTTGAGTTGCACCGCGTTGCCTGCATCGCGAGCAAGCTCGCTCCCACAAAGGAAGAGGGGGTCAGACGGGCAGGTGTATGCCGAAGGTATTCATCCCATGGTCACTGCGCACGAACACATCGCCGCCATGCATCAACGCAATCGCCTTGACGATGGCCAGACCCAGGCCGTGATTGTTGCCGCTGTTGCTGCGCGAAGCATCGACCCGGTAGAAGCGTTCGAACAGCCGTGGCAGGTGTTCACGGGCAATCGGCGAACCGGGGTTGGCGACGCCGATGCTGACTTGATGCTCCCGGGCTTCGATCCGCACTTGAATCACCTGCCCGGGCCCGGTGTGCTGCACCGCGTTGTTCAGCAGGTTGATCAATGCCCGGCGCAAATGGGCAATCTCGATGCGTACTTGCGCGTCACCACTGACCTCAACCCGGACCTGAGCGTCTTCGAGAATGAAATCCAGATATTCCAGGGTCGTGGCCACTTCGTCCGCCAGCGATGTGGACGTCAGTTTGGTCGCCTTGCTGCCCTGATCGGCACTGGCGAGGAATAGCATGTCGTTGATGATCGACCGCAGTCGCTCAAGCTCTTCGAGGTTCGATTGCAGCACTTCGAAGTAGTGCTCGGCGGAGCGTCCGCGGGTCAATGCGACCTGGGTCTGGCCGATCAGGTTGGTCAGTGGCGAGCGCAGTTCGTGGGCGACGTCGGCGTTGAACGATTCAAGGCGCGAGTAGGCCTGCTCGACCCGTTCCAGGGTCGAGTTGAACGAGCTGACGAACTGATCAAGCTCCGGTGGCAACGGTGACAATCGCAAGCGCCCCGAGCGCAGCGGCGGGGCCAGGCGTTGGGCTTCCTGGGACAGTTTGATCAGCGGTTTGAGCCCGATCCGCGCCACCCAGTAACCCAGTGCCGAGGCCAGCAACACGCCGACAATCGCCAGGCTGATCAGCGCGATCAACAGTTGATGCTGGGTCTGGAAAAACGTCTCGGTATCGATGGCGATCATGAAGCGCAGCGGTGGGCGCTGGTCCTTGGCGGGAAATTCGCTGACCAGCACTTTCAGCGGATACGGGTGATCCGGCAGTTGCATGTCGCGCGTGCCCTGCGGCCCTTGGGCAAAGGCGCGGATCGGCGGGGTCAGGTTGCCGTATTCGTAGTGCGGATCGCCGCTGATGATCCAGAAACTGATGCGCTTGTCTTCTTCGCTCAGCAGATTGAGCTTGTTGTTGATCTTCACCCAATGCTCGGGCGTGCCGTATCGGCCGACCGTGGATTCGAGCACGCTGTAGCGCGCGTCGAGCTCGGCTTCGGGGAGCAGGCCCAGGCCTTTGTCGACCTGCTGGTAAAGCGCCCAGCCGATCAGCAGGAACACCAGCAGCGCCACCAGCGTGAACATGCCGCTGAGGCGCAGGGCGATGGAGTTACTGGACACCACGGCTCTCCAGCACATAACCCATGCCGCGAATGGTGTGCAGCAGCTTCTCTTCGAACGGCCCGTCGAGCTTGGCCCGCAGACGTTTGATCGCGACTTCAACGACGTTGGCGTCGCTGTCGAAATTGATGTCCCAGACCATCTCGGCAATGGCGGTTTTCGAGAGGATTTCACCCTGGCGCCGGGCCAATACACTGAGCAGCGAGAACTCCTTGGCGGTCAGGTCCAGCCGTGCACCGCCTCGGGTCGCCTTGCGGCTGATCAAATCTATCCACAGGTCGGCGATGCTCACTTGCACCGGTTCATGACCGCCGCTGCGTCGGGTCAGTGCTTGCAGGCGTGCCACCAGTTCAAGGAAGGAAAACGGTTTGCCCAGGTAATCATCGGCACCGTCACGCAGGCCTTTGATGCGATCTTCCACACGCTCGCGGGCGGTCAGCATGATCACTGGGGTTTGCTTGCGCGCACGCAAGGCGCGCAGCACGCCGAAGCCGTCGAGGCCCGGCAACATCACGTCGAGGACGATCACCGCGTAGTCGCTCTCCAGCGCCAGGTGCAGGCCTTCGACCCCGTCCCGCGCCAGATCCACGGTGTAACCCTGTTCCGTCAGGCCGCGGTGCAGATAATCCGCGGTTTTTTCCTCGTCTTCGATAATCAGAACGCGCATGACCCCGCCTCAGTCTGTGGTTGCCAGCGCCGGTACTGGCGAGGGTTTTGGCCGATGGAACAGCCGCTCCAGCCACAAGTATATGACCGGCGTGGTGAACAGCGTCAGCGCCTGGCTCACCAGCAAGCCGCCGACCACCGCGATCCCCAGGGGCTGGCGCAACTCGGCGCCGGTGCCGTAGCCGAGCATCAGCGGCAGGGCGCCGAGCAGGGCGGCGAGAGTGGTCATGATGATCGGCCGGAACCGCGTGATACAGGCCTTGAAGATCGCTTCCTCAGGCGACAGTCCGCCATTGCGCTGCGCTTCGAGGGCGAAGTCGATCATCAGGATGCCGTTTTTCTTGACGATACCGATCAACAGCACCAGCCCGATCAAGGCCATGATCGAAAAGTCCTGGCCGCAAATCCACAGCATGATCACCGCGCCGAGGCCCGCCGAAGGCAAGGTCGAAATGATTGTCAGCGGGTGCACGAAGCTCTCGTAGAGCACGCCGAGAATGATGTACACCGCCACCAGCGCCGCCAGGATCAGCCACGGCTGGCTGGCCAGCGAACTCTGGAACGCCTGGGCTGCGCCCTGGAAATTGCCGCTGATGGCGCTCGGCATGCCGATGTCGACCTTGGCCTGGTTGAGCATGATCACCGCATCGCCCAACGCCACGCCGGGCGCCAGGTTGAACGACAGGTTGGCGGCCGGGAACATGCCGTCATGGGCGATGGACAGCGGGCCGATGGTCGGTGCATCGAACCTGGCCAGGGCTGACAGCGGCACCATTTCCCCGCTCAGGGGCGAGCGCAGGTAAAAATAGTTGAGGCTTTCGGCCTTGCCGCGCTGCTGGGTGTCCAGTTCCAGGATCACGTTGTACTGGTTGATCTGGGTCTGGAATTCATTGATCTGGCGCTGGCCGAATGCATCGTACAGCGCTTCGTCGACATCGCTCGCGGTCAGGCCGAAACGCGCCGCCGCGCTGCGGTCGATGCTGATGTGGGTGATGCTGCCGCCCAGTTGCAGGTCGTTGGAAATGTCGCGGAAGGCCGGGTTGGCACGCAGTTTTTCCGTCAGGCGCTGGGTCCAGGTGCTGAGGGTGCCGCCGTCATTGCTCTTGAGTACGTATTGATACTGGGCACGACTCGGGCCGGAGCTGAGGTTGATGTCCTGGCCAGCACGCAAATACAGCACGATGCCCGGCACCTTCATCAGTTGCGGGCGAATCCGGTCGATGAACTGGCTGGCCGAGACGTCGCGGTCTCCGCGTTTTTTCAGGGTGATCCAGAACCGTCCGTTGGCGATGGTCTGGTTGCTGCCGGAAACCCCGACCGAGTGCGAGAACGTTTCCACGGCAGGGTCGGCGGCGACGATTTCCGCCATTGCCAGGTGTTTTTTCACCATGTCGCCGTAGGAAATGTCCGCTGCCGCTTCGGTGGTACCGAGGACGAAACCGGTGTCCTGAATCGGGAAGAAGCCCTTGGGGATAAAGATGTAACCGGCGACGGCCAGGCCGAGGGACAGGCCGAACACGCCGATCATCAACTTCTGGTGGGCGAGGGCGTGGCGCAGGCCTTTTTCATAGAGCGCCAGCAGGCGTTCGCCGAAGCCCGGTTTGGCGTGGGCGTGATGTACCGGCGCGCGCATGAACAGCGCAGCGAGGGTCGGCGCCAACGTCAGGGACACCACCACCGAAATCATGATGGTCGAGGTGGCGGTCAGGGCGAACTCCTTGAACAACCGCCCGACCACGCCGCCCATGAACAGCAGCGGAATGAACGCCGCCACCAGCGAGAAACTGATCGACACCACGGTGAAGCCGATTTCCCCGGCACCTTTGATCGCTGCTTCGCGCATGCCGTCGCCGGCCTCCAGGTGGCGGTGAATGTTCTCCACCACCACGATTGCATCGTCGACCACGAAGCCCACGGCGACCACAATCGCCACAAGAGTCAGGTTGTTCAGGCTGAAACCCATGATGTACATCAAGGCGAAACTGGCGATCAGCGACACGCCGAGTACCGCCGAGACAATCAGCGTGGCCGACAGTTGGCGCAGGAACAGTGCCATCACCGCCACCACCAGCATGATCGCGATCAGCAGGGTGATTTCCACTTCATGCAGCGAGGCACGAATGGTCTGGGTGCGGTCGATCAGCGTCTTGACCTGCACCGAGGCGGGCAGCATCGCTTCCAGCTCCGGCAGCGCTGCCTGAATACGGTCCACGGTCTCGACGATGTTGGCCCCTGGCTGGCGGAAGATCACCAGGTTCACCCCCGGTTTCGAGCCCGCCCAGGCCTGGACATAGGCATCTTCCGAGCCGTTGACGACTTTGGCCACGTCCTTGAGGTGGACCGGTGCACCGTTTTTGTAGGAAACAATCAACTGACTGTAATCCTCGGGGTGGAACAACTGATCGTTGGTGGACAGGGTTGAAATGCTCGACTCCCCGTACAACGCTCCTTTGGCCAGGTTGAGGCTGGTTTGCTGGATCGCCAGACGGATATCGGCGAGGGTCAGGCCGATGGCCGCGAGTTTGTCCGCCGAGACCTGGACGCGGATCGCCGGACGTTGCTGACCGGTGATGGCGACCTGGCCTACACCGTCAATCTGGCTGATCTGACGCGACAGCAGGGTTTCCGTCAGGTCACTGAGTTCCGGGCCGGGCATCAGCGACGAGTTGACGCTGAGGATCAGCACCGGACTGTCAGCCGGATTGACCTTGCGCCACGTCGGCAGGTTCGGCATGTCCTTGGGCAGCTTGCCGGCGGCGGTGTTGATCGCGGCCTGCACTTCCTGGGCGGCGGTGTCGATGCTCTTGTCGAGGGTGAATTGCAGGGTCAGGTTGGTCGAACCGAGGGCGCTGCTCGACGTCATCTGGGTCACACCGGGGATGGCGCTGAACTGCACTTCCAGGGGCGTGGCCACCGATGAGGCCATGGTTTGCGGGCTGGCACCGGGCAGTTGCGCCGCCACCTGGATAGTCGGGAATTCCGCCTCGGGCAAAGGCGCCACCGGCAGGCGTGGAAAGGCGATGGCGCCCAGCAGTACCAGGGCAAACGTCAACAGGACCGTCGCCACCGGGTGGTCGATGCACCAAGCGGATATTGAGCCATGGCCTTTCATTGCGCGGCCTCCGATTGCACCACTTGCGGCGGCTCGGTCACCACCTGCACCGTCGACCCCGGCTTGAGCCGCGACTGACCATCGCTGACCAGCACATCACCTGGCTTCACGCCTTTAATGATGTCCTGGCCGCTGCCTTGATAGACCATCTGCACCTGCACGGCTTCGACCTTGTCGCCGTTGACCCGGTACACGAAGTGCTGATCGAGGCCGCGTTGCACGACTGTCGGTGGCACCACCAGCGCATCTTTCTCCAGCGCTGTCTGAATCTTTACCGTCACCAGCAGGCCCGGCCAGAGCTTCTGCCCCGGATTGTCGAACTCGGCCTTGGCGCGGATGGTGCCGGTGTTGGCGTTGATCTGGTTGTCGATCAGGGTCAGGTGGCCTTCGCCGAGCAGGTTGCCGGTTTCGCCGTCGGTGTCGGCACCGATGTAGGCCTTTACCTGAGCATGTTGCGGGTCGTTGATCAGGCCTTGCAGGGTCGGCAGCATTTGCTGCGGCAGGGAGAACTCCACGGCGATCGGGTCGATCTGGGTCACGGTGAACAGTCCCTGGGTGTCGGTCATGCGCAGGAAGTTGCCTTCATCCACGGTGCGAATGCCGACGCGACCAGTCACTGGGGAACGAATCTGTGTGTAGGAAAGTTGTACCTGAGCTGCGTCGATTGAAGCCTGATTGCCTTGGGCGGTGGCTTTGAGTTGGTTCACCAGCGCCTGTTGCTGGTCGTAGGTCTGCTTGGAAACGCCGTCGTCAACACTCAGCAGTTTGTAGCGTTTAAGGTTGACCAGCGCCACTTGCAACTGCGCCTGGCTTTCGCCCAGCTGTGCCCGGGCCTGGTCGAGGCTGGCGCGGATCGAGCGGTCGTCGATGGTGGCCAGCAGGTCGTCTTTTTTCACCAGTTGGCCTTCCTTGACCATGATTTTGGTGAGGATGCCGTCGATTTGCGGGCGAACCACGACGCTGTGCAGGGACAATACCGAACCGATGCCGCTGACATAGCGGGGCACGTCTTTTTCGGCGACGGCGACCACGCGCACGGGGATGGCGGTGGGGCTGGCGAGTTTGGCCTTGGCTGGTTTGGCTGCATACCACAGGCCCAGCGCTGCCAGGACGATCAGAAGGGCGACGAGCAGGGCGGGTTTGGTCTGGATTCGCATGCGAGTGGGGCGCCGGGGCTGGGTTTTTGGTCGAAGGGTAGTTTCCTTTATAAACCTGTTTGGTGGTCAGGAGGGTGACGGCTAACTGACGGCACTGTCAGTTTGGTTTGGTCTTGGCGGCCTCTGGGCCGACCATGTACTTGGTTGTCCGTGTACATATTCGTTTCTTCGGAAACGGCCACCTATGGTTTCGCCCTTACGGCGACTCACTTTTTTTACAAGCGCCTAAAAAAAGTAAGCAAAAAAACGCTCGCCCCTTACGTACGGCCCCTCGCTTAGGCTCGGGGTTCCTTCGCTCCGGCATTCATCCGGGGGCATCGCCTCCGGTCGGC
>NZ_JBFREX010000008.1:0-135380 GCF_052114525.1 Pseudomonas sp. KB_15 | reverse complement strand
AAAAAGTAAGCAAAAAAACGCTCGCCCCTGACGTACGGCCCCTCGCTTAGGCTCGGGGTTCCTTCGCTCCGGCATTCATCCGGGGGCATCGCCTCCGGTCGGCTTCGCGCGACCTCCTCTCGATGTGTTCGGCTGCGCCGAACGGCGCTGCGCGCCTACCCCCCGGATGAACGCCTCCACTCAGCCTGCCGAGGGGGCGGGTGGATCAAGATCAAGAGCTGCAGGCGAGCTAACGCTCGGCCTGTTGAGTGGTGAGAAGCAGTGTGTGTACACCGATCCATTGTGGGAGCGGGCTTGCTCGCGAAGGGGGCCTGTCAGCCGACCTGAATCTGGCGGATGTACCTCGACCCTGTGGGAGCGAGCTTGCTCGCGATGGCGGCCTGACAGCCGACCAATCTCCCACGCCTCTAAGCTGATCGTTCCCACGCTCCCGCGTGGGAATGCTGCCAGGGACGCTCCGCGTTACGTTTTTGCGAGATGGCGCGGTGTAGGAAAGCGCCAGAAGTTTCCCACGCAGTTTTCAGGTTGTCCGTCGGAAGCGGGCTGAATAACCTTTGGTGATCGCTGAAATGCTTCAGCGATCGGGCGTGAGAACCCGCAAGAGAGTGTTAATCCAGCGCCAGTACCACCATAATTGCCGCCAGCTTATCCGCTGCCAGCAATGCTTTATGGCGGCTGTGTGCGGGCAGACCTCGGTCTGGCCGGATTGCTCTCTTGCCGGTTTCTCACTCCGTACATAGCTGCCACCTCTCCGCCCGCGTGAGAAACGGCGAGAGATGGCTCCAATCGATAAGGAGCATATTTTGGATAAGTTAATCCCCGATCCCCCCAGCAGCACCACCAAACCCTACAGTCCCCGCACCATGTTCATGATCGTTCCCGATATGGACACGGAAAGCCTTCTTGCCCACGCCTGTGAATCACTGGCTTCAGCCAATGTCCTGGCGAGTGATTTCGCCACCTACCTGAATGGCCCCCAGCGCAACACAGCGCTGGCCATTTCGCAGATTGTCATGTTGGCGGAGCTGGCAGTGAGTCGCGCGTTGGATAACCTCGATCCGCGGTAGTTGGCAGACTAACCGCGTCATCGTTCTTCGCGAGCAAGCCCGCTCCCACACTGGATCGTGCCGTATACAGATCAAATGTGGGAGCGGGCTTGCTCGCGAAGAGGGCCGGATAATCGACAGATTTTTCATTGATGTGGCCACTTTCCCGAACTCAAAAAAAACCCGGCAAAAGCCGGGTTTTTTGACTGGCGTCGAGCTTAAGCGGTGAAGGTTTTGCCTTCGAACTGCTCAGCCACGAATTTCCAGTTGACCAGGTTCCAGAACGCTTCGACGTACTTCGGACGCAGGTTGCGGTAGTCGATGTAGTAAGCGTGTTCCCAGACGTCGCAGGTCAGCAGCGGGGTGTCGCCGTTGGTCAGCGGGTTGCCGGCGCCGATGGTGCTGGCCAGGGCCAGGGAACCGTCAGCCTTCTTCACCAGCCAGCCCCAACCGGAACCGAAGGTGCCGATGGAAGTCTTGCTGAACTCTTCCTTGAACTTGTCGAACGAACCGAACGCTGCGTTGATGGCTTCAGCCAGTGCGCCGGTTGGTTGACCACCGGCGTTTGGCGCCAGGCAGTTCCAGTAGAAAGTGTGGTTCCAGACCTGAGCGGCGTTGTTGAAGATACCGCCCGAGGAAGTCTTGACGATTTCTTCCAGGGTCTTGCCTTCGAACTCGGTGCCTGGCACCAGGTTGTTCAGGTTCACGACATAGGTGTTGTGGTGCTTGTCGTGGTGGTATTCCAGGGTTTCCTTGGAAATGTGCGGCTGCAGGGCATCGTGTGCGTACGGCAGCGGCGGCAATTCGAAAGCCATGATGATTCTCCTAATCAGGTCAGTTGCGGTGAGCGCAAGGCCGATCACGGGCGGCCAGACAAGCGCCGGGGAGTTTGTACTCTTTGCGGCGCAGGGAGTCGGATCATAGCACCGGGGGGACGGCATAACCACGCAACAACTGTGTGGAATAGAGGTTCCGCGAATCAGATGGCTACGATTAACTGCAGCGCTACGGCAAACATCATCACCGCCACCAACAGATCGAGAATTCGCCAGGTACTGGGGCGGGCGAGCCACGGTGCCAGCCATGCCGCACCGAGCGCCAGGGTGAAGAACCAAAGCAGCGAGGCACTGGCCGCGCCTACGACATAAGCACCGGGCTCGGTTTGTTGTGCGCCGAGGGAGCCGATCAGCAAAACGGTGTCCAGATAGACGTGCGGGTTGAGCAGCGTCACCGCCAACGCACTGAGCATGACTGCCCGCAGTGAGCGCACGGTCTGGCTTTCGCCCTCTTGCAGGCTCTGTGTCGAAAAGGCCCGACGCAGCGCCTGGCTGCCGTACCACAACAGAAACGCTGCGCCGCCCCAGCGGGCAATCGCCAACAGCGTCGGATTTTGTGCCAGTACGGTCGCCAGGCCGAACACTCCGGCGGCCACCAACAGGGCATCGCAGGCCACGCACAGCGCCGCCACCGGCAGGTGATGCTCACGCCGCAGGCTTTGCGCCAGGACAAACGCATTCTGGGTCCCGATCGCCATGATCAGGCCGAAGGCCACGAGCAGCCCGTTCACATAACTTTGCCACATGATTTTTTACTCCGCGTTGGCTGCCAGATCCCGCAGCACTTGCAGGGCACGGTCGGCGTCGGCCTGGCCGACAAACAAATGGTCGTGGTAGTAGCCGGCAATCACGTTGCAGCTGATTCCTGCCTGGCCAAGTGCCGTGGCGAACGCGGCGGTCAGGCCGACCGCTTCGAGGGCCGAATGTACGTTCAAGGTGATCCAGGCGGCGATATAGTCGAAGCTGAATCCGGCCTTTTCAGCGAGGGAGCGTTCGAGAATCACGGTCAGGCCTTCCTGCTCGCGGAAGCTGCCGACAATCTCCAGATCCGTGGGCAACCTGCCGTCGCGCAGGGTGCAGAACACGTATTCGCCGGCGTTGAGTTGCGGGCTCATGCTGCGCAGCAGTGTTGCCAATGAAGTTTCGCCAGCCATATGGGTGATCCTTGTTCAAGAGTTCTTGCTGGCCATTGTCCTTGTGAAGGCTGTATAAGAAAAACCAATCTTGCTGATCGCTCATTAGGAAAACTGATGTTCGACTATAAATTGCTTTCTGCCCTCGCGGCCGTGGTCGAACAGGCCGGTTTTGAACGGGCGGCCCAGGTGCTGGGCCTGTCGCAATCGGCGATTTCCCAGCGCATCAAACTGCTGGAAGCGCGGGTTGGCCAGCCGGTACTGGTGCGGGCCACGCCGCCAACGCCGACGGAAATCGGTCGGCGGCTGCTCAACCACGTGCAACAGGTGCGCTTGCTTGAACGGGATTTGCAAAGCCTGGTGCCGGCGCTGGATGAAGAGGGCCTGCCCGAACGCCTGCGGATCGCCCTGAACGCTGACAGCCTGGCCACGTGGTGGGCGCAGGCCGTGGGGGCGTTTTGCGCGGAACAACATTTGTTGATGGATCTGGTGGTCGAAGACCAGACCGTCGGCCTCAAGCGCATGCGCGCCGGTGAGGTGGCGGCCTGCGTCTGTGCCAGTGAGCGTCCGGTGGCGGGTGCGCGCAGCGTATTGCTGGGGGCCATGCGTTACCGTGCACTGGCCAGCCCGGCCTTTATTGCCCGGCATTTTCCGCAAGGCGTACGCGCCGATCAGTTGGCCCGTACCCCGGCGCTGGTATTTGGTCCGGACGATTTCCTGCAGCATCGGTATCTTGCGTCCCTCGGCGTCGAGGGTGGTTTCGAACACCATTTATGCCCGTCGTCCGAAGGTTTCATTCGATTGACCGAAGCCGGTCTGGGCTGGGGGTTGGTTCCGGAACTGCAGGTACGCGAGCAACTTGAAAGGGGCGTATTGCGCGAGTTATTGCCAGATAAGCCGATCGATGTGCCGCTGTACTGGCATCATTGGCGTAATGGCGGTCAGTTGCTGGGGCTGCTCACCGATCAATTGGTCAGCGCATCGAAGCAATGGCTGGTGCCCTTGGACTGACGCGTAGCGTCAAGACCTCACGTAATACGCAAAACGAAATATTCGGAGCAATTCATGAAGATTCTGGTTACCGGCGCAAGCGGCTTCATTGGCGGGCGCTTTGCGCGTTTTGCCCTGGAGCAGGGCCTGGACGTGCGGGTCAACGGTCGCCGGGCCGAGAGTGTGGAGCATCTGGTACGCCGCGGTGCCGAGTTCATCCAGGGGGACTTGAGTGACCCGGAACTGGCGCGCGAACTGTGTTCGGACGTCGAGGCCGTGGTGCATTGCGCCGGTGCCGTCGGTTTGTGGGGTCGTTATCAGGACTTTCTTCAGGGCAACGTCCAGGTCACCGAGAACGTGGTCGAAGCCTGCCTGAAGCAACGGGTTCGGCGGCTGGTGCATTTGTCGTCGCCGTCGATCTACTTCGATGGTCGCGATCACCAGGGCCTGACCGAAGAGCAGGTGCCCAAGCGCTTCAAGCACCCTTACGCCGCCACCAAGTACCTGGCCGAACAAAAAGTCTTCGGCGCCCAGGAGTTCGGCCTCGAAACCCTGGCTCTGCGTCCGCGTTTCGTCACCGGGGCCGGCGACATGAGCATCTTCCCGCGCCTGTTGAACATGCAGCGCAAGCGGCGCCTGGCAATCATCGGCAACGGTCTGAACAAAGTTGATTTCACCAGCGTGCAAAACCTCAACGAAGCGTTGCTCAGCAGTTTGTTGGCCAGCGGTTCTGCGCTGGGCAAGGCTTACAACATCAGCAACGGCGCGCCGGTTCCCCTGTGGGACGTGGTCAATTACGTCATGCGCAACATGGAAGTCCCACAGGTTACCCGCTACCGTTCCTACGGCCTGGCCTACAGCGTGGCGGCGCTCAACGAGGGTGTGTGCAAGTTGTGGCCGGGGCGTCCCGAACCGACGCTGTCGCGTCTGGGCATGCAGGTCATGAACAAAAATTTCACCCTGGACATCAGCCGCGCCCGGCATTATCTGGATTACGATCCCAAGGTCAGCCTCTGGACGGCGCTCGATGAATTCTGTGGCTGGTGGAAGGCCCAGGCTAATCGCTGACACTCGAACAACGACCCTCTACTGAACCGGGAACGGGGCTTCAGGGTCAATGGTTGCGGCTGTGGGGTTTATACTGCGCGGCATAAAGCCATTATGTGATTCACAAAGGTTGATTCAATGTCCATGCGAAACGATGCCAACGACGACTTCGACGATGTACCGAGCTTGCGTGCAGACGTTCTCGACGACGATTTTCCGCCCACTGCCCGCACGGTCGTGCATTCGCGCCCGGTGCCGGTGATGAAGGTCAAGGCGGCGAGCACCGGCCCCCTTTGGGCGTTGGTCGGGGCGCTGGTCATTGCGTTCGCGGGCCTGGCCTGGTGGAGCTTTCAGCAGATTTCCCTGATGGAACAGCAATTGGTGGCAACCCAGGAAAGTTTCGCGCGTATCAGTGAGGAAGCGGCGGGGCGCTTACAGGATATTTCCGGAAAAGTTGTCGCCAGTCAGACCAACGTCACCACCGACAGCGAGGCCTTGAAGCTGCAAATCCGTCAGCTGGAAAGCAAACTCCAGGACCAGAACGCGCAGCAGCAAGGTGTTGCCGGTCAGGCCTCGGACCTGGACAAGCGTCTGGCACAAATGTCCGCGCAAACTACCGAACTGGACAAACGCCTGGCGCAGCTGGCTGCCCAGAACACTGAACATCAGGCAGCCAATACGCAGTTGCAGGCTCAGGTCAAAACCTTGAGCGGTGAATTGGCCGCCCTGAAAAATACCCCGTCCGACGCCGAAAAACTCGATGCACAGCTGAAAAGCCTGGGCGCCGATATCGTCGCGCTGAAGAAGCAAGGCAACCCGAGCGCGGCCATCGAGCGTCTCGAGCAAGACATGATCGTGCTCAAGAGCCAGCAGGACAACCGTCCGGCCGCCGCACAGGGCTCGACCAACACTGCCGAGTTCGATGCGTTCCGCAGCCAGGTCACCCGCAACATCAACACCCTTCAGGCGCAGATCCAGAACTTGCAGCAGCAACTGCGCACCCGGCAGTAATACGAGCACTTGTGGCGAGGGAGCAAGTTCCCTCGCCACACAAGGCCATATCGCGAGCAGGCTCGCTCCGACATTGGATCTCCAGTGATTGCAGTGTTTGTGTACACCAGAGATCACATGTGGGAGCGGGCTTGCTCGCGATTGCAGGCAACACGGTCTGTCTAACGAACCTTGTCCTCGCGCCCGCGCAACAACATGTTCGGCATGGCAATCGCCGCCGCCAGCCCCAGCAACGACACCACCGCACTGACCGTCAGCAAGTGCCGGAACGTCAGCAACAACTCGGCGCGCAAGGCGTTCTGTGCATCACCCGGTGCGGCGTTCAAGCCGTCCAGCAACACATTCCCCGAACGGCCTTCGGCAATCAGCGACGAGCCGGCCAGGTGCGCAAAGCTTGAATCCTGCAACAGCGCCAGCAGCAGCGCCGACATCAACGCGACGCCGACCGCACCACCCAGCGAACGGAACAGATTGGTGGTGCTGGTGGCCACGCCGATGTCCCGTTGCTCCACCGAGTTCTGCGTGCCCACCAATGACGTCGGGAACTGCATGCCGGAGGAAATCCCGCAAAGCAACATGAACAGGCTGCATACGACGAATGCCTGCGGCGGGCTGAACGCCATGCCAAGAATCGCAATGGGCATCAGCGCAGCACCGGTGAGGATCATCGGTTTGTAGCGTCCGGTCACGGAGGTGCGGCGGCCGGCGAAATACGCGCCAATCGGCAAGCCCATGGCCAGCGGCAGCAGGTGCAGGGCGGCGCTGTCGGCACCGGCGCCGGTCACGCTCTGGAAGCGCAACGGCATCAATACAATCAGCGAGATGGCCTGGAAACTGGTGAAGAAAATCGTGCACCAGCACAGGATCGCATTGCGGTTGGCGAACAGATGCATGGGCAGCAACGGCTCCCGTGCCCGCCGCTCGTGGGCGACGAACAGCCCCAGCACGAGTACCGCACAAGCCAGCAGCGCCAGCACTTCGGCACTGCGCCACGAATGGCCCTGACCGATCTGCGTGATGCCCAGCAACAACGCCGTCAGCCCGATGATCATCAGCACGGTGCCCAGGTAATCGATGATCGGCTTGCGTTGCGGAATCGGTAGCCCCACCAGCGTGCGATTGGCTACCAGCCAGGCACCCAGGCCCAGCGGCAGGTTGATCAAAAATACCCAGCGCCAGGACAGGTATTCGGTCATGTATCCGCCGAGCACCGGGCCGGCCACGCTGGCCACGGCGTACATGCTGCTGAAATAGCCCTGATAACGACCGCGTTCCCGGGGCGGCACGATGTCGCCGATGATCGCCTGGCTCACCGAAATCATCCCGCCGGCCCCGATGCCCTGGAAGATCCGCGCCAGAACCAGTTGCTCCATGCTCTGGGCCATGCCGCAGAACACCGACGCCAGGGTGAACAGGCCCATGCCAAACAGCATCAGCTTGCGCCGCCCGTACAGGTCGCCCAGTTTGCCGTAGATCGGCACCGCCACGGTCATGGCCACCATGTAGCCGGAAATCACCCAGGCCAGCAGGCTGACGTCCTTGAATTGCGCGGAGATGGCCGGCATCGAAACGGCGACGATGGTCTGGTCCAGTGCCCCGAGAAAGATCGCCAGCATCAGCGCGATCAGCACGCTGCGGATGGCGGGTTTGGGCGTTTCAGGCTGGTGGAGATTGGTCACGGGAAAACCTGTGGGCAGTGATTGACCCGCGCGAGGCAAGGCGAGCGGTAGTGCTCGCCAGTGTAAGTCGGTAGGAAGCTATTCGATAGCCTCGTAAGGAAGCCCGACGTAGTTTTCTGCAATGGTTTTACGACCTGCTTCGGAACCGACAAAATACTCCAGCTCCGATTCGGCAATGCGCTGGCTGAACGCATCATGCTCCTCGAAACGGTGCAGCATCGAGGTCATCCACCAGGAAAACCGCTCGGCCTTCCACACCCGGCGCAGGCAGATTTCCGAGTATTTCTCCAGCAAATCAAGGCGATCTTCGCGGTAAACCTTGAGCAGAATGTTGAACAGCGTACTCACATCACTGGCTGCCAGGTTCAGGCCCTTGGCGCCGGTAGGCGGGACAATGTGCGCGGCATCGCCGACCAGGAACAGGCGGCCGTACTGCATCGGTTCGACCACGAAGCTGCGTAGCGGCGCGATGCTTTTTTCGATGGACGGGCCGGTGACCAGTTCGTCCGCCAGCGCTTGCGGCAATCGCAACTTGAGTTCGTCCCAGAAGCGTTGATCCGACCAGTTATCGACATGATCGCTGGTGGGCACTTGCAGGTAATAACGGGTGCGTGTCGGCGAGCGCATGCTGCACAGGGCAAAACCGCGCTCATGGCGGGCGTAGACCAATTCTTCGTGGACCGGCGGGGTATCGGCCAGGATCCCGAGCCAGCCGAAGGGATAGATCCGTTCGAAGATTTTCAGGCTTTCGGCGGGAATCGATTGCCGCGCCACGCCATGGAAGCCGTCGCAACCGGCGATGTAGTCGCAATCGAGTCGCCAGGTCTCGCCGTCCTTCTCAAAAGTGACAAACGCTTCATCGGTTTTCAGGCCGTGGGGGACGACGTTGTCTGCTTGATAAATCGTCTGCGCGCCGGCCTCCCGACGAGCGGCCATCAGGTCGCGGGTGACCTCGGTCTGGCCATAGATCATCACGGTTTTGCCCCCCGTCAGGGCGTGCAGATCGATGTGAACCCGGCGCCCGTCGAGAGCCAGTTCGAAACCGCAATGGACCAGTCCCTCGGCGTCCATGCGCTGACTCACGCCGGCCTGGCGCAACAGCTCTACCATGCCTTGTTCAAGCACGCCTGCGCGGATTCGGCCGAGTACATAGTCCGGGGTCTGGCGTTCTAGAATGAGGGTGTCGATGCCGGCGTTGTGCAGCAATTGGCCGAGCAACAAGCCTGAAGGGCCGGCACCAATGATGGCGACCTGGGTTTTCAGCGTTTTCATTGTTTTTATGACTCGCAAGCTTCACGCGACCAGAGCCGGTGAGTGATTTTTATGGATCGAGTGCTTGCATTTTTCCCTTGCGGGTCTGTCAATTGAAGGTGAAAACTGAGCGGATAGCTGTACATTCTGCCAATCGGTGCGATTATCGCCCGTCATCTATTCCGAGGCCTGGATTGAAGTGATGAACAAGCCTGACCTGCCTTCGATTCCGGTGTTCAAGCTCTACGGTGAAAGCCTGGATTGGCCGACCCCGGACTTGCTGCACTGTGAAACCATTTCCAAACGCAGTCGCGAACATCATTGGGAAATCAAACCCCACCGCCACGCGGACTTGTGCCAGTTGCTCTTCGTATTCAAAGGTCAGGCAGAGCTTGAAATCGAAGGCAAACGTACGCAACTGGTGGAACCGGCGATCCAGATCCTGCCACCGTTGTCGGTGCACGGTTTTCGCTTTTCGGAGGACGTGGAAGGGTTTGTCGTGACCCTGGCCGCGCCGCTGATTGCCCACCTGCAGATGCAGTTGGGGCAATCGGTCAATGCCCTGGCCCAGGCAGAAAGTTACCCGGCAGACAAGGATGCCGAGTATCTCCACAGCCTGTTCAGCGCCTTGCAGAACGAATACACCAGCCATCAACCGGCGCGGGAAATGCTCATGCATTCGCTGGTCAGTGTGATCGTGGTGTGGGTCAGCCGCCAGGTGATCCAGCGTCGCACCGCCATGGCGCGACCGCAGCGGGCCCGGGAATACCTCAACGGCTTTATTCAACTGGTGGAAGAGACCTATCGCCAGCACGTCAAGGTCGAGGACCTGGCGCACCGGCTGGGGATTTCCGTGTCCCACCTCAACGGCACCTGCCGCGAGCTGGCGGGGCAACCGGCGTTGCAGATCATGCACGAACGGCAATTGCTGGAGGCCAAGCGCTTGCTGACCTATACCAGCATGACCATTTATGAAATGTCCGACGTGTTGGGCTTTTCCGATCCGACCAACTTCACGCGCCTGTTCCGGCGTCGTGTGGGAATTTCGCCCAAGGCGTTCCGCGATCGCTTGAAGGCCGATCAGGACAACGAAGCCTGACCCCCTTCGTTACTGGAGGGCGTTGAGGGTGGCGTTGTGGGGAATGCAGCGCTCGAAGTTGCAGCTCGCGTATTCACGGGGCAGGTTGCGCAGTTGCTCGACGCGCCAGGCGGCAGCGCCATACAACCCGAGCGTGACCGCACAGGTGATGAAAATCGCGAGGTATCTTCTTGTTCTGATGTTCATGGCGTTGACCTCTGAACGAATACCTTTCGGTATTACTTTGAGCATAGCCTGCTCGCGATAGCAATCGTTCATTGACGAAAATGTTGACTGATCCACCGCAATCGCGAGCAGGCTCGCTCCTACAGGTTTGATCGGGTTACAGGCCGATATCCCACGCCGGTTCTTCCGGAAATCTCAGTACCAGAAAATCCAGCAGGCTGCGCAATGCCGCCGGCATGTGCTTGCGTGAGGCATACACCGCATACACGTTCATTTGCCGGGGTTCCGCCGCCGGCAGCAGGCGAATCAACTCGCCGCTGTGAATGTGCACGCCGGCCTGGTAGGTGGGCAGCATCGCCACGCCAGCGCCGGCAATCGTTGCGCGCAACAGCGTGCTGGCCTCGTTGGCGCTGATGTTGCCCTGCACCGGCACGGAAACCTGTTCGCCATCCTGCTCGAAATGCCAGAGGCTTTTGCCGAAGTAGGAATGGGTCAGGCAATTGTGCAGGCTCAGATCCTCGACCCGTTGCGGCGCCGGGTGCTCGCGCAAGTAGGCAGGGGAAGCGCAGATCACCGAGCGGCAAACCGTCAGGCGGCGGGCGATCAGGTTCGGGTCCAGGTCATTGCTGGTGCGAATCGCCAGGTCGATACGCTCATCCACCAGGTTCACGGTGCGGTCGAGCATCTGCATGTCGATGCTGACGCCGGGGTAGCGTTTGACGTAAGCGGCCATGGCATCGGCCAGTTGCGCCTGACCGAACGAGGTGCTGACGCTGATCCGCAGCAGGCCGCGCGGTGCTGCGTCCGGCTCGCTGACGGCGGCTTGCATGTCGCTGGACAAGTCGAGCATTTGCCGGCAACGCGGCAGGATCTCGTTACCGGCGGCGGTCAGGCTCAATTTGCGTGTGGTGCGATGCATCAGGCGCGCGCCGACCCAGTCTTCCAGTTCCGCCAGATACCGCGACACCACCGGCCGTGACAGCTCCAGATGATCGGCAGCGGCCGACTGGCTGCCGAGGTCGACCACCGTGACGAACACGCGCATTGCTTGAAGACGATCCATGATTTGCCCGCTTTCAGAAACAAACTATGTTCAAGCATCGCATTTTTTGTACCGAGTCAGGCAACTAAGCTCTGTTCCTCTGTAGGAGCGAGCTTGCTCGCGATTGATTCAAATACACCGCGTATCCCGGATAAGTACGCGTCATCGTTTGCGACCATCGCGAGCAAGCTCGCTCCTACAAAAAAACGCATTGGCCAAGCACGGCATTCGGACAACGGAGCAACAAATGATCGGTTTCACCACCCTCAAGCGCGTATTACTGGCAAGTGCCGCCCTCGGTTTCGCCGCCCATGCAACCGCATCGACCCTGACGCTGGATGTCTACAACCCCGGCGAAAAAGCCATCTTCCCGGTGACTTCGGTGCTGGTCAGCGGCGAAAAAGAAGCGATCCTGGTGGATGCGCAATTCGGCAAGTCCCAGGCCGAACAGGTGGTGGAAAAAATCCGCGCCAGCGGCAAGCAGCTGACCACCATCTACATCAGCCACGGTGACCCGGATTACTACTTCGGCCTCGATACCCTGACGGCCGCGTTCCCCAAGGCCAAGGTCCTCGCCTCGCAGCCGACCGTTGACCACATCAAGCAAACCGTCGACGGCAAACTGGCGTTCTGGGGCCCGAAAATGGGGGCTGATGTGCCAGCAAAAACCATCGTGCCGGACGTACTCAAGGGCGACAGCCTGATGCTCGAAGGGCAGAAGTTGCAGGTGCTTGGTCTTGAAGGCCCACAACCGGATCGCAGCTTTGTGTGGATTCCGTCGATCAAGGCTGTAGTCGGCGGTGTCGTGGTGGCGCAAAACATCCACGTGTGGATGGCTGACACGCAAACTCCGCAGTCCCATGCCGATTGGCTGACTACGCTGCACTCCATTGAAACCCTGAAACCGAAGACTGTCGTGCCGGGGCATTACCTCGGCGACGGCAACCATGCCCTCGCCGCGGTGCAGTTCACAGCCGATTACATCAAGGCTTTCGACGAAGAAACCGCCAAGGCCAAGGATTCTTCCGCACTGATCGCCGCGATGAAAAAGCGTTTTCCGACCCTGGGTGACGAAAGCTCCCTGGAGCTGAGCGCCAAAGTCGCCAAGGGCGAGATGAAGTGGGGTGAATGAATTTAAGGGGTAATGGGGATTCCTGCAGCGAGGGAGCAAGCTCCCTCGCCACAAAAGCTCCAATGCAACATACCGATATTTTCAAGCCAACTGGAGAACGTCATGAGCAAAATCGCAATCATCGGTGCCACCGGTCGTGCCGGTAGCCAACTGCTGGAAGAAGCCCTGCGTCGTGGTCACAGCGTTACCGCCATTGCCCGCGACACGGCGAAAATCGGCCAGCGTGCCGGTGTGGTCAGCAAGAACGTCGACGCCCTCGATGCCTCTGCACTGCAAGCTGCCGTCAAGGGGCATGACGTGGTAATCAGCGCGGCGCATTTCGCCACGCTACCTGCCAGCGCTGTCGTCGGGCCGGTGAAAGAGGCCGGGGTAAAACGTCTGCTGGTAGTGGGAGGTGCCGGTTCGCTGTTGTTGCCTGACGGAACGCGGGTGATCGACAGCAAAGGTTTTCCGGACGCGTATAAGGCCGAAGCCGGCGCCGGTGCCGAGTTCCTGGGGAGCCTGCAACAGGAAAAGGAACTGGACTGGACCTTCCTGTCGCCATCGGCGGAATTTGTCGAGGGCGAACGCAGCGGAAAATTCCGCACCGGCCAGGATGATTTGCTGGTGAGCAGCGAAGGGCGCAGCTGGATCACATTCGCCGATTATGCGATTGCGATGCTCGACGAAGTTGAAGCGCCGAAGCATTCGCGGCAGCGCTTTACAGTCGGGTATTGAACTGACTGAACACCTGTAGGAGCGAGCCTGCTCGCGATGAGGTCATCACATTCAACATCCATTTTGAAGGTGAAGCCGCCATCGCGAGCAGGCTCGCTCCTACAGTGGCAAGCAGCACGATTTGCCGGATTTACCGAGACTGCGCCTGCTCCACCAACCAGCCCATCAACTCGCGCAACTTCGCTGAAGGTCCGGGTTTTTCGGGGAAAACCAGGTAATACGCCAGTCCCGTTGTCACCTTCAATTCGAATGGCATGACCAGCCGCCCGGCATTCAGGTCATCGCCGATCAGGGACCAATCGCCAATCGCCACCCCCGTTCCCTGGGACGCCATCGACATCGCCAGGTCCAGGGTTTCGAAATGCTGGCCCTTGCCGACATTGGTCAAATGCACATCCGCGGCTTTCAGCCAGGCCTTCCAGTCCCGCTCGTCGCGGGTCGGGTGCAGCAGCAGGTGTTGTTGCAGATCGGCCGGTATCTGCAGGGGCATGGGGCCTTCGAGCATCGGCCTGGAACACACCGGTGTGAGTTGTTCGTCGAAGAGTTTTTGCGACATCAATGAATTGTCCGGCGGTGCGCCGTACATCACCGCCGCATCGAACTGCTCGAGATGAAAATCCACGCCGTGCTTGACCGTAGTGGTCAGTTCCACCGGCACGTCCGGGCGTTCCTTTTGCCATTGCAACAGACGCGGCAGCAGCCAGCGCATGACGCAGGTCGGTGCCTTGAGCTGCAGGGTTTCGCGCTTCTCGCCGATCTGCTCAACCGCTTCGTCGATCAGGCCGAAAATCTGCTGGACCCGTGGCAGCCATTCCCGTCCCTCGGCTGTCAGGTCCAGGCCTCGGGCCTGGCGGATGAACAACTCATAACCCAGATGGTCTTCCAGCCCGGCGATCTGCCGACTCACCGCGCCCTGGGTGATGTGCAGTTGCTCGGCGGCCCGGGTGAAATTGCAGCACTGCGCGGTAATCAGAAAAGTGTGCAGCGCCGGCAGGGGAGGCAGTCGTTTCATTGGGATCCAAGGTATGACGTGAGGACATGGCTAGTATGACTTTTTATCCATTGTTGCGGCTACGTGTCGCCCGTTCCAATGAGGCCATTCCCGGGCCTGCGAATCCATCATAAACACACCGCAGCCCCGGCGTCTCAAACGAACAAAAAGGGCAAAGACATGGCGACGTGCGGCGAAGTATTGGTCAAGTTACTCGAAAACTACGGAGTCGAGCAGGTGTTCGGCATTCCGGGGGTTCATACCGTGGAACTGTATCGCGGGCTGGCCCGTTCGAGCATCAACCACGTCACGCCGCGCCATGAGCAGGGCGCCGGCTTCATGGCCGACGGCTACGCCCGCACCAGCGGCAAACCGGGTGTGTGCTTCATCATCACCGGTCCTGGCATGACCAACATCACCACCGCCATGGGCCAGGCCTACGCTGATTCGATCCCGATGCTGGTGATCTCCAGCGTGCAATCGCGCAGCCAGTTGGGTGGCGGTCGCGGCAAGCTGCATGAACTGCCGAACCAGGGCGCACTGTGCGCCGGTGTGGCGGCGTTCTCCCACACCCTGATGTCGGCATCGGAATTGCCGGGTGTGTTGGCCCGCGCCTTTGCGCTGTTCCAGGCTGGCCGTCCGCGCCCGGTGCACATTGAAATTCCATTGGACGTTCTGGTTGAAGAGGCTGACGACTTGCTCGCCAGCCTGCCGGTCAATATCGACCGCGCCGGTGCTTCGCCGAGCGCCGTGTCGCGCATGACCGAATTGCTGGCCGGCGCCAAGCGTCCGCTGATTCTCGCCGGTGGCGGTGCCATCGACGCGGCGGCCGAGCTGACTGAACTGGCCGAGATGCTGGACGCGCCGGTCGCGCTGACCATCAATGCCAAGGGCATGCTCGCCTCCGGCCACCCGCTGCTGATCGGTTCGACCCAGAGCCTGGTCGCCACCCGTGCGCTGGTCGCCGAGGCCGATGTGGTCCTGGCCATCGGCACCGAACTGGCCGAGACCGACTACGACGTGACCTTCGCCGGTGGCTTCGAGATTCCTGGCCAACTGCTGCGCGTGGACATCGACCCGGACCAGACCGTGCGCAACTACCCGCCGCACGTGGCACTGGTGGCCGACTCGCGCAACGCCGCCCAGGCTTTGCTCAGCGCCCTGTCGCACAAATCCCTGGCCGAGCGCAGCAACGATTGGGGCCAGGTACGCGCCGCACGTCTGCGTGAAGACCTGGCCGCGACCTGGGACGCACCGACCCTGGCCCAGACCCGTTTCCTCGAAACCGTGCTGCACGAACTGCCGGACGCGGTGTTCGTCGGCGATTCGACCCAGCCGGTGTACACCGGCAACCTGACGTTCAACCCGGAGCGCCCGCGTCGCTGGTTCAACTCGTCCACCGGTTACGGCACCCTCGGTTACGCCTTGCCGGCCGCGATTGGCGCCTGGCTCGGCGGCAGTGCTGAAAACGGTGCCCGCCCGCCGGTGGTGTGCCTGATCGGCGACGGTGGCCTGCAATTCACCCTGCCGGAACTGGCCAGCGCCGTCGAAGCGCGTACCCCGGTGATCGTGCTGCTGTGGAATAACCAGGGCTACGAAGAGATCAAGAAATACATGGTCAACCGCGCCATCGAGCCGGTTGGCGTGGACATCTACACCCCGGACTTCATCGGTGTGGCCAAGGCTTTGGGTTGTGCGGCCGAAGCGGTCAGCAGTGTCGAGCAACTGCGTGGTGCATTGCGTATGGCCACCGATCGCCAGGGCCCGACCCTGATTGAAATCGACCAGGCCAAGTGGATGCAGGCGGTGTCGAAATGACGCTTCCTACAACTCTGAATGGCCTGTACATCAACGGCCAATGGTCGGCCGGTAACGAACACCTGCGCGTGATCAACCCGGCGACCGAAGCCCTGTTGACCACGGTGAATGGCGGCGATGAGCGCGCTGTTGCTCAAGCCGTGAGCGCGGCGACCCAGGCGTTCGCCGACTGGTCGAAAACCACGGGTGCCGAACGCGGTGCGATCCTGCGCAAAATCGCCGTGGGCGTGCAGGCCAATCGTGAAAAATTGATGCACTTGCAATCGAGCAACAACGGCAAGCCGCAGTTCGAAGCAGCGATCGACGTCGATGACGTGATCGCCACGTTCGAGTACTACGCCGGTCTGGCCGAAGGGCTGGATGCGAAACAGGACAGCGCCATTGAGCTGCCGACCGACGACTTCAGCGCTCGCCTGCGCCGTGAACCTTGCGGTGTAGTCGGCTTGATCGTGCCGTGGAACTTCCCGATGGTCACCACCGCGTGGAAACTCGCCCCGGCCCTGGCCGCCGGTTGCTGTGTGGTGCTCAAGCCTTCGGAAGTGACGCCGCTGCCGGAGCTGGAACTGGCAACGATCATTGCTGAAGCCGGTTTGCCGGCGGGCGTGTTCAATCTGGTGTGCGGCACCGGCCTGGCCGTTGGCGCGCCGTTGTCGGCGGATCCGCGGATCGCGAAAATTTCCTTCACCGGTAGCAATGCGGTCGGCGTGCAGGTCATGCAGCGGGCGGCGGAAACCGTCAAAGGCGTGAGCCTGGAGCTGGGCGGCAAATCATCACTGCTGGTGCTGGCCGATGCCGATCTCGACCTGGCGGTGGAAGTGGCCTGCGGCGGTGGTTTCTTCAACGCCGGGCAGATGTGCTCCGCCACCAGCCGCGTGCTGGTGGCCGATGAGCTGGCCGACGAATTCCTGACCCGTGTGAAGGCCCGTGCCGAAGCCATTCGTGTGGCCGACCCGTTCGACCCGAATGTAGAGATGGGCGCGCTGGTCAATCAGGCGCAATACCAGCGCGTGCTCGGTCACATCGATCGCGGTTTGAGCGCCGGCGCCAAGCTGGTTTGCGGTGGCAATCGCCCGGCCGACCTGCCACGCGGATATTTTTTGCAGCCGACGGTTTTCACCGAAGTGCCCCTCGACAGTGCGTTGTGGTGTGAAGAGATTTTCGGCCCGGTGATCTGCGTACGCAGTTTTGCCTCTGAAGCCGAAGCGATTGCCCTGGCCAACGACAGCCAGTTCGGCCTGGTCGCCAGTGTGGTGACGCGCAATGCCGAGACCGCCGACCGCGTCGCCAACGCTTTGCAGGCGGGGCTTGTGTGGATCAACGCACCACAGGTGATCTTCCCGCAGACCGCCTGGGGCGGCTACAAGCAGAGCAGCATCGGCCGCGAATTGGGGCCGTGGGGCTTGCAGGCTTTCCAGGAAATCAAACACGTGATTCGGGCTGTCTGACGCCGATCACTGTAGGAGCGAGCATGCTCGCGATGGACGTCAACGATGACGCGGGGTACCTGAATGAGCGCGGTGCCCTTGCATCCATCGCGAGCAGGCTCGCTCCTACAGAAAACCTATCCGCATGCCCCGAAAGAAGGCATGCGCTGGCGTCATGGCTTCAATGAGTTTTTATCGATAGTCAGGTGTTTTACACGACCTCAGGATGAACTTGCTGGTTCAGCCAAGCCCCCGAAAATACGGGGGATAACGCTGGTCCAGTCGCGCGGATGCAACAGTTTCGACCTGCCTCATACCTACAAAAACAAAGGGAGTCCGTAATGGGCGAGCATGATCTGAACAGACGTCAATTTATCAAGACCGTGGGCGTAGCCTCGGTTGCAGCGGCAGCCATGAGCATGCCGTTCATCAAGGCCAATGCCAGCGACACACGTTTTGCCGGCAAGACCCTGCGTTTGCTGACCTGGTCCGACGACACCGGCTTGGCTGCACTGCGCAACATCGCCGCGACTTTCGAAGACAAGTACGGCTGCAAGGTCATCGCTGACCGCACCGGCAGTACCTCGGAAATGGTCGCCAAACTCAAGGCCGGCGGTGATCGTCCGCAGTACGACATCATCACCCTGGCAGGCGTCGGCGCCGAAGGTCTGGCTGCCGCCAACCTGCTGGAAAAGCCCGACCTCAACCGCATTCCCAACCTCGTCGATGTGCCGGAGAAATACCGTACCGGCGCCAACGGCCACGGCATCGGTTACCTGCTGTGGTGCAACAGCCTGGTCTACAGCACCCGCACCCAGAAACAAGCGCCGGACAGCTACGCGGCCCTGTGGGACCCGGAGCTGGCCCCGAACATCTTCCTGCCGCCGCCGAACTGGACCGAGGCCATGGACCTGATCATCATCGCCGCCAAACTGGCCGGTGGTGACGAACACAACATCGAGCCTGGCTTCAAGAAACTCGCCGAGCTGAAAGATCGTGTGGTGACCCTGGGTGAAAACCCGAACCAGATCGCCGAGCTGTTCCGCACTGGTTCCCTGGACATGGGTGGCCTGTACGCGCCAGCCTTCTTCCCGAAACAGATCCGCGACCCGAACTACGGTCTGGGTGCCACGTTCGGCATGAAGGAAGGCTTCTACACCGACCTGATGCTGTCGGTGATGCCGAAGAACCGTCCGGGCGATACCGACATGGCCTACGCCTTCATCAACCACTCTCTGGACCCGCTGGTACAGGGCAAGATGGCTGAAGACATCTACAACGGCCCGGTCAACGCCAAGGCGATCATCTCCGCCGAAGCGCGCAAGAGCCCGTACATCCTCACGCCGGAGCAGATTGCCGAGAAGGCGATCATGCACGACAACGCCTTCCTGGCGACTGTGCATGACCAGTGGATTCGTCGTTACACGGAAATCTTTTCTTCCTGATCGAGTGACCTACACAGGATCCTCAAACACTGAAGATCCCCTGTGGGAGCGAGCTTGCTCGCGATAGCGGAGTGTCAGTCGACATCATTGGCGACTGACAAGCAGTCATCGCGAGCAAGCTCGCTCCCACAAGGGGCAAAGTGACCTTGAGTCTTGTGTTTGTCAGCTGCTTTCCATTGACGAGACCCTTTGCTATGGAACACCAACCTCTGACTCATCCGTTGAGTGCCGCCCCCGTGCGCGCCGTTCGGGGTGTTTCGCCAACGGCGCGCGCCTGGTTTTTCCTCTCGCCGTCGATGCTGTTTCTTGGCGTACTGATTGCCGCCAGCCTGCTGGTGCTGCGCATGAGCGTGGGCACCAAAGGCGCGGAATGGTCCGGGTTCAGCCTGGCCAGTTACGCCCAGTTGCTGGAACCCTATTACCTCAAATCCCTGATGCTGACCTTGCGCCTGGCGCTGATCAGCGCAGTGATCGCAGTGATTCTGGCGATCCCGGTGGCCTACACCATGTCGCGCCTGACCTCGCCGTTCGTGCGACGGATCTTCCTTGCGGCGGTGTTGCTGCCGCTGCTGGTCAACCTGCTGCTGCAAAGCTACGGCTGGCTGGTGATCCTCGGCCCCGGTGGCATGCTCAACCAGACCCTGATGGGCCTGGGCCTGATCAAGCGCCCGATCATGCTGTTGTACAACCAGAACGGCGTGTTGATGGGCCTGGTGCAAACCGCCTTCCCGCTGGCCGTGCTGCCGATTGCCAGCGCCATGCGCGGCGTCGCCCGCAGCTACGAAGAAGCTGCCGCAACCCTGGGCGCGAGTCGCTTCCAGGTGTTCCGCCAAGTGGTATTGCCGATGAGTCTGCCGGGGATCATTACCGGCGCGACCCTGGTGTTCGCCTACAACGCCAGCAGTTTCGTGGTGCCGTTGCTGCTCGGTGGCCGGCGCGTGCCGATGCTGGCGGTGATGGTGCATGACCAGATCGCCCCGCTGATGAACTGGCCCGCCGCGTCCGCTGCCGGTGTGGTGCTGATCGTCACTACCCTCGCGATCATGACCCTGTCCGAATACATCACTGGCCGTCGTCGGCGCATGCTGGAGGCTTCCCAATGAGCACCCTGACCAAGAAGCGTTATGGGCTGTTGCCCGGCGAGACCGGCAAGTTTGCCGGCATCCTTTCTGGCTTCATCCTGCTGCTGGCGGTACTGCCGATCCTGACCATGATCGTCATGTCGTTCAGCGGCGCGTCGAACCTCGACTTCCCGCCGAGCAGCTACAGCCTGCAATGGTACAAGGCCGCCTGGCACACCTTTGTGTCGCCGGACGCCAGCGACGTGCTGAGCCTGGGCAAAGCCATGACCACCAGCCTGATGGTGTCGTGCCTGACCATGGTCTTCGCGACCATCATCGCCGTGCCGGCGGCATACGCGCTGACCCGTTGCGAGTTCCGCGGCAAGGCCGTGGCGCTGCAACTGATGTCGCTGCCCCTGGTGTTCCCGATGGTGGTGCTGGGCCTGGCGTTGCTGCTGGTGTTCGACAGCCTGCCGTTCCAGATGACCACCTCGCGGTTGGTGATTGCCCACGTGATCCTGGCGTTGCCGTTCGTGGTGAAGAACTGCACGGCGGCAATGCTCTCCATTGGCAGCGAAGTCGAAGAGGCCGCGCAAATGCTCGGTGCCTCACCGCTGCGGGCGATTGTCGATGTGGTGGTGCCGTTGATGAAGTCGGGGATCCTGGCGGGCATGCTGCTGGCGTTCATCGTCTCGTTCAACGAATTCACCGTGACCTATTTCCTCTACACCATCGATGTGATGACCGTGCCGATCTGGATGTACAGCCGCACCGTGTCTTCGCTCGACCCAACCGTATTTTCGTTTGCCGTGCTGATCGTGCTGATCGACTTCGTCCTGATCTGGGCGCTGGAGAAGCTGGTTGGTGAAGGTGGCGTTTCGTTCTGATTTCTTGAGGTGATTCACATGACTGGTCTGATTCTGGAAAACGTCGAGAAACATTACGGCTCGGCCTGCGCGGTAACGGATGTGAACCTGCATTTGCCCGAGGGCAAACTGGTGTGTTTCCTCGGCCCTTCGGGCTGCGGCAAAACCACCTTGCTGCGCATGATTGCCGGCCTTGAAACCCTGACCGGCGGCGAGATCCGCCTGGACGGCGAGGACATCGGCAACACCCCGGCGCACCTGCGCAACTTCGGCATGGTGTTCCAGTCCCTGGCGCTGTTCCCGCACATGACCGTGGGCGAGAACATCGCCTATCCGTTGAAGTTGCGCGGGGTCAGCAAGGCTGATCAGCAGGCGCGGGTGGTGGAGTTGCTGGAACTGATCCAGTTGCAGCAAATGATTGATCGTCCGGTGGCCAAGCTGTCCGGCGGGCAACGCCAGCGTGTGGCGATTGCCCGGGCAATTGCCAATCACCCGAAAATCCTTCTGCTGGATGAACCGCTGTCGGCGCTGGACGCCAAGCTGCGTGAGTCGATGCAGGTGGAGATTCGTCAACTGCAACAACGCCTGAACATCACCACCATCATGGTGACCCACGACCAGCGCGAGGCCATGACCATGGCTGATATCGTGGTTGTACTGGGTGAGCACAAAGTGCAACAGGTGGGCACGCCGATTGAAATCTACCGGCACCCGGCCAACGAGTTCGTCGCGGACTTCATCGGCTCGGGCAACATCTTCCCGGCCACGGCGCTGGGTAATGGCAAGGTCAGCCTGCCGGGCGGCGATGCGCTGCAAGTGCCAATCTGCACGAGCATTGCGGCAGGGGAAAAGGTGAAGATGCTGATTCGTCCGGAAGACCTGCAACTGTCCGCACCTCAGGCGACCGCGGGCAACCGCTTGCTGGGCAAGGTGACGTTCGTGCGCGATATCGGTGCGACCATCGAGACCACGGTCGAATGTTCCGGAGTGTCGTTTACCGCACTGAGTACGCCGTGTCAGGGCTTTGGCCTGAGCGTTGGGCATCCGGTGTCGGTGACCTTGCCGGTGGAGGCTTGCCGGGTACTCGGGGCTTGATCCAGGTTTGATGCTGGCCTCACTGGCTTCATCGCGAGCAGGCTCGCTCCTACAATGGATCTGAGGTGTTCACAAATGTTGTGTTCACTGGAGATCCTTTGTGGGAGTGAGCCTGCTCGCGATGAGGCCGGCACAATCAACACAAATTCTGGATCAGACTGACAAGCGCAACCGCGCCAGATCCCGCAACGGCGGCGCCCCGAACAACCGGCTGTATTCACGGCTGAACTGCGACGGACTTTCATACCCGACGCGATACCCCGCCGCCGAAGCCTCCAACCCTTCGGCCAGCATCAACCGCCGCGCTTCTTGCAGACGCAACTGCTTCTGATACTGCAACGGACTCATCGCCGTCATCGCCTTGAAGCGGTGATGCAGCGTCGACACGCTCAGGTTCACCTCTTTGGCCAAATCATCGATGCGCAACGGCTGTTCAAAATTGCCGTTGAGCCATTTGATCGCCTGGCTGATGCGATGGCTCTGACTGTTGGTGATGGCGATTTCGTACAGCCGATGCCCTTGCTTGCTGCGCAACAATCGATAGAGGATCTCCCGGCGAATCAGCGGCGCCAGCATGGCGATGTCTTTCGGCGTGTCCAGCAAGCGTGCCAGGCGCAGCACGGCGTCGAGCATGGCGGTGTCGAGCCGCTCGACATACAGCCCGCGCCCGGTCGGCCGGGTGGGCACGCCGAGGGGGCCGGCGTCGGCGATCAGTGCGGTGATTTCCGCCGGGTCGATGTCCAGGCGCAAGGCCAGGATCGGTTCCTCGGCCGAGACATCCACCACCCGTCCACTCAGCGGCATCGAGACCGAGACCACCAGGTAGTTCAACGGGTCGTAATTGAAGTATTCATCGGCCAGCCGAACTTCCTTGCGCCCCTGGGCCATGATGCACAGCGCCGGTTGCGCCAGCCCGGGGGCGAACTCGTGGGACTGGCTGTGACGCGACATGAATAGCGAGCCGATGGCGGTGGCATAACTGCCATCTTCGGCGGTGTTACGGCGGATGATCGCCGCCAGTTCCGCGCGCTGTTTTTCCATGTCGGTGTCCAGCGGGGCTTGAAAGTGATCGAGCGACGACATGCGCGGCATCCTCGGCAAGGCATGGAGGGAATGGAGCAGAGCATAAGTTTGTGCAAGTGGCAGCGGTAGACACATCCTGCCAGATGCTTGCCTGATTCTGCCTGGGGTCGACCGGTGGCGTTGCCACTAGAGCCTTGTGCCTGAAAAACTTGCTTGAAACTCGTATGACAGAACCGTGACAGAGTTTTACCGCTTGTTACAGGCTGTCCATGCAGTTTCGCAGGATTGTGCAACACGCCGGCAGGAATCGACTAACGAGACAGGCGTCGCGGCCCTTAACCTTGGATCCTGTCGCAGCCCGTCCCCCGGCTGCCACGCGACTCCCCGGGAGGGTTGAACATGTCCAAGCAGATCCCCGTCAGTCATATGGCCTTCGTTCGAGCGCGCGCCGGTCGTTCGGCGGAACTCGGTGTACGCCTCAGCGCCCTGATCGAACCGTCCCGCGCAGCGCCAGGCTGCCTGAGCTTTGCCTTGCAGCATTCGCAGTGCGATCCGCAGCTGTGGCTGGTGTCCGGTTTCTGGAGCAATCAACAGGCCATGACCGCGTACTTCAGCACGCCGGCGATGGAGGTTTTTGCCGAGCTGGTGCAGGATCTGGTGGTCAACAGCCTGGATTTTCACACCTTCAAGGATGTGTCGGCGGCGCAGGCCCTCGGTCAGTCCGGGGCAGAGGTACACAAACTGGCCGGTTGAGGGTTTAATGACAGCATTCTCAACCAGCCAGGATTCGCGACATGGCACGTAAAGCCTTTGATCACTTCGAAGCTGTTTCCGCTGTAGTACCGGGCGAGGGTGGTTACCACGCCGCTATCGCTGTCAAAGCGCTGGATGGTTCCGGCGCCCCGCGTTTTCACAAAGTGCTGGAAGGCCAGGTCTTTAAAACCGCCCATGATGCCGATCTGGCTGCCGCCAAAGAGCTGCTCCATCTCAAGGACGTCAAAGAAGACACCGACCTGCTCTGGTAATGACTTCACCGCCCTGGGCGGTACATCTTGAACAAGGCCTCAGGCCCCAGCTGGAAATAATCCGCCGGCCCGCCGCCGCGCAGAATCGGTTCTGCCGCGGCGGTGTCGTATATCCCATCCTTCAACAGCCATTTGGCAATATGCACGGCGACCACCTCGCCGAGAATCAGCCATGTCGGCACCACATTGCCGTCCGCCCGTTGCAACTGAATGATCTGCGTGACCTTGCACTCGAAGGACACCGGGCTTTCGGCAACGCGTGGCACCTGGATAATTTTTGAAGCAACGGTGGTCAGTCCGCTCAATTCGAATTCATTGATATCCGGTCCGACATTGGCGCAGCTCTGGTTCATCTGTTCAGCCAACGGCCGAGTGGCCAGGTTCCAGGCGAACTCGCCCGTCTGTTCGATGTTGTTCAGGCTGTCTTTGCGACCGATGCTGGAAAAGCCAATGATCGGCGGAATGTAGTTGAAGGCATTGAAGAAACTGTAGGGCGCCAGGTTCAAGCGGCCCCCGGCATCCTGTGAAGAGATCCAGCCAATCGGACGCGGGCCGACGATGGCATTGAACGGATCGTGGGGCAGGCCGTGGCCGTTGGCGGGTTCGTAGAAGTGGATGTCGTCGGGCATGGGGTGAGTTCCGGAACTTGCGGGAGACGCTCATGGTGCAAGCACGCGGCGCAGATTTCCAGTCGGATGAAGATCATTGTAGGAGCGAGCTTGCTCGCGATAGCGGTTTCACATTCAAGCGCTGTGTGGTCTGCAAGAATGCTTTCGCGAGCAAGCTCGCTCCTACAGGTTTTGAAGCCGAGCTGTGAACTTCCCTCCACATTCAGCCGATAGCTTCTGCGCTGCCTGTTTTATCGAAGCCATCGGAGGCATAGGTGCCCGAATGGGCGTGTTCGATGGCAGCGCTGGTACCGGCGCCGTAGGAGGCCGAGCCGGTTTTGTCGTAGCCGTCAGCTGCAAAGGCATTGGCAGCCAGCACGGAAAGGGTCAGGGCAAGGATCAGTCGGGTTTTCATGACGGGTACTCCAGGTACGTTCGCAATGGTTACGTTCAGACGCTTTTTCGAGGCCTGTAACGGATATACGTGCGTCCTGTCGATTTGGATGCACTCGGCTGCAGGGTGCGGCCAGTGAATTAACCGATGATTATCTTGCTGGAGGGGGAGATGAATGGTGCCCTTCGCGAGGTCGCTCGCGAAGGGCCTTGGCGTTCACCGTTGCAGTGAGCGTCGATTGGCGATCAGTCGGTGACAATCCGCGAATGCTTGCGGGTGTCTTTCATGGTGACGTACACCAACAACGACACGGCAATGCACGCCGTGACGTACCAGTAGTAACCCGTCTCCATGCCGATGCTCTTGAACCACAGCGCAATGTATTCAGCGGTGCCGCCGAAAATCGATACGGTCAGTGCGTACGGCAGGCCAACGCCCAGGGCACGGATTTCGGTCGGGAACAGTTCGGCTTTCACCACTGCGTTGATCGAGGTGTAGCCGCTGACGATGATCAGCGCCGCCATGATCAGGAAGAACGCGCCCCACCAGGTCTGGATGGTGTGCAGGGTGGTGAGGATCGGCACGGTGAACAGCGTACCCAGAATGCCGAAGGCAATCAGGATCGGCCGGCGACCGATTTTGTCCGACAGCCCGCCGATGACCGGTTGCAGGCACATGAACAGGAACAGCGTGGCGGCAGAAATGGTGGTGGAGTCGGAAATGCTCATGCCGACGGTGTTCACCAGGTATTTCTGCATGTAGGTGGTGTAGGTGTAGAACGCCAGGGTGCCGCCCATGGTCAGGCCGACCACGGTCATCAGTTCCTTGGGGTGACGCATCAAGGTGCGCATCGCGCTTTCCTTGGCTTTTTCTTTCTTGGTGAAGGACTCGGTCTCTTCCATGCCGCGACGCAGGTACAACGCAACCACGGCACACAACGCGCCAATGGCGAACGGGATGCGCCAGCCCCAGGCGTAGAGCTCTTCGGTGGTCAGCAATTGTTGCAGCACGATCAGCACCGCCAGGGCGATGAGCTGGCCGGAGATCAACGTCACGTACTGGAAGCTGGAGTAGAAGCCGCGACGTTCCTTGGTCGCCATCTCGCTGAGGTACGTGGCCGAGGTGCCGTATTCGCCACCGACCGACAAGCCTTGCAGCAAGCGCGCGAACACCAGCAGGATCGGCGCGCCGATGCCGATGACTTCATAGCTTGGGCTCAGGGCGATCAGCAGCGAGCCGAAGCACATCAGGTACACCGAGGCCATCAGGGCCTTTTTGCGCCCGACCTTGTCGGCATACAGACCCATCAGCCAGCCACCGATCGGACGCATCAGGAAGCCCACGGCGAAGATCGCGGCGGTGTTGAGCAGTTGGGCGGTGGTGTCGCCTTTGGGGAAGAAGGTCTTGGCGAAGTACAGGGAGAAAGCGGCGTAGACGTACCAGTCGTACCACTCGACCATGTTGCCAACGGAGCCGCTGAAGATCGATTTGATGCGGCTGGACGTGGTTCTTTCTTTGGCCGGCACGGCAGCCGACCCAAGCGGCAGGGAGTTGGAGTTATCCATTGAAGGATCCTTCGTTTAATTGTTTTTGTGGAGCGCGTTTAAACGCAGCCTGCAGGGGCTATAGCAGGAGCTGTGCCAAGGGGGAGAGGGCCGGTTTAGAGGGGGCAGGGTGTTTTGTTGAGCGGAAATCCGCTTATCTGCGGGTGGTGGTGAGCGGAAAGTTGCTCATCCGGCGGTGTATTTGTATTGCCTTTGCCGGCCTCATCGCGAGCAGGCTCGCTCCTACAATGTTCGGTGTACACAGACCCACTGTGGGAGCGGGCTTGCTCGCGAAGGGGCCAGAACAGGCACCGCAAAAAACTCAGTTCTCTTGCAGGAACATCTCCCGGCTCAACCCATGCCGCTGCATCTCCCACAATGTTCGGCGTACACAGACCCACTGTGGGAGCGGGCTTGCTCGCGATGGGGCCAGAACAGCCACCGCAAAAACTCAGTTCTCTTGCAGGAACATCTCCCGGCTCAACCCATGCCGCTGCATCTTTTCATTGAAGGTCCGGCGCGGCAGTTGCAGTTCTTCGAGCACCGCTTTCACATCGCCCTTATGCCGGGTCAACGCGGCGCGCAGGCATTGCGCTTCGAACGCTTCCTGCTGCGCCGCCAGTGACTGGCCGGGCTCTATGCCCAAGGGCTCCGGCTCACCGAGTCCCAATACCTGACGCTCGGCGACGTTCGCCAGTTCGCGCACATTGCCCGGCCAGTCGTGGCTCAATAGATGGCTCAACTGCGGACCGCTCAACGGCGGCAAGGTCCGGCCCAGGCGTTCGGCAGCGTGGCGGGCAAACGACTCGTAGAGCAACGGGATGTCCTCGCGCCGGTCGCGCAACGGCGGCAAACGCAACTCGGCGACGTTCAGACGATAGGCCAGGTCCTCACGAAAACGCCCGGCCCGAGCCTCGTCGAGCAGGTCTGGTTTGGTCGCGGCGATGATGCGCAAATCCACGCGGATGCTCTGGTTCGAACCCAGTCGTTCAAGCTTTTGCTCTTGCAACACCCGTAGCAATTTCACCTGCTGGGCCAAGGGCATGCTTTCGATTTCATCGAGAAACAGCGTGCCGCCGTCGGCGTATTCCAGTTTGCCAATGCGCTTGCCGGACGCCCCGGTGAACGCGCCGCTTTCGTGGCCGAACAGCTCGGCCTCGAACAGTTGCTCGGGGATGGCCGCGCAATTGAGCGCGACAAAGGGTTGGTCGGCCCGTGGCCCGAAGTCGTGCAGGCAACGCGCAACCAGCTCCTTGCCACTACCGGTTTCCCCGCGAATCAACACGTTGACCGGCAGGGCTGCCAGGTCCAGCACCTGCCGACGCAGGGTCTGCAGGCCACGGGACACGCCGAGCAGCGTGGCATCCAGTTTTGCGCGGTTGTCCGCCTGCTCGTGCAGCGCGCGGTTTTCCAGGACCAGCCGGCGCTTGTCGAGGGCGCGGCGCAGGCTGCCGAGCAGGGTTTCCGGGCTGAAGGGTTTTTCGAGGAAATCGTAGGCCCCGTCGCGCATGGCCTCGACGGCCATAGGTACATCGCCGTGTCCGGTCAGCAGGATCACCGGCAAATCGGCATCCCGTCGTTGCACCTCGGCCAGCAGTTCCAGCCCGGTCATGCCGGGCATGCGCACATCGCTGAGAATCACCCCGGCAAAATGCTTCGGCAACTGCGCCAGGCACTCGTCGGCGCGGCTGAACAGCTGCACCTCGAACCCCGACAGGCTCAACCATTGCTCGACGGCACTGCGGATGCTGCTTTCGTCGTCGACCACCATCACTGAGTTCAGCATGGTTCATGCACCTCCTGGTCGATGGGCAAGGTCAGGGTAAATACGGCACCTTTGTCATGATTGCCGGCACTCAGGCGCCCGCCGGATTCGTGAACGATGGCAAAGGACACGGCCAGCCCGATCCCCAGTCCTTCGCCCACCGGTTTGGTGGTGAAGAACGGATCGAAGACTTTGGACAGATTTTCCTCGGCAATGCCAGCACCGTTGTCGATGACGCTCAGGCGCCACAATTGTTCGTCGGCCTCGAGGCGGATTTCCAGGCGTTTGCAGGGTTTATCCTGCATCGCATCGAGGGCGTTGCGCAGCAGGTTGATCAGCACCTGTTCCAGACGAATCGCATCGCCACGCACCCAGGCAGGGCGCGTCAGGTGCAGCACCGTGCTGACCTGTTCGTCGCGCAGCCGGGTGTCGAGCAGTTGCAGCGACTGGTCGACCACCGCCGCCAGGTCCAGGCGTTCGCGCAAGCCGCTGGGGCTTTTGCGGGCGAAGGTTTTCAGGTGGCCGGTGAGGGCGGCCATGCGCGTGAGCATTTCATCCACCGGTTTGAGCGCCTTGTAGGCGTCATCGACCCGCCCGTGGTCGAGCAGCAGGCGCAAGGTCGCCAACTGCATGCGCTGGGCGGTGAGCGGCTGGTTGATCTCATGGGCCAGGGCGGCGGACATCTGCCCCAGCGCCGCGAGTTTGGCCGATTGCACCAGGCCTTCCTGGGCGGTGCGCAGGTCGCGGGTGCGTTCTTCTACCAGTCGTTCGAGTTCTTCGCGACTGCGCTGACGCAGTTTGGCCAAGCGCCAGCGCTGGTTGAGAAACAGCAACAGGAACACCAGGGTCAGCCACAAACCGGCCGCGGCAAGCGCGGCGTTGCGGCTGTCTTCGAAGGCGACCTGCGGGCGACGCAGCAGGTGCAGGGTCCAGCCCTCGGTGCTCAGCGGCAGGGATTCCCACAGGTAATCCGCCTTGCCGTCCGGGCCATCGACCCGGGCCAGGTCGCTGTTGTCGTCGAAACGCCGCAACGATTGAAACTCAAGCGGCGTCAGCGGCTGCTTGTCGTACTGGCGGGTGGCCTTGAGTTCAGTGTGATCGCTGTCGCTCAGCGGCTTGAGCAGGCGATAGCGCCAGCCCGGCTGGTTGGCGATGAAGATGATCCCGCGTGCATCGCTGACCAGCAGCGTGTCGCTGCCCTGACGCCACTCGCGTTCCAGTTCGGGAAACTCCAGTTTCACCACCATGGCGCCGAGGAATTGGCCGTCGTCATCGCTGACCGCGCTGGAGAGGAAGTAACCGGGAATTCCGCTGGTCACCCCCACGGCGTAGAAGCGCCCGGTGCCCTGGGTGCGGGTCTGGTTGAAATAGGGCCGGAAACCGTAGTTGTGGCCGACATAACTGCTGGGCAAACGCCAGTTGCTCGCCGCCACGGCGAGGCCGGTGCGATCGAGCAATTCCAGGGTCGAGGAGTTGGCGGCGCCGTTGATCTTTTCCAGTTTGCGGTTCAACGCATCCTGCTGCTCGGGATTCACCGTCCCCTTGAGCGCCAAGCGCAGCTCCGGATCCAGCGCCAGCACGGCGGGCAGGGCACGGTATCGTTCGATCAGGGTATGCAGGGACGTGGCATACAGCGCCAGTTGCTGATTGGCGCGGGCGGCATCTTCGACCATTGACTGGCGCACGGCGTGGCGCATGGCCAGGGCGGCGGCGATGGCGGCACCGGCGATGATCAACAAGGTGTAGAGCGCCAGGCGCAGGGATCTGGAGGTCGGGAGCATCGAACGGAAATCGGACAAAAGATAGGAGGCGCAAGATAGCATGCGGACTATCTTGCGCCAGATCTCATCTCACTGCGCCCGAGTGGATACCTTGAGCTTTCAACGACTCATGTTTCGTCTCATCTGTTCCAGTTCATCTGTCAGTTTCCCCAACGAAACTACCGAGCTCCCGGAGTTACTCAGATCATCATTGTTCAAGTGTGCTTCATGCATTCTGTTGGCTAACCCGGTCTGTTCAGACGGGCTGTCGTCGGGATCCTGATGGGCTCCACGGGTTCGGTAGAGGGCGAACTGGTGAAAACGCATGAGTGTTTCACGGAGAAACGTTTCCCATGCTCAGGGGGAAACTCGACGAGTAAATGGACGCTGATGAGTCGCCTTGTGCGGCGTTACCCCCGAGAACATTCCCAAGCGTTTCACTGTGAAACGCTTCGAATGACCAGCACCTCACGCACGGCGCCGTCCTCGAGCATGGCGCTCATCAAAACAACCCCGCTTGGATTTTCTGCTGCAGCAGCGCAGCTAGTTCCCCGCTGGGGTATTGGGCCTGCAGTCCCCAGGCTTTACAGCCGAGTGCATGCCGAAAAGCGCCGGCGTCCGTGAGGTCCTGAACGCTCCCACACAGCCGACAGCGCACCAGCGAGCCGTCGAGTGTCCAGTGTTTATTCCAGGCTTCCAGCGGCAGGTAGGTCACGGACATTCAAAACTAGGCCTTTGGCGAGGTATGACAGGGGCTGCGTGTGCGTAAAACCGCTCACTAAAAGTGATGGTAGGTCAGTCCCCGGGGGTTGTTGACCAGCAGGTACAAAAAAGCCGCGCTGTCGTACAAACAGCGCGGCTCTTTTTTAATAAGCGGTTAAGCGCTTATTGCACTTCCACCGCCAGACTTTCACTGATCTTTTTCTGCCAGATGGCAGGACCGGTGATGTGTACGGACTCGCCCTTGCTGTCGACCGCAACGGTCACCGGCATGTCCTTGACCTCGAACTCGTAGATCGCTTCCATGCCCAGTTCGGCGAACGCCAGCACCTTGGACTTCTTGATCGCCTGGGCGACCAGGTATGCGGCGCCGCCGACGGCCATCAGGTACACGGCCTTGCTGTCCTTGATCGCTTCGATCGCGGTCGGGCCGCGCTCGGACTTGCCGATCATGCCCAGCAAGCCAGTCTGCTCGAGGATCTGGCGGGTGAACTTGTCCATCCGCGTCGCGGTGGTAGGGCCAGCCGGGCCAACCACTTCGTCACCGACCGGATCGACCGGGCCGACGTAGTAGATGAAGCGACCCTTGAGGTCCACCGGCAGGGTTTCGCCCTTGTTCAGCATCTCGACCATGCGCTTGTGCGCCGCGTCGCGACCGGTGAGCATCTTGCCGTTGAGCAGGACGGTTTCGCCTGGCTTCCAGCTCTGCACGTCTTCCGGGGTCAGGGTGTCGAGGTTGACGCGACGGGCCGACGGGCCGGCTTCCCAGACGATTTCCGGGTAGGCGTCCAGCGGTGGCGCTTCCAGCGAGGCCGGGCCGGAACCGTCGAGCACGAAGTGCGCGTGACGGGTGGCGGCGCAGTTCGGGATCATGCACACCGGCAGGGAGGCGGCGTGGGTCGGGTAGTCCATGATCTTCACGTCGAGCACGGTGGTCAGGCCACCGAGGCCCTGGGCGCCGATGCCCAGTTGGTTGACCTTCTCGAACAGCTCCAGGCGCATTTCTTCAATGCGGTTCTGCGGACCACGCGCTTTGAGCTCGTGAATGTCGATGGATTCCATCAACACTTCCTTGGCCATGACAGCGGCTTTCTCGGCAGTGCCGCCGATGCCGATGCCGAGCATGCCCGGTGGGCACCAGCCGGCGCCCATGGTTGGCACGGTCTTCAGAACCCAGTCGACGATCGAGTCGGACGGGTTGAGCATGGCCATCTTCGACTTGTTCTCGGAGCCGCCGCCCTTGGCTGCCACGTCCACTTCCACGGTGTTACCCGGAACGATGGAGTAGTGGATAACGGCCGGGGTGTTGTCCTTGGTGTTCTTGCGAGCGCCCGCCGGGTCGGCGAGGATCGAAGCACGCAGGACGTTTTCCGGCAGGTTGTAGGCGCGACGTACGCCCTCGTTGATCATGTCGTCCAGGCCCATGGTGGCGCCATCCCAGCGCACGTCCATGCCCACGCGGACAAACACGGTGACGATGCCGGTGTCCTGGCAGATCGGACGGTGGCCGGTGGCGCACATGCGCGAGTTGATCAGGATTTGCGCCATGGAGTCACGGGCCGCTGGCGATTCTTCGCGCAGGTAGGCCTCGTGCATCGCCTGGATGAAATCCACGGGGTGGTAGTAGGAAATGAATTGCAGGGCGTCGGCAACGCTCTGAATCAGGTCGTCTTGCTTGATCACGGTCATGAGTCGCGCTCCTCTAAAAGACGGGAACATTCAATAAGGTGCTTGCAGCTTGGGTGCATCGGTCGGTTGCAAGCACCTTTCAAGGCACGCCGGGCATGCTGGCGCGACGCTAAAAAGGCGCGGCAGTATAGCGCGCCTCGCCCAAGGGCACACGCGCCGGTAGTCAATCGTTGGTCTTATAAGATGCATAAAACCCTGTAGGAGCTGGCCTGCCAGCGAAAGCGGTGGATCAGGCAACGACCGCACCGCCTGCGAGTACGCCATCGCTGGCAAGCCAGCTCCTGCAGGGGGGATGATTCATGCGATTGAGGTCACTTATCCACCCCCGAAAATTGAATGGTCATTTATCGGCCACGCCACTAAAGTGACATACGGTCTGTAGAGTAGGACGCTCTGTCAGTCTCCTTTCATTTGGTGAGTCAACGATTGACCCAAAACGCCATCCAGCGCCTGTTGCTCAAACGTTTCGCCCTTGCGGCCGGCACCTATGCCCTGGCCTTGCTGTTGCTTTGGCTGGCATTTTTCACTGGTCACTACGACGCGCCGCTTTCCAGTGTCGCCATCGGCAGTGCGCTGGTGGTGATCAGCCAGGCCACCCTGTTCGCGGTGTTTTACAGCGGCTGCAACCTGCGTTTCGCCGACCCCAGCCTGACCGAGGCACAAGTGTTGCTGGGGCTGGGCTGGCAAACCTGGCTGATCGCCCATCTGGACGAAGCCCGGGGTGCGTTTCTGGTGTTTTACGTCCTGATCCTGCTGTTTGGCCTGTTCCATCTGTCGCGCCGATCCTTTGTGCGTTGCGCGTTGCTGGTGTTTCTCAGTTTCAGTGCGATCACGCTGTGGGAGGGCTATCACTTCCAGCTGCCCGACCCGGCCATGGCGGTGTTGCAGGTCTGCGTGCTGTTCATCGTGCTGGTGTGGCTGGTGCTGTATGCCCGCCATGTCCAGGCCTCGCGAAAGCGTATGCGCCAGCGGCGTTTTGCATTGCAGGCGCACCAGGACACTCTGCGGGGAATGATGCGCCAGCTTGAAGGCCTGGTGGCCACCGACGAGCTCACAGGCCTGTTCAATCGCCGGCATTTTCTGCGCCTGGCTTCCCGCGAGCTGAAGGCCATGGAGGCTGGTGTCGTGCATGGCCTGGCGCTGATCGACCTCGACCATTTCAAGCGTATCAACGACCTGCACGGTCATGCCGCAGGTGATCAGGTCCTGCAAGCCTTTGCCGGCGTTGCCAACGCGTGCCTGCGCGACGGTGATGTTCTGGCCCGCTACGGCGGCGAAGAGTTCGTGGTGCTGCTGCCCGATTGCGATGCCGACAGTTTGACTTCGTGCTGCGAGCGGCTGCGCATCGCGTTCACCGATGTCGAGTTGATCGGTCTGAATGTGCGCAACCTCAGCCTGTCCGCCGGCATGACCCTGCTGGAACTGGGCGACGACCTCGATGACGCCCTGCAACAGGCCGATCAGGCGCTCTATCGCGCCAAGCGTGACGGTCGCAACCGATGCGCGGCGGCGTGGGAGAACATCGATGCCTGAGCTGCGGGTTGGCGAGCGGCACTGGTCGGTGGCGACGGGCAGCAATCTGCTCGACGCGTTGAATCAGAACGGCGTTGCGGTGCCATACAGTTGCCGCGCCGGCAGTTGCCATGCGTGCCTGGTGCAATGTGTGCGGGGCCTGCCGAGCGACAGCCGCCCCGATGCCCTGAGCGCACAGCAGCGTGAACAGGGCTGGCGCCTGGCGTGCCAGTGCCAGGTGGTCGAGGACTTGCAGGTGCACGCCTTCGACCCGCAAACCGATGGCCGACCGGCCGAAGTGGCTGCCGTCGATTGGCTGAGCACCACGGTGCTGCGCTTGCGGGTGGTCCCGCAGCGCTCATTGCGCTATAGCGCTGGCCAGCACCTGGTGTTGTGGGCAGGCAAAGTGGCGCGGCCGTATTCCCTCGCCAGCCTGCCGCAGGAAGACCGTTTTTTGGAGTTCCATCTCGATTGCCGCAAGCCCGGGGAATTCAGCGATGCGGCCAGGCAATTGCGCATCGGCGATCCGATCCGTCTCGGTGAACTGCGCGGCGGTGCCTTGCATTACGATCCGGACTGGCACGCCCGGCCGTTGTGGCTGATGGCGGCCGGTACCGGGCTGGGGCCATTGTTTGGTGTGCTGCGCGAAGCGCTGCGTCAGGATCACCAGGGTGCCATTCGCGTCATTCACCTGGCCCATGATGCCGATGAACACTACCTGGCCAAACCACTGCAGGCCATGGCCGCCAGCCGTCCGAACCTGAGTGTCGAGCTGTGGACCCCGGCCGGGTTGCCAGCGGATTTGGCGCAACTGCGGCTTGTTTCCCGGCAAACCCTGGCCTTACTCTGCGGAGCCCCCGACAGTGTCGACGCCTTCGCCCGCCGCCTGTACCTGATGGGATTGCCGCGCAATCAACTGCTGGCCGATGTGTTCCTGCCCCGTGGTTGAGCGCTGACTTTTCAGACGCGAGACCTGCCATGACCGATGCCATCCAAGTTGAACGCGAACGCGGCCTGTTGACCCTGCGCCTGAATCGCCCGGACAAGAAAAATGCCCTGACCCGCGCCATGTACAGCCGCTTGGCCGAGGCGCTGAAACAGGCCGACAGCGACCCCGAGATCAATGCCGTACTGATCAGCGGCTCTGCCGAGTGCTTCACCGCCGGCAACGACATCGCCGACTTCATCCAGCAACCACCGACCAGCCTCGACAGCCCGGTGTTCCAGTTCATGCGGGGCCTGCTCGAATGTCGCAAACCGGTGATCGCCACCGTGGCCGGGGCGGCGGTGGGCATTGGCACGACGATGTTGCTGCATTGCGATCTGGTCTATGTCAGCCGTGATGCGCGCTTGCGCATGCCGTTCGTCAACCTTGGTTTGTGCCCTGAGTTCGGTTCCAGCCTGATCCTGCCGCGCTTGCTCGGGCAGGCCAAAGCGGCGGAGTTGTTGCTGCTGGGTGAAAGTTTCAGCGGTGAACAGGCGGCTGCGTGGGGCATTGCCAATGAAGCCTTGGGCAGTGGCGAAGAGGCCCTGGCCAAGGGGCGGGAGATGGCGCTGCGTTTTGAGTCGTTGCCACCGGAAGCGGTGCGGATCAGCAAGCAATTGATGAAAGCGCCGGACCGGGAGCTGTTGCGCAAGGTAATAGAAGAGGAGGGGGCGTTGTTCACACAGCGGTTGCGGTCACCGGAAGCGTTGGCGGCGTTGACCGGGTTCATCAAGCGGCATTGAATCTTTCGCTGACTGGGCCGGCCCCTTCGCGAGCAAGCTCGCTCCCACAGGGATTGGGATTCACCGCAAAAACTGTGGGAGCGAGCTTGCTCGCGAAGGGGCCGGATCAGGCAAAACAAAAAATGGATCAGAATGCAAAAAGCCCCGCCATTCACATGGCGGGGCTTTTGTTTTTCAGCGAGCGGTCACTCAGACCATCGGATCGCCAACGTGCAGGATCTTCATGCCGTTGGTGCCGCCGGTGGTGTGGTAGCTGTCGCCCTTGGTCAGGATGACCCAGTCGCCTTTCTCGACTACGCCGCGCTTGACCAGCTCGTCGATCGCCTTCTGGCTGACTTCGTTCGGCGCCAGCGAGGCTGGATCGAACGGGATGGTGTACACGCCACGGAACATCGCCGCGCGTGCCTGGGCTTCGCGGTGTGGGGTGAACGCGTAGATCGGCACCGAGGAACGGATACGCGACATGATCAGCGGGGTGTAGCCACTTTCGGTCAGGGCGATGATCGCCTTCACGCCCGGGAAGTGGTTGGCGGTGTACATGGTCGCCAGTGCGATGCTTTCGTCGCAGCGCTCGAACTCTTTGCCAATGCGGTGGCTGGAGGTCTTGCTGGTCGGGTGCTTTTCGGCACCGACGCAGATACGCGCCATGGCCTGAACGGCTTCCAGCGGGTACAGGCCGGCAGCACTTTCGGCCGAGAGCATCACGGCGTCGGTGTAGTCGAGCACGGCGTTGGCTACGTCGGACACTTCGGCGCGGGTTGGCATCGGGTTCTGGATCATCGACTCCATCATCTGGGTCGCGACGATCACCGCCTTGTTGTGGCGGCGTGCGTGAAGAATGATCTTCTTCTGGATGCCCACCAGTTCGGCGTCGCCGATTTCCACACCCAGGTCACCACGGGCAACCATCACAGCGTCGGACGCCTTGATCAGGCCGTCGAGGGTTTCGTCATCGGCCACGGCTTCGGCGCGTTCGATCTTCGCCACCAGCCAGGCAGTGCCGCCGGCTTCGTCGCGCAGTTGACGGGCGTATTCCATGTCGGCGGCGTCACGCGGGAAGGATACCGCGAGGTAGTCGACTTCCATTTCCGCAGCGAGCTTGATGTCAGCCTTGTCTTTTTCAGTCAGGGCCGGAGCAGTCAGGCCGCCACCGCGACGGTTGATGCCTTTATGGTCGGACAGCGGGCCGCCGATGGTCACGGTGCAGTTCAGTTCGGTGGCAGTGGCGGTATCGACGCGCATCACTACGCGACCGTCGTCGAGCAGCAGCTCGTCGCCCACGCCGCAGTCCTTGACCAGGTCCGGGTAGTCGATGCCGACCACTTGCTGGTTGCCTTCGGTCAGAGGATGGCTGGTGGAGAAGGTGAATTGATCACCGATCTTCAGCTCGATCTTCTTGTTGGTGAATTTGGCGATACGGATTTTCGGGCCTTGCAGGTCACCCAGCAGGGCGACGAAGCGGCCGTGCTTGGCGGCAAGGTCACGCACCAGCTTCGCGCGAGCCTTGTGCTCGTCGGGGGTGCCGTGGGAGAAGTTCAGGCGGGCGACGTCCAGGCCAGCCAGAATCAGCTGTTCGAGAACTTCCGGCGAGTTACTGGCCGGGCCAAGGGTGGCGACGATTTTGGTACGACGGACGGACATGCAAAGACTCCTGAGTTCAAGCGCTGAGTGAGGCTACTATGCTCCGAAGTTGTAGTCATTGTTCGAATGCACTACTTATCGCTTTCTTTATTGAACCTCACAACTTTGCATCCGCAGCCTGAAGATTTCCGACCACGGGTCGATACAGGGTTCAAGACAGGAGATCCCCCCATGCGATTCGTGCTCATTGCCGCCCTAGCCATCAGCGCCCTCAGCGTCACGGGCTGCACCCGTTGGTCGATGAACCATCATTTGAACAATGCCTACAGCGCCTATGACCGGGGCAATTGCGAGCAGGTGATGCTTGAACTGTCCAAGGTCGAACGCGACAGCCGCGCGCGGCCTTACGTGTGGCCGGAAGTGTCGATGATGCGCGGCCTGTGCCTGGAGCGACAGAAGATGTTTATCGACGCGGCCCAGACCTATCAGTTCATCATGGCGTCCTATCCACAGAGCGAGTACGCCTACCGCGCCCATGCCCGCATTGAAACCCTGCAGAGCCTGGGCCACTATCCGACGCGCAGTGCAGCGGCCGTTAAACCGACGCAGTTCTGATGGCAGTAACCTTCTGATCGCTGGATCACCGGCGGTGGTGAGCTATAGTCCAGGGAACCGGTTTTAGAGCCTTGCCTCTGAACCGGGGCAACACCTGTGACCGGCACAAGCAGGACTCAGCGCTGTCAGGACTGGCGCACCGGGAGCGGGGAGAGCGGGCAAAGACTTGATGCGTACCCGTTCCGAAGCAGTAGTGCGGCTCTGCTTAAGAGCCTTGCATAGCGAAATTGCACATGTTTACCGACCGCCGAATCGAGCGGCATCAACTGCCGTCCTTCCTGAAAGTGTTCAACAGCATCACCGGCAAACCCATAGGCTATCTGGGCAATGTCTCCGAAGACGGGCTGATGCTGATCAGCCAGCTGCCGATGATGATCGGCGCGGACTTCAACCTGCGCCTGAAAATTCCCGCCAGCGAAGGTGGCCAGCGGATCATCGACCTGCAGGCCTGTTGCCTGTGGTGTCACGAAGACGCAACCCCTCATCACTATGACGCCGGCTTCAGCCTGCAACGGGCTCCTCCGGAATATAAGCAGTTGGTGGGGGCGCTGAAGCAGTATTTCAGTTTTCAGACGTTGCCGGCTTCGGCATGAGATCACTGCAAAACCGGCTGTGAGTGATTGCTCAGGCTCAGAGTCCAGTTCTTTTCCAGTCCAGGTACCGAGTCACCAACCTGGCCCCCAGCTCACCGGGCCGCGCATCCATCACCGGCACTCCATGGGCGTTCAAGCGTTCATGGAGTTCAGCGCGTGCATTCAGGTAATCCACGGTCCCGCAATAGGCCAGTGCCTCGGGCAAGGTCTGTACCGGTGTCTGGCGTAAAGTGTCGAGCACGTCTTCGCGCAGGCTTGCGACCAGCACTTGGTGCTGCTGGCTCAGGCGCTTGACCGCCGAGAGCAGCTCATCGTCGTCCTCTTCGCGCAGGTTGGTCACCAGCACCACCAGTGCCCGGCGTTTTTGCCGTGCCAGCAGTTGCGTTGCGGCGGCCTGATAGTCGGCGCTGCGTTGGCTGCTGTTCAAGTCATAAACGCTGTTGAGCAAGGTGTTGAGATGGCTGGTGCCTTTTACCGGCGCAAGATAGCGCGGCTGTTCGTTGGCGAAGGTACTCAGGCCCACCGCGTCGCCCTGACGTAAGGCGACGTAGCTGAGCAGCAAACAGGCATTGAGCGCATGGTCGAAGTGCGACAGCTCATCGTCCTGGCTGCGCATGTGTCGGCCGCAATCAAGCATGAAGATGATCTGCTGGTCGCGCTCGTCCTGATACTCCCGGGCAATCGGCGTGCGTTGACGGGCGGTGGCTTTCCAGTCGATCTGGCGCAGGCTGTCGCCCTCACGAAATTCGCGCAATTGATGGAATTCCAGGCCCAGGCCCCGTCGTTGCTTCTGGCGTACACCGAGCTGGCTGAGCCAGTTGTCCACAGCCAGCAACTGCCCTTCATAGAGGCGGGCGAAATCGGGGTAGACGCGGGTGGTGTCGGGAAGGTCGAGCAAGCGCTTGTCGGACCACAACCCCATGGGGCTGGGCAGGCTGATTTCGCAGTGTTCGAAGCGCAAGTGACCGCGTTTGAGCGGGCGTAGCCGATAGTCGATCCGGCTGTGCTGACCGGGTTGCAGTTCGACCGTCAGCGGCAGGTTTTCGAAGCTCAGGCCCGGCGGTACGTGGTCGAAGACTTGTATGTTCAGCGCTTGTGTAAAATCGTGTTCGACAGTCAGTTGCACTTCGCTCCATCGACCCAGCGCCAGGCTGCTGGGCACTTGGCGTTTCAGCCGGGGCGAAGGCAGGCGCTTCACGCGAGCAGCGTCCAGCAGGGCCAGGGCCAGCAGCGCCAGGAGCAACCCCCAGTTGATCGCCAGGAGATTCGCCGGAACCGCGAACTCCAATGCCCGCAAAGTGCCCGATACAATGCCGCAGGCCAGCAGGATCAACAGCCAGGCGAGCATCAGGCGCGAGGGTTTCACAGGCGCGGCGCCGGCACTTGGTCGAGCAACTGCTGGAGCACCTGATCGACATCCAGGCCCTCGATGTCCAGCTCCGGTGCGATGCGTACACGATGGCGCAGCACGGCCAGGGCGCAACCCTTGATGTCATCCGGAATCACGAACCCGCCACCGCGCAGCAGCGCCCGGGCCCGGCCGCAACGCACCAGCGCGATGGAGGCACGCGGTCCGGCACCGAGGGTCAGGCCCGGCCAGCTGCGTGTTGTGCGGGCCAGGCGCACGGCGTAATCGAGCACTTGATCGTCCAGTGGCAAGTCGCTGGCGATGCGTTGCAAGGCCAGCACGTCCTTGGCCTGCAACAGCGCACGCAGCGGTTGTACATCAAGCATGTCGGCCCGGGTCGAGCGGCTGACCTGACGCACCATGTTCAGCTCTTGCCCGGCGTCGGGATAATCCATGCGCACCTTGAGCATGAAGCGATCCAGCTCGGCTTCCGGCAGCGGGTAAGTGCCTTCCTGTTCGATCGGGTTTTGCGTGGCGAGCACCATGAACGGTTGCGCAATGGGCAATGGGCGGCCTTCGAGGGTGACTTGCCGCTCCTGCATGGCTTCGAGCAGCGCCGCCTGGGTTTTCGCCGGGGCACGGTTGATCTCGTCGGCCAGCAACAGATTGGTGAACAACGGGCCTTTGCGCAGTTTGAATTGCTCGGTCTGCAAGTCATACACCGCATGCCCGGTAACGTCGCTGGGCATCAGGTCCGGGGTGAACTGGATGCGCGCGAATTCGCCGCCGAAACAGCGGGCGAGGGCGCGTACCAGCAGGGTCTTGCCCAGGCCCGGTACCCCTTCCAGCAATACATGGCCGCCCGCGATCAGCGCCGTCAGGACGTCATCGATCACACTGTCCTGACCGATCAATGCTTTTTGCAATTCAAGGCGTACGGCCTGGGCCAGGTGGCTGGCACGCTGACGTTGTTGAGCGGCATGGCTTGCTGCGTCGGGCTCGATGGGTTGACTCATAGGGCGTTCCTCAAGGATTGCAGGTGGGCGACCTGACGGCTGAATTCAACGCTGGAAAGCCGTTGCTTCGGTCGCGGGCTCATGGCCTGGCTGATGGCGCGTGTGGGTTGGCCGGTCAGGCGCGCGAGTACCAGCCATTGTTCGGCAACGCCGAGTTGTTCAAAACCGGGATGGCGACGCCGCACCCGCCGAAGGATGTCTTGCTGCAAGGCTTGCAGCAGACCGGCCTGACCGTTGCGGCGCAACAGGAAGTCGGCACTGGCGCGCAGGTGCTCCTGCAATTGCCGGCGTGCTTTCGGTGCCGGCTCCAGCAACGGCCCCTGACGCACGCCAACGTGCCAGAAACCAAGGCCGATCAAAGCGAGCAACGCGACCAGCGCCTGGGGAAAATTGCGCAGCAGCAAGGTCGGCAGGTTGTCGTGATCGGCATTGAAAATCAGCGTCACGCGGGTATCGGCAGTCAGGTACCAGAGCAGCCAGGCATTGTCGAACTGGCCAATGGCCGGGGTTTTCCACAAGTCGGCATCGGTGACCACGGTGATCGAGCCGCGCCCGTGGCTGAGCTGCATCATGTGCGTGGCCTTGGCGCTGTTGGCCCAGGCCTGGGCGAGGTTTTTCGGGTCTTCGAGATGGAACGCGGTATTGAAACCGGCATAGGCCGGGGCGTCTTCGTTTTCCAGATAGAGCTTGGTCAGTAGCGGGAAAGGATCGTCGCCGACATTGGGCGGCGGTTCCTTGAGGTCTTTGCTCAGGGACTGGTGCAGTTGCACCCGATCGAGCAGCAGGTCATTGCTATGACCGAGTTTTTCATCCCACAGCGACTCGGCGACGAACAGAAGCCGCCCACCGGCCCGGGACCAGTTCATTACCTGGTCGATCTGTCGTGGGGTCATGTCGTTGTGGTCCCCGAGCAACAGCAGGCTGCGTCGACGCGGGTCGAGACTGGGCAGGATGTCGAGGTTATTGGCGTGCTCGACGCTCAGGCCTTGCTTGCGCAGAAAGAGCTCCGCCGCCAGATAAGGGTTGCCCCTGGCTTCGGGGGAGGGACCGTGGTCGATTATGGTCTGGTAAGGGATAACCTTGAGGTACAGATAAACGCTCAGCGTAACCACCGATACGGCGATCAACGCCACGGCTATCGTCCCCCAGCGCCGACTCAACGGGCGGCCCCGGGACCGAACAATACACGCCAGCCGTTACACAATTGCTGTTGCACATGATCGGGCGGCAGGCGATGACCGTAAGCCATGTTTTGCCAGTGCCCGGTCAGGTTTGTGCTGTAGGCCAGCAAGGCCGGTTGCTGTAACAGTTCGACACGCCGAAGAACCTGACCTTCGGTGTCGGCGGCTTTGAGCGCGATGTTGAAGTCGTGCACCAGGCGGCTGAGCAGGGCGCGATAGAGCAAGCCGAGCGCTTCGCGCGGGTGGGTCTGCCAGAGGCTTTCTGCGTTGGAGGCAATGTCCGCAGGCAGGGACTCGGGTTTGAGGTCCAGGCCGAATGCCTGCTGCGGTAACGGCCGCGTGGTTTTGACATTGAGTGCCGGTCGTCGGCTGACGAACGCCTGCAACCAGTCGCGATAGCGCCAGATCAACAGGCCGATGGCTGCGACGACCGTGCCCCACAGTACGATTTCAATCAGTGTCGCCAAGGCCCCGAAGTGTTGCCCCTCAAACAGCTTCAACAGGGCCTTCAGCCATTGCGGTGTCGGGGCTCCGGCGCCCGGTTTGTCTTCGCCCAAACGGTAGCGTGTCACCGTTTCCCGGTTCTTGAAGGGCGGCTGTTCGAGGATTGCCTTGATGTTGTCCCTGGAGGCCTGGCTGTTCAGGGGCTGGCCCAGCAGGCGCTGGCTGTCGGGCGAAATGGCGGGTTCGGCGGCCCACGTGCTGTGTGTGGCCGGCATCAGCACAATCATGGCGATCAACAGGGCAGCACCTGCACTGACGAGACGCTGGCGCATCCGGCGGAACACCAGTTCAATATCCCAGGCCTCCAGAACGGTGCGCCGGTTCAGGTAAAGGCTGAAACCGCAGGCGACATAGACCGGTTCCCAGACCACCAGTACCAAGGCATAAAACGCGTTGGTCAGGTGTTCCAGCCAGCGCCAGTCCTGGGTGGCCGCAGAAATCAGCGACTGCCACCTCCAGTCGAGCGCGACCTGTTGTGGCAGGAGCAGATAGAACAGCACCATCAAGCCGATCCACAACGCACCTTCGAGATGCGCACCGATGATCGTCAGCCATCGCGCCGCGCCAGCGTTTCGCTGCAGCAATACGTGCAAACGCTGCTGTCGCGCGCGCCCGTCCAGGCCTTCCAGTTGCATCACCGGCATCAGGAAGCTGCGGTGCAGGCTCAGGCGGCGCCAGGTCAGGCTGGCCAGCAGTTGTGGCTTGAGCAACCGTGGCCATTGATAGAGGGCCTGCTTGAGCGTCGGCGTTTCACCGAACATGGTTTTGGACAGGATGTACAAGGGCAGGCGTTCGAACGCCGGCTTCAGCCACCAGAAAATGAACACGGCGAGAGAGGGCGAATCCCGGAATCCCCAACTGAGCAGCGCGAAAACCGGCAAGGTGACCATGGCCCAACTGGTCATCAACAGGCGTCGGTGGCGCTGGCTCAGGAGCACCCCGAGGTCCATGGCTTCCCAGGTCGGGCGTGGGCGAATCACCACCGTGGCGTCACTCAGGCGCATGGCGGTGACGTCCGGCAAACACGAGATAAACCCCCACCAGCAACCAGAGCGCTGCGCCGACCAGGTACTTGGTCTGGTGCGACGGGTGAGTCATTGACGACCAGTAGGCTTCGATAAACGCCGCGATCAACAGAAACAGCATGACTCCGCAGATCAGTAGCACACTCTTGCGCGCTGCCAGGCGCAAGGCCTCGGCGCGTGGCAGGCGGCCCGGGGCGATCAACGCCCAGCCCAGCTTCAGGCCGGCGGCACCGGCCAGGGCGATGGCGCTGAGTTCGAAAGCGCCGTGGCCGATCACGAATGACCAAAAGGTTTGCCCGTAGCCGATGTAAGTCAGGTGGCCGGCCACTGCACCGATCATCAGACCGTTGAAGATCAGGAAAAACACACTGCCCAAACCAAGCAGCAAACCGCTGGCAAAGGTCTGAAAGGCGATGCCGATGTTGTGCATGATGTAGTAGCCGAACATCGCCCAGTCCTCGCTGGCGGCTCTTTCCGCCGTGCGCCCGAGGTGACCGGCAACGGGGTCGTACATGCTTTGCATTTCACTGACCTGCTTGGCGGGGATCAGGTTGTAGACCAGGTCCGGGTACAGGTACACCAGCAACGCGAAGCCGGCCAGGCTGCCAAAAAACATCAGGCTGGCGACGAGTACGAAACGCCACTGTTCGCGCACCAGCCGCGGGAAGTCGGCCAGGATGAATGCCAGCACATTGGCCCCCAGACGGCTGCGATGACGGTAAAGCTGTTGGTGCCCGCGCAGCACCTGTTGCTGCAGGGAGTCGATCAGAAAACTGCTGTAGCCACGCTCCCTGGCCAGTGCCAGGTGTTGGCAGAGACGGCGGTAGTCCCTCGGGAAATTGCCGGCCCCGGTGGCTTTCCTGTCGTGCTCCAATTGCTCGAGCAGGCGAGCGAACTGTTCCCATTCGGCCTTGTGCCGGGTTTCAAAAAGGCTTTGTTTCATGGCGGCCCCAACAAGCCGCGAGCGATGCCGTTGAGCTCGGTCACCGCCTGAGGGGCCGTGACTTGCAACGGTTGGGCGAGGATCGCAGCGAGTTCATCGACCCGCGCCTGGGAGAGTTCGCCCTGGCGCTCGGCAAACCCGAGAATGGCCCGCTGCTCGGTGAGTGTCAGGGCAAAGACCGGGCGGCGGGGCTGGGCTTCGGGGAGTTCGGGGCGGGTGTGCGAGCGTTCGCGGTAGATCACCAGGGTCCCGGCGGCGATATCGCCAAGGCGCTTGAATTGAGGGTGTTGCAGGCAACTGATGGCTCCGAGGCAGTAACCGAAGGGCAGCAGGTCGACAACGCGCAGCAGGTTGCGTAGCAGCGAAGCGGACCAGCCGACCGGGGTGCCATCGTCGTGCACCACTCGTAGCCCCATCCATAGCTTGCCCGGCGAACGACCTTGGTAGAGCACCTCGAACAGCACCATGTACCACCAGCTCACCCCGAACAGCAGGATCGACCCGAGCCCGGCACCCAATTTGCCGAGCATCGCCAGCGCAATGAACAGCACACCGAGGACCAGGCCGCGCAAACCAAGATCGATGGCGAACGCCAGCGCACGGACCATCAACCCGGCCGGGCGCAGCGGCAGGTCGACGCCCTCCGGCGTTTCGACGTGATACCGCGTATCCAGTGGCGGTGACAGCGGCGCATTCCCTGGCTGTGCTGTGGTCTCGAGCATGGGCAACCTGATGATGTGGCCTGGATCGGGATTGTGTGTCCATTCGATGCTAGCAGCCTATTCGAGGGGCGGGGGCGGGGGGAAACGACATAACTATGTATTGCCTGGTGAGTCGCGCAAGGTGCTTGAATGACAAGACTACTGGCCGGGGCGGGAGCTGAACGCCTAGACTTTGCCGATCTTCAGTTCAGGAATCGCCCGTGACCTCCATCTTCTGGTACGACTACGAAACCACTGGCATCAATCCCCGTTGCGACCGTCCGTTGCAAATGGCCGGCCTGCGCACCGACTTCGATCTCAATGAAATCGACGAGCCGGTCAATCTTTATTGCCAACCCAGTGACGACATCCTGCCGCATCCGGCCGCCTGCGCGATCACGGGAATCACCCCCGGGCAACTGCAAGCGCAAGGTTTGAGCGAAGCCGATTTCATGACCCGGGTGCATGCCCAGCTCGCGGCGCCGGGCACCTGTGGCGCGGGGTATAACACCTTGCGTTTCGACGACGAGATGACCCGCTACAGCCTGTACCGCAATTTTTTCGACCCTTATGCGCGGGAGTGGCAGGGCGGCAACAGCCGTTGGGACTTGATCGATGTGGTGCGCGCCGCGTATGCCTTGCGCCCCGATGGCATGGTCTGGCCGACCGATGACGAGGGGCGGGTCACGCTCAAGCTCGAACGCCTGACCGCTGCCAATGGCATCGATCATGGCAATGCCCACGAAGCGCTGTCGGACGTTCGCGCGACGATCGCCCTGGCACGCCTGATACGGGAAAAACAGCCAAAGCTGTACGATTGGCTGTTTCAGTTGCGCAGCAAGCAAAAAGTCATGGACCAGATACGCCTGCTGCAACCGCTGGTGCATGTATCCGGGCGTTTTTCGGCCGCGCGCAGCTATGTGGGTGTGGTGTTGCCGCTGGCCTGGCACCCGCGCAACAAGAACGCCCTGATTGTCTGTGACCTGCACCTCGATCCCCAGGGCCTGCTCGACCTGGATGCCGAAAGCTTGCGTCAGCGCTTGTATACCCGCCGCGACGAAATGGCCGAGGGGGAGTTGCCGGTGCCGTTGAAGCTGATTCACATCAACAAGTGTCCGGTAGTGGCACCGTTGTCCGTACTTCGTCAAGAAGATCAGCAGCGTCTGGGGCTGGATATGGCGCTGTATCAGCAGCGGGTGTTGCGGCTAAATGACGCGCAGAAAGTTTGGCTGGATAAAATCCTGGCGATTTATGCCCGCGAAGATTTTTCCCCGAGCCAGGACCCGGAGCAGCAGTTATATGATGGATTTATCGGTGATCGGGATCGGCGATTGTGTGAACAAGTCAGAACCGTTGACCCGATGCAATTGGCACAAGAGCAGTGGCCTTTCGATGATGAACGTTTGCCTGAATTGCTGTTTCGATATCGCGCACGCAACTTTCCCGAGACGTTGAATCCCGAAGAGCAGGAACGCTGGCGAATATTCTGTCAGAAACGTTTGTCAGAACCCGGGTGGGGGGCGCCAAATACCCTTGAAAGTTTTGTAGAAGCCGCGGCCCAGTTGAGCGTTAGTGCTACTCCGTTTCAGCAGGGGGTACTCAGTGAGTGGCAGGATTATGTCCAGGGACTGCGTCAGCGTTTGTGTCTTTGAAATCGAACATGCCAGGGCTTAAATACCCCGTAAAAAATAACGCCAGCATTTGCTGGCGTTATTTTTTGTCACGGTTCCGTCTGCGACAAGCTCTGAGGCTTAGCCCAGCAGGGTAGCCCAGCCTTCCACCACGTCACCGCCCCACTTGGCTTTCCACTCTTTCAGAGTCTTGTGGTTGCCACCTTTGGTTTCGATGACTTCACCGTTGTGCGGGTTTTTGTATTGTTTAACTTTGCGAGCACGCTTGGTGCCGGTAGTTTTCACTGCGCCGCCGCGTGGTGCCTTGGTTTTGGATTCTGGATCCAGCAGCGCGATGATGTCACGCAGGGACTTGGAGTATTCACCCATCAGGGTGCGCAGTTTGCCTTCGAATTCCAGCTCGGTTTGCAGTTTGTCGTCTTGGGACAGGTTCTTCAAACGGGCTTGCAGCTCTTTGATAGCTTCTTCGGTGGCGCGGTATTCGTTGATCAAGGACATGTGGACTACCTTATGTTGTGCGCTGGATGGCAGGTGACAATGCGGCAATAATAGTCACGGTGTTTCATCAAGTAAACATTTAAGCCAAGTTTATTTAATTTAGATGCGGGGTCTTTGGCGCACATTGGTAATGAATTTATTAGTGTGGTCCGGGTCTGTCAGATATACATATTTTAACAAATGACTGACACCGCTAGAGCATCCGGGCGAACTGGCACCGGTGCTGTCCGCCCTGCCGCACCAACCTTCCGGCAGGGCGAAACGTCAACAATACTGCAGTTTTGCTGCGTAATCGCTAGAATGGTGGCCTTTGCGAAGTTCTGGAGTTTCCCCCTCATGCGCACTTTTCGTCTGGTGATTTCTTGCCCGGACCGTGTTGGCATCGTTGCCAAAGTCAGTAACTTTCTGGCATCACACAACGGCTGGATCACTGAAGCGAGCCATCACTCGGACAATCTCAGTGGCTGGTTCTTCATGCGTCACGAAATCCGTGCCGACTCCCTGCCATTTGGTATCGAAGCGTTTCGCGAAGCCTTTGCCCCGATCGCCGAAGAGTTCTCGATGGACTGGCGCATCACCGATACCGAACAAAAGAAACGCGTGGTCCTGATGGCCAGTCGTGAGTCGCACTGCCTGGCCGACTTGCTGCACCGCTGGCACAGCGATGAACTGGACTGCGAAATTTCCTGTGTGATTTCCAACCATGATGACTTGCGCAGCATGGTGGAGTGGCACGGTATTCCGTACTACCACGTCCCGGTCAATCCGCAGGACAAGCAACCAGCCTTCGCCGAGGTTTCGCGCCTGGTCAAACAGCACGATGCCGAAGTGGTGGTGCTTGCCCGTTACATGCAAATCCTGCCGCCCGAGTTGTGCAGTGAATACGCGCACAAGGTCATCAACATTCACCACAGCTTCCTGCCGTCGTTCGTCGGTGCCAAGCCGTATCACCAGGCGTCCCTGCGTGGCGTGAAGCTGATCGGCGCGACCTGTCACTATGTGACCGAAGAGCTGGATGCCGGCCCGATCATCGAGCAGGACGTGGTGCGTGTCAGCCACAGCGACAGCATCGAAGACATGGTGCGTTTCGGCCGTGATGTCGAGAAGATGGTGCTGGCCCGTGGCCTGCGTTATCACCTGGAAGACCGGGTGCTGGTCCACGGCAACAAAACCGTCGTTTTCTGACAGACGTACGGCGCAGTTGAAATTCGAAGGGCCTGGGCGTTCAATCGTTTCAGGCCCTTCGCCGTTTCTGCACTGAGGACATGACCATGGCCGATCCACTGGACAAAGCCACTTCCAAGGCTCCCGCTACGCTGGGCGAGGGCTGCCTGAGCCGCTACGACCCGGATGACATGGGGCCTGAAACGGGTACGGAGTTTCCGGATGCCGCGCAATTGTGGGAGCAGTTGCAGCAGGCGCCCGACGACAAACCTAAGCCTGTCTGAGTTTCATCAGCTTCATCAGCAGCGATCGACCCAGCATCAGCAGGAACACCGGGCCACCGACCAGCAAGTAGAAGTAATACGTCACTGCCCGCCAAATCAGAATTGCCGCTGCCGCCGTGGATTTTCCGACCATGGGCGCCAGCAGCGCAGCGGACGTCAGTTCAGCCGCTCCGGCTCCACCGGGCAGAAGGCTGAATTGTCCGGCGCTCAGCGCCAGCATCTGGACTAGAAAACACCAGGCCCACTGCAAATCCGCGCCAAGCCCGTGCAACGCCAGGTACAGCACGCTGTAGCGCAGGACCCAATGCACACAGGTCAGGGCGAATACCTTGATCAAGGTCTGCACGGGCAACTTCAACGTGTCGGTAAACGCCGCCAGAAACTGCAGGAGCTTGCGCGCCCAGCGCATTCGAGTGGCCGCTTTGACATTGACTCGGGCGAGCCATCGGCCGCTCAGGCGAATCAATAAACGGTGATACCGGGCCACCATGACGCAAACGATCAGGCCGGCGAGCAGCGAGACGGCGCTGAGCATCAGCATCCATTCCATGCGCTGGCTGAGGTGCTGGAACAGTGCGTAAATCAGAATCCCGCTCAGGGCGCAGAGGAAAAACAGCAAATCGCTCAGTTGGTCCATGGCAAACACTGCACTACCCCTGGCCGGACGCACGCCGTGACGCGCCAACAACGCCATGATCGTCAGCGGCCCGCCGCTGCCGCCGGGCGTGGCGCAGTAGGCAAATTCGGCGGCCATCACCACGCCGAGGCTCCTGAGCCGGTTGACCTTGTCGCATTGATCCCCCAGCAGCAGGCGCAAACGCAGGGTGTTCACTGCCCAGCACAGCAGGATCATACCGAACATGATCAGCAACCACGGCAGCGGAAAACCGGTCAGCCGAGACCAGGTTTCGCTGCCGCCCAACAGTGATGGAATCAGCACCGCCGCGAGCAGGCCGACGAGCAACAGCAGTCCGCGACTCATGCCGCACGACCCACAAGGTCGTTTTGCAGCACCAGCCAGTGGGCCTTGGTCATCGGAACGCGGCCGTTGTCGAGCAGGCGCTCGAGGGTTTGTAGCCAGTATCGACGCGAGAACTCATGGCGCATGTCCTCCGGGTGCAGGCCCAGGCGAATCACCGGGGCGTGCTGCCAGCGTTGCTCACGGCGGTCGCTGACGAGCTTCGATACGCCCCGGCGCCAGGCACTGCGCGCGCTCCATACCAGTCCCGGCGCCTCGATCGCGGTGAAATCCGGCAAACGGTATAAATGCTGCGAGTCGCTGGTGTAACTCAGCGGCAATTGGCGCAATGCCTGGCGAGTGCCCGGGCTCATCAGCCAGGCCGGGGCGACGAACCCTTCCAGCGGCCAGTCATGACGCTGGAACATCTCGATGCCCGAACGCAGGCGGGCGAGGGCGTCTTCTCGCGACAAACGGTAAAACTCGCCTTCGTGGGTATAGACCCGACGCATGAACCAGTCTCGGGGATTGCCGGTCATCGGCCCGTCATCGCAGTGGAAGTAACCATGCAGCGCCAGTTCGTCGCCCCGGGCGAGCCTGGTACTGAGCTGGCGGCGAAATTGCGGATGGGCGTCCAGGTTGTTGTGTTTGTGGAAATCCGGTACCACCAGCCAGGTGATCGGTACGCCACCCAAGGCGTCGACGGCTTTGACGAACGGCTGGTAATCGGCCCAGGTTGGCGGTGCCACGTCGTGCAGTACCAGCAGTAAAGCGGGGCTGTTCATGGGCTCAACCATTGGCTGTCAGCGGCCATTGGCTGCCGAGCACGGCGTGGTAGTGGCGCAACAAGCTGTTGACCACCGTATCCCAGGCGTAATGCCGTTCGACATGCAATCGCGCTTGTTGGCCCAACGCTGCGCTGCCCGACCCGAACAGTTCTCGAACGGCGGTGGCCATTGCGGCGGGGTTGTTCGGTGCGCAGAGCACACCGCAGTCATCGGTGACGATTTCCTCGAAGGCCCCGGCGGCCACAGCCACCACCGGAATGCCGCTGGCCATGGCTTCGAGTAACACCAGGCCGAAGGTTTCCTGATCGCCGGCGTGCAACAGTGCATCGGCACTGGCCATCAGGCGGGCAACTTGTGCAGCCGGGCAGAACTCGTCGATCACCGTCACGTTGGACGGCACGGCCGTGGGCATCGACGAGCCAACCAGCAACAGGTGATAGCGTCGGCCCAGGCGATTCATGCAGTCGAGCAGCACCGGCAGGTTCTTTTCCTTGGAACCGCGCCCGGCGAAGATCAATAGGTGGGTGTTTTCATCCAGGCCCAGCTCGGCTCGCAGCCCGGGATCTCTGGCATCGGGATTGAAGGTTTGCAGGTCGACGCCGAGCGGTTGCACAAACACATTCCTGACCCCAAGCCCGGTGAGCTTGTCAGCCATGACCCGACTGGGCGCCAGGACCCGGTCGAAGTTGCCGTAGAGCTTGCTGACATAAGCCTCGACATTGTTGGTCACCCAATTGCCCATGCGGTTGCGGACCAGCAGCGGCAGGTCCGAGTGATAGAAGCCGATGACCGGTACATCGAGTTGGCGCCGTGCATCCAGCGCTGCCCATGCGGTGAGATAGGGGTCGCCGACTTCGATCAGATCGGGTTGCAAGTCTTGCAGGACATTGCGCCAGGGCGCGAGGCGCAGAGGAAAGCGATAGCCCTTGCCGAAGGGCAGGGCGGGTGCCGGAACCGTGTAGATGCCATCCTGCTCGCTAAAAGATGATCCGGGAATCAACAAACTGTGGCGAATGCCCGGTTTGATCCCCAAACGGCGGTGTTTGGCATCCAGGTAAGTGCGCACGCCACCGCTGGCAGGGGCGTAGAACATGGTGATATCAGCGATATGCACGATGAACAATCCTCCGGTCCCGGTACTCCCTTGGTTGACCTATATGAAGGATAGATGTTCGGTCGGGGTTGTGCGGGTGGGGGTGTCAGCGGGGTTTTATTGCGTTTGACAGGCCGCTATCGCGAGCAAGCTCGCTCCCACAGGAATCTTTGTCGCACTGGAGATCTACTGTGGGAGCGAGCTTGCTCGCGATGAGGCTGGTGAGGTTGCCTCAGATCCTGAAACTACCCACCAACTGCTTCAACCGCGCCGCCTGCTGCTCAAGGTCCGAGCACGCGCGCAACGTGGATTGCAGGTTTTCCACACCTTCCTGGTTCAGCGTATTGATCTCGGTGATGTCGACGTTGATCGACTCCACCACCGCAGTCTGTTCCTCGGTCGCAGTGGCCACCGACTGGTTCATGCCGTCGATTTCACCGATACGCAGCGTCACGCTGTTCAGGCGTTCGCCCGCGAGGTTGGCGATTTCCACGCTGTCCTGGCTGTGGCGCTGGCTGTCGCTCATGGTGCTGACCGATTCCCGGGCACCGATTTGCAGCTCCTCGATCATGGTTTGCACCTGTTGCGCCGACTCCTGCGTGCGGTGTGCCAGGTTGCGCACCTCGTCCGCCACCACGGCAAAACCGCGACCGGCCTCACCGGCGCGGGCGGCTTCAATCGCGGCGTTGAGCGCCAGCAGGTTGGTTTGCTGGGAAATGCTGGTGATCACTTCGAGAATCTGCCCGATGTTCACGGTTTTGCTGTTCAGCGATTCGATATTGGAACTCGATGCGCTCAGCATGCTCGACAGTTGATTCATCGCCACGATGCTGCGATCCACCACTTGCTGGCCGTCTTCGGCCAGGCTGCGGGCATCGCTGGCCTGGCTCGAAGCCTGCGCCGCATTGCGGGCGATTTCCTGGGCGGCGGCGCCGAGCTGATTGATCGCGGCCGCAACGCTGCTGGTGCGCGAGGCTTGCTGGTCGGAGTTGAACATCGACGAGTTGGAAGCGGCCACCACGCGCAACGCCACTTCGTTGACTTGCCCGGTCGCCGAGGATACTTCGCGGATCGAGCCGTGAATGCGCTCGACGAAGCGGTTGAACGCGGTGCCGAGGGATCCGAATTCGTCGTTGTTCTGGATGGTCAGGCGCTTGGTCAGGTCGCCTTCGCCGTCGGCGATGTCAGCCATGGCACGGGTCATGACGTGCAAAGGCTGGATCAGGAGGCGGATCAACATGCCGAGCAGGGCGATGATGATGGCCACGGCAATGATCGTCGCAATTACCGCGGAGGTGCGGAATTCGCTGAGCATCGAGTAGGCTTTTTCTTTGTCGACCGACAGACCTATGTACCAGTTGACCGACGACAAGCCTTTGATCGGGGTGAAGGTCACGATGCGGGTTTTGCCGTCGACCTGGATTTCGCTCAGTGCGCTGCTGATGGCCGGCGTGTCTTGCGGGTAGACATCCTTGAGCGTCTTCATCGCCAGCGCTTTGTCGGGATGTACCAGGATCTTGCCGTCGGAACTGACCAGGAAGGCATAACCCTTGCCGTCGAAATCCAGTGTGCCAAGGCTGTCAGCGATCACCTGCAAACTCAGGTCGCCACCGACCACGCCGATGTTCTGGCCGTCCTTGATAACGCTGTCGACAATGGAAATCACCAGCTGGCCGGAGGCCAGATCGATATAAGGCTCGGTTAAAGCCGAACCGCTGCTGCCTTGTGCGCTCTTGTACCAAGGGCGTGCACGCGGGTCATAGCCATCGGGCATCTTGCTGTCCGGGCGAATGATGAAAGTGCCATCCTTGCTGCCGAGGTAGGCGCCCATGAAGGTCGAGGTCACGGCTTTTTGTACAAGCAGCCTGGAAACGTTGTCAGCATCGGGATTGAGCGCGACAGTTTGTGACAGGTTTTCAATCAGCAGGCTGCGCCCGTTCAACCAGGTCTGGATATTGTTGGCGGTCACTGCGCCCATTTCCTGAAGATAATTTTCCAGGTCTTCGCGAATGGCGTTGCGCTGCAAATAGTCGTTGTACAGCGTGAATGAGGCGAAGGCGGCAATAACAATGAGGGCGGCGGCAAGCAGGATTTTATGGCTGAAACGCAGATTTTTGTTCATGGCTTGGGGTTCCGCTAAGGTCTTAATGTCCAGCGCGTGCTTTTATAAAGGGGCGCACAACGGGCAAGGTTGAAAGCAAGTGAATTTTCCGACTCTCCTTAGGGAAATTTCTGGCCAGATCGTGTCTGACTGCTTTGTCGTTATCTCTATCGGCCGTGTAGGACCAAAGATTAATCATGGGTGACAAAATGCCTGACTCATTGCAACTCGTTATCGGCGCCGATCTCGAAGGGCTGCCGGTTGCCCAGGCCATGCGCCTGGCGAACCGCCACGGTTTGATCGCGGGCGCGACCGGCACCGGCAAGACCGTCACTTTGCAACGAATGGCCGAAGCCTTCAGCGATGCCGGCGTGGCGGTGTTCGCCGCTGACATCAAGGGTGACCTGTGCGGCCTCGGCGCTGCGGGCAACCCTCAGGGCAAGATCGCCGAGCGGATTGCCGGGATGCCCTGGCTCAACCACAAGCCTCAGGCTTATCCGGTGACGTTGTGGGACGTACAGGGTCAGTCCGGTCATCCGTTGCGCACGACTTTGAGTGAAATGGGGCCGTTGCTGCTGGGCAGTCTGCTGGAATTGACCGACAGTCAGCAGTCGGCGTTGTACGCCGCGTTCAAGGTAGCGGACCGCGAAGGCCTGTTGTTGCTGGATCTGAAGGATCTGAAAGCGTTGCTCAATCACCTGCGGGACAACCCCCTGTTGCTGGGCGACGATGCGGCATTGATGACCACCGGTTCCAGTCAGGCATTGCTGCGGCGTCTGGCGACCCTGGAGCAACAGGGCGCCGAGGCCCTGTTCGGCGAGCCGGCGCTGCAACTCGAAGATATCCTCCAACCCACTGCCGATGGCCGCGGGCGCATTCATTTGCTGGATGCCAGTCGTCTTGTGCATGAAGCGCCGAAAGTCTACGCGACGTTCCTGCTGTGGCTGCTGGCCGAGCTGTTCGAGCAGTTGCCAGAGCGTGGCGATGCCGAAAAACCGTTGCTGGCGCTGTTCTTCGACGAGGCCCACTTGCTGTTCAATGGTACGCCCCAGGCATTGCGTGACCGTCTGGAACAAGTCGTGAGGCTGATTCGTTCGAAAGGTGTGGGCGTGTATTTCGTCACCCAGTCGCCCGGTGACCTGCCGGATGATGTACTGGCGCAGTTGGGCTTGCGCATCCAGCATGGCTTGCGTGCGTTCACCGCCAAGGAGCAAAAGTCCCTGCGCGCAGTGGCCGAAGGTTTCCGGCCGAATCCGGCGTTCGATACGTTGTCGGTGTTGACCGAGCTCGGGATCGGCGAGGCGCTGGTCGGCACCCTGCAGGAAAAGGGCACGCCGGAAATGGTCCAGCGGGTGCTGGTAGCACCGCCGCAATCGCGGATCGGGCCGTTGACCGCTGCCGAGCGCACGGCGCTGATTGCCGGTTCGCCGTTGCAGGGGCGTTATGACAAGCCGATTGACCGTGAATCAGCCTATGAAGTGCTGATGGGACGCAAGGGACTGGCACCTGAGCCCGAGGCGGAGCAGGGCAAGGAGGAACCGAGTTTCACCGAACAGGCGGGAGAGTTCCTCGGCACAGCGGCAGGGAAGGCACTGAAATCGGCGATGCAACAGGCGGCGAACCAGATTGGCCGACAGTTGGTGCGCGGGTTGATGGGCTCATTGCTGGGTGGCAGCAAACGCCGCTAGCTTGAGCGAACACAGTCAGTGTAGGAGCGAGCCTGCTCGCGATAGCGGTCTGACATTCAACTTTTATGCTGACTGTTACACCGTCATCGCGAGCAAGCCCGCTCCCACATTAGTCCTGTGTCAGGATTTGGTCTTGGCGTGCGCCGCCAGTCGCTCCAGCGCTGCCCGCAGATTCGGGTCGCTGATTCCGTCGGCCGTGGCCTGGATGGTCGCGGCCGCATCATCCGACAGATCCATGGTGTGCCCGGCCGCGCCCCGCTGGACGGTAGGCGGCTGCACCTTGAACAGGATTCGCGTCAGGCTGGCAAACTCGTCGAACAGTTGCAGTTGCCGTTGCAGGCGCTTCTGCTGGTAGCGCAGGCGGGTGGCCCAATGACCGTCGGTGACAATCAGCAACAAACTTCCTTCGCGCCAGGAAGCCACGTGGCAATGCTCGCGAGCGGCGGGTTGCAATTGGCTTTCGAGCAATCGTTGCAGATGACCCAGGCGTTGTGCGTGGCCGAGAATGGCTTTCAGCGGCTTGGCTTCGCGTAGTAGAACGGCAGGTACTTTGGCCGTAAGTGGGCGAAATGCCATGATCAGACACCTGAAGTAACAGAGGCGCCATAGTAGCAGAAAGCACCGAATGCACCCGCCCATTGCTTTTGTGGTCGCTTTACCCATTAAATCAACAACTAACTTCTGCCTTGAACGGCTTGAAGTTGAGCAAAACGCCCTTATTTTAAGTGAGCCCCGTCAAAGCGCTGTGCCAGCATCGTGGAATATCGCCACTTTCCTCTCCATCGTTTCCGGGTAGAATGCTCGTTCGCATGCGGCCATGAGGGCTGCACGGGCGACTCACGGGGCCGCCCTCCATCCCTTTAGTGTGGAAGATCCTGCCGATATGTTTGCGCCTTTGTTAAAGAAACTTTTTGGAAGCAAGAACGAGCGTGAAGTCAAACGCATGCTCAAGACGGTGCAACTCGTCAATGCCTTCGAAGAGCAAATGGTGGCCCTTTCGGACGATCAATTGCGTGCCAAGACCAGCGAGTTCAAGGCCCGCATCGCCAAAGGGGAATCCCTCGACAAACTGCTGCCAGAAGCCTTTGCGGTCGCCCGCGAAGCCGGCAAGCGTGTCATGGGCATGCGCCACTTCGATGTCCAGCTGATCGGCGGCATGACCTTGCATGAAGGCATGATCGCGGAAATGCGTACCGGTGAAGGCAAGACCCTGGTGGCAACACTGGGCGTTTACCTCAACGCGCTGTCCGGCAACGGCGTGCACGTTGTGACGGTGAACGACTACCTGGCCCGCCGTGACGCCAACTGGATGCGCCCGCTGTATGAATTCCTCGGCCTGACGGTCGGCGTTGTCACGCCGTTCCAGCCGCCGGAAGAGAAGCGCGCTGCCTACGCCGCCGACATCACCTACGGCACCAACAACGAATTCGGTTTCGATTACCTGCGCGACAACATGGCGTTCAGCATGGAAGAAAAATTCCAGCGCGAACTCAATTTTGCCGTGATCGACGAAGTCGACTCCATCCTCATCGACGAAGCCCGTACGCCGCTGATCATTTCCGGTCAGGCCGAGGACAGCTCCAAGCTGTACATCGAGATCAACAAACTGATCCCGCGGCTTGAATTGCATATCGAAGAGGTTGAAGGCGAAGTCACCAAGGCCGGCCATTACACCGTCGACGAGAAGACCCGTCAGGTCGAGCTCAACGAAGCAGGTCATCAATTCGTTGAAGAGTCGCTAACCTCCCTCGGCCTGCTGGCTGAAGGCGAGAGCCTGTACTCGGCCCACAACCTGAGCCTGCTGACTCACGTTTACGCCGGCCTGCGCGCGCACAAGCTGTTCAATCGCAACGTCGAATACATCGTGCAGGACGGTCAGGTCGTACTGGTCGACGAGCACACCGGCCGTACCATGCCGGGCCGCCGCTTGTCCGAAGGCCTGCACCAGGCCATCGAAGCCAAGGAAAACCTGAACATCCAGGCCGAAAGCCAGACCCTGGCGTCGACCACCTTCCAGAACTACTTCCGTCTGTACAACAAGCTGTCCGGCATGACCGGTACGGCCGACACCGAAGCGTTCGAGTTCCACCAGATCTATGGCCTGCAGGTGATGGTGATTCCACCGAACAAGCCGCTGGCCCGTAAAGACTACAACGACCTGGTGTTCCTGACCGCCGACGAGAAATACGCGGCAATCGTGGCCGACATCAAGGAAAGCATGGCCGCAGGCCGTCCGGTTCTGGTCGGTACTGCCACCATCGAAACCTCCGAGCACATGTCCGGCCTGCTCGTGAAGGAAGGCATCGAACACAAGGTTCTGAACGCCAAGTTCCACGAAAAGGAAGCCGAGATCATTGCCCAGGCCGGTCGCCCGGGCGCACTGACCATCGCCACCAACATGGCCGGTCGTGGTACCGACATCCTGTTGGGCGGTAACTGGGAAGTGGAAGTGGCCTCGCTGGAAAACCCGACCCCTGAGCAGATTGCCCAGATCAAGGCCGACTGGCAGAAGCGTCACCAGCAAGTGCTCGAGTCGGGCGGTTTGCAGGTGATTGCGTCCGAGCGTCACGAATCGCGCCGTATCGACAACCAGCTGCGTGGTCGTGCCGGTCGTCAGGGCGACGCCGGTTCCAGCCGCTTCTATCTGTCGCTGGAAGACAGCCTGATGCGCATCTTCGCCTCTGACCGGGTGAAGAACTTCATGAAGGCCCTGGGCATGCAGCCCGGCGAAGCGATCGAGCACCGCATGGTGACCAACGCCATCGAAAAGGCCCAGCGCAAGGTTGAAGGCCGCAACTTCGACATTCGCAAACAACTGCTCGAGTTCGACGACGTCAACAACGAACAGCGTAAAGTGATCTATCACATGCGTAACACGTTGCTGGCCGCCGACAACATCGGTGAGACCATCGCCGACTTCCGTCAGGACGTGCTCAGTGCCACGGTCAGCGCACACATTCCTCCGCAATCGCTGCCTGAGCAGTGGGACGTGGCCGGTCTGGAAGCTGCGTTGCAGAGCGATTTCGGTGTGGCGCTGCCGATCCAGCAGTGGCTCGACGAAGACGATCACCTGTACGAAGAAACCCTGCGCGAGAAACTGATGCAGGAACTGATCGCGGCGTACAACGAGAAAGAAGACCAGGCGGGCGCCGAAGCGCTGCGCACCTTCGAGAAACAAATCGTTCTGCGCGTACTGGACGACCTGTGGAAAGACCACCTGTCGACCATGGATCACCTGCGCCACGGCATCCACTTGCGTGGTTATGCCCAGAAGAACCCGAAGCAGGAGTACAAACGCGAGTCGTTCACCCTGTTCTCCGAGTTGCTGGATTCGATCAAGCGCGACTCGATCCGTGTGCTGTCCCACGTTCAGGTTCGCCGCGAAGACCCGATCGAAGAAGAGCAGCGCCTGCGTCAGGAAGCCGAGGCATTGGCCGCTCGCATGCAGTTCCTGCATGAAGAAGCCCCAGGCCTGGAGCATCCGGAAGTGTTGGGTGAAGAGGTCGATGTTGCCCTCGCTGCTGCGCCGGTTCGCAACGAGCAGAAGCTGGGTCGTAACGAGCTGTGCTATTGCGGTTCGGGCAAGAAGTTCAAGCATTGCCACGGGCAGATTCAGTAAACCCCGTTTCAAACGCTGAAATACCCGCGCCGCGACCGGCTTCTGCCGTCGCGGCGTTTTACCATTCGAACCACCGTTTTTCCTGAAGCGGTGCTGACATCATCTATAAAGGAGCGCATTCATGGCTGTTGGTCTTGGTCCTTTGCCAACGTTGCACCCGGTTGCCGGTTTTGAACTCGGTATCGCCTCGGCCGGCATCAAGCGCCCAGGGCGCAAGGATGTTGTGGTCATGCGCTGTGTTGAAGGCTCCACGGTTGCCGGCGTGTTCACCCTGAACGCGTTTTGCGCTGCTCCGGTGATCCTGGCCAGGCAACGCGTGCAAGGCCCTGTGCGTTACCTGCTGACCAACACCGGCAATGCCAACGCCGGCACCGGCGAACCTGGCCTGGCCGCCGCCGAGCGCACCTGCGCCAGGTTGGCGGAACTGACCGGTGTCGATGCCAGCCAGGTGTTGCCGTACTCCACCGGTGTGATTGGCGAGCCACTGCCGGTCGAGAAAATCGAAGGCGCGCTGCAGGCTGCCCTCGATGATCTGTCGATCCACAACTGGGAAGCTGCCGCCACCGGCATCATGACCACCGACACCCTGCCAAAAGGTGCCAGCCGTCAGTTCCAGCACGACGGTGTGACCATCACCGTTACCGGCATCAGCAAAGGCGCCGGCATGATTCGCCCGAACATGGCGACCATGCTCGGCTACATTGCCACCGACGCCAAGGTTTCCCGCGACGTTCTGCAAAATCTGATGCTCGATGGCGCCAACAAGTCGTTCAACCGCATCACCATCGATGGTGACACGTCGACCAACGACTGCTGCATGCTGATCGCCACCGGTCAGGCTGCGCTGCCGGAAATCACCCGCGCCGAGGGCGAGTTGTTCGCCAAGTTGAAGCAAGCGGTGTTTGAAGTGTGCATGGACGTGGCCCAGGCCATCGTTCGCGACGGCGAAGGCGCGACCAAATTCGTGACCGTTGAAGTCAACGGCGGCGGCAATCACCAGGAATGCCTGGACGTTGGTTACACCGTGGCTCACTCGCCGCTGATCAAGACCGCATTGTTTGCTTCCGACCCGAACTGGGGCCGTATCCTGGCCGCTGTTGGTCGCGCCGGTGTGTCGAACCTGGACGTGAGCAAGATCGACGTGTTCCTTGGTGAAGTGTGCATTGCCAGCCGTGGCGCGCGCGCCGCGACCTACACCGAAGCCCAGGGCGCGGCGGTGATGCAGCAGGAAGAAATCACCATCCGTATCGAGTTGGGTCGTGGCGATTGCAGCGAAACCATCTGGACCACCGACCTGTCCCACGAATACGTGAAGATCAACGCCGAGTACCGTACTTAAGACCGGGTCGACCCGATCGCGGGCAAGCCCGCTCCCACAGGTTCAGTGGCGTACACAAACATTGTGTTCAGCGCGGTCACTGTGGGAGCGGGCTTGCCCGCGATGACGGATGACCAGACGCTAGAGATTTTGGCCTGTCCCCCCCATCAAAAGGTCCCGACTATGAGCCTGCACCTGATCATCGGCGACAAACTGCTTTCTTCCTGGTCCCTGCGCGGCGCCCTGGCTCTCGATCTGACTGGCGCTGCCTACACCGAAGAACTGATCAAACTGAACCAGCCTGACACCCGCGAGCGTCTGCTCAAGCATTCGCCGACCGGCAAGGTCCCGCTGTTGAAAACCGAACACGGCACCATCGCCGACTCCCTGGCGATTGCCGAATACCTGGCAGAACAGTTTCCGGCCGCCGGCCTCTGGCCGAAAGACATCGCCGCCCGTGCCCAGGCGCGCTCGGCGTGTGCGCAGATGCACAGCGGATTCTTCGCCATGCGCGGCAACATGCCGTTTGACCTGAGCCATGACGCCCCGTTGTCGCCGGTCCCGGCTGACGTTCAGGCCGACATCGAACGCATGTCGGCGCTGTGGGCCGAATGCCGTGCTGCCGCGACCGAAACCGGGCCGTACCTGTTTGGCCGTGCAACCCTGGCTGACGTGTTTTTCGCACCGATTGCCGTGCGCTTGCGCACCTATCAGGTAAAGCTGTCTGCAACTGACGAAGCCTACGTTGAAACCCTCTACCAATGGCCGGCTTTCAAGGCCTGGCAGAAGGCCGGACTGGAGGAGTTGGAAAAGTGAAACGTGTCCATGTCGCCGCCGCCGTCATCCGCGATGGCAGTGGCCAAATCCTGATCGCCCGTCGTGCCGACTCACAGCACCAGGGCGGCTTGTGGGAGTTTCCAGGCGGTAAGGTCGAGGCCGACGAGTCGGTCGAAACCGCACTGGCCCGCGAACTTCATGAAGAGCTAGGCATCGTGGTCGGCGCTGCGCGCCCGCTGATCAAGATCCGGCACGATTACCCGGACAAGCAAGTGTTGCTGGATGTCTGGGAAGTATCGTCGTTTACCGGCGAGCCTCACGGCGCCGAAGGCCAACCGCTGGCCTGGGTGGCGCCCCGCGACTTGTCGGGTTACGAGTTTCCGGCGGCCAATCAGCCGATCGTCGCGGCCGCACGGTTGCCCGAGCAGTACTTGATCACTCCGGAAGACCTGGAAACCCCGGCCTTGCTGCGGGGAATCCAGAAAGCCATCGCGGGAGGCATCAAGCTGATCCAGTTGCGTGCACCGAACGGCTACGACCCGAAATACCGCGACCTGGCTGTCGATGCGGTGGGGCTGTGTGCCGGCAAGGCGCAGTTGATGATCAAGGGGCCGTTCGAATGGCTCGGAGACTTCCCGTCCGCGGGTTGGCACATTACTTCGGCGCAGCTGCGCAAGTACGCAGCGGCTGGCCGACCGCTACCGGCATCGCGCTGGCTGGCGGCGTCGTGCCATAACGCGCAAGAGCTGGCGCTGGCCGAACAGATGGGCGTGGATTTCGTGACCCTGTCGCCGGTTCAACCCACCCTGACTCACCCAGGCGCCGAGCCGTTGGGTTGGGAGCAGGCCTCGAGCTTGATCGAAGGGTTCAGCAAGCCGGTGTTCCTGCTCGGAGGTGTTGGCCCGGCAGAGGTCGAGAAGGCTTGGGCTGTGGGCGCGCAAGGGGTGGCGGGGATTCGGGCGTTTTGGCCTGAAGTCTGATTTTGTAGCGTTCCTGCTGGCCTCTTCGCGAGCAAGCCCGCTCCCACAGGTTTTGTGATCGCCACAAATCCACTGTGGGAGCGGGCTTGCCCGCGAAGGCGGCCTGACAGCCGCCGACTATTTTTCAGGTTTTGCCGCAGGCTGCCAAAGTATCTCCGCCACGCCCTGACGCCTGGCAATCAGTCGCGCCACCACAAACAACAAATCCGACAACCGATTGATATACGCCAGTCCAACCCCGGCCAGCGGTTCAATCGCATTTAGCTGCTGACACCGCCGCTCGGCACTGCGCGCCAGGCTGCGGCAGACATGAGCCTGGGCAATCAGCGCCGAGCCACCGGGCAAGATGAAGTTTTCCAGTGGTCCCAATTCTTCATTCCACACATCGATCGCCGCCTCCAGGCGCTCGACTTCTGCTGCATTGAGCGCCTGATAGACCGGCATTGCCAGCTCACCACCCAGATCAAACAACCGATGCTGGCAGGGAGCCAATACCTCGATCACTTCGTTCAGGCCTGGAAACTGGCCCGCTTGCGCCGCCAATCCGGCCAGCAACACGCCCACCTGACTGTTCAGCGTATCGACTTCGCCAATGGCCTCGATCCGCGGGTGATCCTTGGGTACGCGACGGCCATCGCCCAGCCCGGTCTCGCCTTTGTCGCCAGTGCGGGTGTAAATCTTCGACAAACGAAAGCCCATGGTTACCTCGATAGCAGATTGAGTTCTTGCGAGACAGGTGGCGTGTTTGCCAGGGGCAGGCGCAAGGTGAAGCAAGTGCCTTGGCCCAGAGTCGATTGCACTTCCATCTGCCCCTTGTGGTTGTTGGTGATAATGAAGTACGACACCGATAGCCCAAGGCCGGTGCCCTGGCCGATTTCCTTCGTCGTGAAGAACGGCTCGAAAGTCCGTTTGCGCACGCTTTCGCTCATGCCGATGCCGTTGTCCTCGACCTGAATTTCCGCCCACGGCGGATTGAGCCTGGTGCGCAGAATGATCCGCCCCGGCTCGCTGTCGTCGTCGCGCTGGTGAATGGCTTGCGCGGCGTTTTTCAACAGGTTGAGCAGCACCTGCTCCAGTTCGTTGGCGGTGCCGGGGACCGGTCCCAGCGCCGGATCGAACTGACGAATGATGGCCTGGCCCTTGAAATCGAAGCCGATCGCCAGGTCGAAATCGTTGCCGGCGATCTCCACCGCCTGGTCGATCAGGGCGGGCAAATCGCACGGAGCCATCTGACGGGTGCTGCGGCGGCTGAAACTGAGCATGTGGGTGACAATTTTGGCGGCCCGGGCACCGGCCTGCTGGATGCCGTCAAGCAACTGTGGCACCTCGCGGATTTGTAGATACTGGTTGACCGTCGTCAGCTCGATTCCGGCGTGTTCAGCCAGTTCAAGGTTCTTCGGCAGGTCGGGGGACAGGCGTCGTCGAATGTTTTGCACGTTGTGCAGGATCGCACCCAGCGGGTTGTTGATCTCGTGGGCCATGCCGGCGGCAAGTCCACCAACCGAAAGCATTTTCTCCGACTGCACCATCATCTCTTCCAGGGACAGGCGCTGGGTGATGTCGTCGATCCGGATCACCACGCCACGCCCGGCACCGCCCATCAATGGATAGAAGGTCAGGGCATAGTGGCGAGGGTCGTCGTCCTTGAGCCAGGTGACACGTTCGATTTTGGCCACCGTATGTTGCTCGACCGTTTGCTTGAGTTGCGGCAAGAACGGCTTGAGCGGTTCAAAGGCAAGGAAGATCGGCTGGTTCAGGGCTTCGTCGAGGCGTGTACCGGACAGGGCGCTGGCCTCCTGGTTCCATTGCGTCACATAGAGCTGTTCGTCGAGGGCGATCAGCGCCGACGGCATGGAGTCAATGATGCTGTTGAGGTAGTTCTGAAAACCGGTGAGCTTTTTCTCGATCTTGCTGCGCACCTGGACTTCGAGTTCCAGTTTGCGGTTGGTGTGCCGGGTTTCTTCGGCCAGCCCCTGGGCCTGGTCGTAGGCGGCCTGGGAGTCGTCCCTGGCCCGCTTGAGTTGCTGCTCCCGGGCCTCGATCCGCGAAAGCATGGTGTTGAACGCTTCGGCGAGGCTGCCGATTTCATCATGGTTGCCGCGAGAGGCGCGCAGGGCATAGTTCTCTTCGCGGGTCACCTGCCGGGACAGTTCTTCGAGCTGATGGATCGGTCGGGTAATCAGGCGCTTGATCTGACGGGCAATGACCAGCCAGAGCAGTACACTGAATATCAGAATCCCCAGGCTGGCCGTCAGGGTCCCGGTGTAGAACGCCACCGGCAGTTCACTGCTGGCCACCAGCAGCAAATGCCCCGGTGAAGTTCCGGGGCGGGGCAGGGTGATGACCTGGTTGCTGCGAAACTCGGTCACCTGCCAGTCTTCGATATGCCGGAACCGTTTCGGCAGCTCCAGTTTGTCGCCGCTTTGTAGCTGCGCCAACTGCTCGCCCTTGCCGTCATACAGGACTGCCGCGCGCAGCGGTGAATAACTGTTGAGTTCGTTGAGCAGGCGCTCGGCGCTTTGCGGCGATTCCAGGGCTTCGGACACCAGGCTCGGGTTCGACACCAGTCGGCCGATGGTCTGCAGGGCCTGTGGCGCCATGCTTTCCTGGGAAATGTAATAGGCGGCGCTGATGAAGGTCAGGTTGGCGACCAGCAGGACAGTGATCAACAGGACCAGCAGGGCGGCCAGCAGTTTCTGGCCGACAGGCAGGTTTTCAAGGCGCTGGCGCAATGGCATCGGGTTCATCGCTGAAAAGGAACAAGTGGCCAGCGTAGCCGCTGCTCAGTCGCTGGGCAATCCAAGGCTTTGCAGGCGAGCAATCAACCTCGACTCAAGCTGATTGAGGTGAGGCAGGTTCAGTTGATGACGCCCGGCCACTTTGCAGGCGTAACCCAGCAGGTAGCTGATTTCTGTGCGGCGCTGGCTAGTGACGTCCTGATGCATCGAGGAGTAGTTGGCTGCGGTGGCGTGAATCACCCGCTCGACTTCCTGTTGCAGGTTTTCGGCCGCTGCCGGCTGACCACAACGGTCAAGCAACTCCACCAGTTCACCGCACAGGGTGGCGACTTCGCAGTGATGTTGCTGTAAACCGCCGTTGCGGCAATCGTGCAACACCGTCAGCGGATTGATCGCACAGTTGAGGGCGAGCTTGCGCCACAGCCTGGTCAGAATCTCCGTGCTCCACTCGTGAGGGATGCCGGCAGCGCTCAAGTCATCGAGCCAGATCGGCGCGACCGGATGGCTGGCATCCCCCAGCCAGGTGAAACCATGCCCGGCAAACACCACGCGCCAGTCGCCATCGCGAAAGGCGCCTTCGGTGCTCGACGCACAGATGCAGCGTGCCTGAGGCACCTGTGCCGCCACCGCGTCCTGACTGCCCAGGCCATTTTGCAGCAGGATCAGTTCGGCGCCGGGGGCCAGGCGGGGCGCCAGCCGGGCCACCGCACTTTCGGTATCGTAGGCTTTGCAGGCCACCAGCAGGCGGTTGATCGGCTGCGTGCTGTCGGCGGTCTCGGCGGGCACGGCATAGTGTTGCGCCTCGCCGTGTTCCACCAGTGTCAATCCACCGGCCGCCTCATAGGCTTGCAGCCTCGCGGTGTCCCGCAGGATCAGCCTGACTGGCACTCCGGCCCGTGCCAGACGTGTCGCCCATAAAGTGCCGAGGCTGCCGGCGCCCAGAACATGCCAGGTGGTGGACATCAGCTTTTTGCTCTGTTTAAGGCGTGCATCGGCAGCTCACAGTGAATGATGGGAAAGACCCGTTATAATCAGCGCGGATTTTAACCGCAAGCCAGGCGTGCTCCATCGGTGCGCCTTTATATTTGGAGAGATTACATGCCGTCGTTCGACGTGGTATCCGAACTGGACAAACACGAAGTCACCAACGCGGTCGAGAACGCCGTCAAGGAACTCGATCGTCGTTATGACCTGAAAGGCAAAGGCAGCTTCGAGTTCAAGGAAAAAGACCTGACCGTCAACCTGACCGCGGAAGCGGATTTCCAGCTCGAAGCAATGATTGAGATCCTCAAGCTGGCGCTGGTCAAGCGCAAAATCGACGTACAGTGCCTTGAGGTCAAGGATGCTTTTGCGTCGGGCAAGCTGATGAAGCAGGACGCCGTCCTCAAAGAAGGTATCGACAAGGAGCTGGCGAAGAAGATCGTCGCTCACGTCAAAGACGCCAAGCTCAAGGTCCAGGCCGCCATCCAGGGTGAGCAAGTGCGCATCACCGGCAAGAAGCGTGACGACCTGCAGGAAGCCATTGCCGTGCTGCGGGCCAAGGAATTCGGTATGCCGCTGCAGTTCAACAACTTCCGCGACTGACCTCGAAAGCGGGAACCTCTTGGCATTTGCGACGTCGGAGGCCCAGGCATCGGCAGAAACGATTGAGCCCGTCGCGGTTCGATCTTTCTGCCGCTTTTTTTACGCGTGCCGGATAGCCGGAAAAAAGGAGCAAGCAGATGGACTTAAATGCTGAGGTAGACAACCTGGTCAAGGTTTCCCAAACCTGGATCCCGATGATCATGGAATACGGCAGTCGTGTACTGCTGGCGGTCATCACCCTGGCCATCGGCTGGTGGCTGATAAACAAAGTCACGAAAAAGCTCGGTGGCCTGATTGCATTGCGTAACGCCGACCTGGCGCTGCAAGGCTTTATCAGCAGCCTGGCGAACATCATCCTCAAGATCCTGCTGATCGTCAGCGTGGCTTCGATGATCGGTGTGGAAACCACCTCGTTCGTGGCGGCGATCGGTGCGGCGGGTCTGGCCATTGGTCTGGCCTTGCAGGGTAGCCTGGCGAACTTCGCCGGCGGTGTGCTGATTTTGCTGTTCCGTCCATTTCGTATCGGCGACTGGATCGAGGCTCAGGGTGTCGCCGGCACCGTCGACAGCATCCAGATTTTCCATACCGTACTGCGTACCGGTGACAACAAGACCATCATCTTGCCCAACGGCAATCTGTCGAACGGCATCATCACCAACACCAATCGTCAGCCGACCCGCAAGGTCGTGTTTGATGTAGGCGTTGATTACGAAGCGGACTTGCAGAAAGCCCGTGAAGTGTTGCTGGAACTGGCCAAGGATCCGCGTGTATTGACTGACCCGGCACCTCAGGCAGTCATTTCGACATTGGGTGACAGTTCTATCACTGTTTCCCTGCGTGTCTGGGTGAATACTGCGGATTATTGGGATGTGATGTTCATGTTCAACGAACTGTCACGTGATCGTCTGAGAGAGGCAGGCATCGATATTCCATTTCCACAGCGGGTTATTCGCGTGGTTCAGGAATCTGCTGCGCAGTGATTGGTTTTCTGGTCAATGCCTGACTATTCGGTCAGGCATGTTCTGCATGGATCTGATCGTTTAAACACACTGTTGTCACACCAACGAAAAAGGCCCATCCGAAGATGGGCCTTTTTTTGATTACCGCGAACTAACTTTCTGCAATTACAGAATGTTGAGCGGGTAGTCGGTGATCAGGCGGAACTCAGAGATATCGCCTTCGCCTTCGTCAGCATTGGCGGTGTGCCATGCTTGACGGATGCGGAACGACAGGTCTTTGGCCGGGCCGGATTGAACGACGTACTTGGCTTCCACGTTGGTTTCGTGGTGTTTGCCGTCTGCACCGTACAGACCGGTGTAGGTGCTGTTCGATGGAGTGTTGGTACCGTCGATGTTCCAGCCATTTACGTAACGAACCATGAAGCTCAGGCCAGGTACGCCGTACTCGGCCATTTTCAGGTCGTAACGGGCTTGTACCGACTTCTCGCCAGGGGCGTTGAAGTCAGAGTACTGGATGGAGTTGGCGAGGAAAATCGAGTCGCCACCACGGTTGTTGTCACCCACACCGATGTAGTCGAACGGGGTATCGCCGTTGACCTTCTGGAAGGCCAGGGTCAGGGTGTGTGCTTTCAGGAACGAGTAAGCAGCAGCCAGGGAGTAGGCGGTGTTGCTGATGTCGCCTGCTTTAGCGTTACCGGTGTCCTTGGTGTTGTAGATGTTACCGTCGAAGTTGATCGAGTTATCGCCGCCCAGTGCGAGGGTGTAGTTCGCGTTGGCGTAGTACTGGTTCCAGACGTCTTCGAGCTTGGCACCGTAAAGCGATACGCTCAGGTCCGGGGTAATGCCGTACTTGCCACCGAAGTAGTCGATGGAGTTGGCTGTCACGCCAGCGTAAGTAGCGAACAGTTCGCCGTCACGAGCGTTGCGGTCCTGGCTGGTTGCCGAGTAGAAGTGACCGGCTTCGAGGTCGAGGTCAGTAACTTCGCTGCTCTGCAGTTGGATACCGCTGGCAGTTTGGTGGAGGATACGGGAACCACCTACAGCGAACACCGGAGAGGTGCTTGGCTGCATGTCGCCGATTTTCAGCTCGGTCTTGGAGATGCGGAACTTGGCGGCAGCACCGGCTTTGCCCTGGCTGTTGTTGACTTCGCCATCAGAGTCCACGGACATGTTGCCGGAACCTGCATATTTGTCGGAACCGTCCAGCTTAATGGCCAGTTGGCCCCAAGCTTCAACGCCAACACCGATCAGACCTTGGGTGTAGCCCGAGCTGTACATGCCCTGGATGCCCTGGGTCCAGTCTTTGTCATCGACTGCGCCGTTTTTCTTGTTACGGTTGTAGTAGTAGTTGCGAACCAGCAAGTCGAGTTTGCTGTCTTCAACGAAACCTTTGGCTTCAGCCTGGTCACTTACGAAAGGGGCGGCCGTAGCCAATTGAGTACTGGCTGCTGCTGCAACTGCCAGTGCGATCATGCTCCACTTCATCACGCGCATCGTGATTTGCTCCTTTGGTTTTAGAAGAGTACTGCCGTCCCACCTGTTTTATTATCTGGGCGGCTCTTTCTTTTTGTGTCGGCGCAAACTTATATCACGCCGACAATGTTGGCGATACTTGCGTATCTAACCTTTCGCCTTCTTTACGACCCTGTCGCAAACAGCGTGCTAGATGTCGCAAATTTCCAGCTCCGACGCAACCGGGCTGACAACTTTAATGCTGTTTTCTGAACCTTGGCGTCGGTAAAAAGAGTCCTGGTGAAACGTTTGAATCTCCATCGGGCTACCTTGCCACTGTTTTTTTTGCCTCAAGACCTCCGCTTCCAGCGGGTGTCACTCAGGCGATATTGGGTATGAATGCAACAAGCGTGCACAAAACCGGGTTTTGCTGCGGTTTTTTTCTCATTAACCGCCTGACGCTGTAAAAACCTCATAAAACCGGGGGTTCAAGCACCTTTAGTTTGGGCTTGACGCCTTGCCTGACATCATGTTGTACCGTTCTGGTCGACTGAATGACAAGCAAAAATGTTACCGGTTCACCCCGCCAGTGAGTAGATGGCGGATGTCGAAGCGTTCAGCGTAGACCCACTGTGTGGTTTTGGTGCAAAAAATTTTTAGCCTGATACTGAATTCATCCAGGTCGACCGCTTGTTCGAAGCGAACTCCTTGTTGTTAATCAGTCACTTCGGCGTTTTTTGCTGGCCTGTCGGTTCTGTAATGGTGCGCCACAACGAAAAATGTCTCATCCGGGGGCGGGCTGTCAGCCTTTCGCTGGCGCTCGTGGGCTCTGTGCAAGGTTCGTCGTGAAGCGTGCGCCGTTCGCAGGTATGCTGCCGTCCGGTCGCTTGGTGCGCTGTCCCTCGGGATGGGCGCTAAGCTGAAAATGATGCCCCGGCGGGAGTGCGCGCAGTGTTCGCTTTAGATCCACGACTTCAACAAGACACGTTACCGATCGGGGACTTTCCGCTCTGCCGGTTGCTGTTGTCCAACGACTCGAACTATCCCTGGTTCATCCTGGTACCTCGTCGTGAGGCTATCAGTGAGATATTTCAGTTGGATGTCGCAGACCAGCAGCAGCTTTGGCTGGAGACGACGGCGCTTTCGCAAGTGCTCAAGGACTCGTTCGACGCGGACAAATTGAATGTTGCGGCGCTGGGCAACGTTGTCAGTCAGTTGCACATGCATGTGATTGTGCGCAAGCGCGAAGATGCAGCCTGGCCAGCGCCGGTTTGGGGTAAGCATCCGGCAAAACCCTACGGTTCGGAGCAGATCGCCGCCATTCGCGAACGTTTGCGTCTGATTTTGACCGATGATTTTACGTTTCTGGAGGGCTGAACCATGAGCCTGGAAGAGCGCGTTACCGATCTTGAAAGTCGCCTGGCGTTTCAGGATGACACCATCCAGGCATTGAATGATGTGCTGGTGGCGCAACAGCGGGTGGTCGAGCGTCTGCAGCTGCAAATGGCTGCACTGCTCAAGCGGCAGGAGGAAATGGTCGGCCAGTTCGAGTCATTCGAGGAGGAAGCGCCACCACCGCACTATTAAGCAAGGCGCAGGCATAAAAAAACCGCGAACAGCTCGGCTGTGCGCGGTTTTTTTTAGCCTTGAATCAGCGGCGCGGCAGTGCGGCGATCACATCTTCGGCTTGCAGGCCCTTGTCACGATTCATGACGGAGAACTCCACGCGCTGGCCTTCGACCAGGACGCGGTGGCCTTCGCCACGAATGGCCCGGAAGTGCACGAAAATATCGTCGCCGGAGTCGCGGGAAATAAAGCCGAAGCCTTTGGACGTGTTGAACCACTTGACGGTGCCGGTATCGCGGTTGCTCATGTCGTAGCTTGGCGAGGCGGCGACCGGTGATGACTTGTAGAAGCTGATGGCCAGGTGCAGAAAAACAGCAACCACGGCGGCGATCAGGCTGAACAGAACGGCGGGTTGACCGGCGATGACAGGCATCGGTGCGATCAGCGTCAGGGTTTGCAGGACCACAGCCAGAACCAGCAGGGCGCTGACCAGGTTTTGCAGTTGATGGCGCGGGCCTTTGTTCCAGTAAGGGATGACAGGTGCAAGTGTGAGGTTGAGCAGGCCGAAAAAGGCCAGGTACAGAGCATCGGGTTGTTGCAGGTAAGGTAAAGCCTCGGACCGCAGGCTCGGGATGAAGGACAGCAGCAAGGCCGCTGCGCCTATCAGTAGATGGACGATTTTCAACATTTTGATTAACTCACGTTAAGACAGCTCACAAGGAAGAGCTGATGGCGCACGGTTCGCTTCAAAACAATAAAGAGGCGTTGGACACGTACCCGGTATCAGCCTATGCGCCGTACCCGGAAAAATAGGCACTGGCGACACGCTGTCTATTTAACAGCAAAGCCGCGGGCTACTCAAATCAGGGCGTCCGGCGGCTCTTTTGGGGCGATTTGCCGCAGGTTGCCCGAAGTTCCGGAGCTGCGGTAAGGCGGCTGACTTACTGCCCAGCGTATGCAGGTGCATGAAAAAAACGGCGTGGATGCTTCGCACTCTGCTGGATCAGTAACGCTCGCGTGCGCGGATGACGCCTTGAAGTGTTGTTCGCGCTCTTTTTTCCTACGCCATTTAATACTGTGCCTCTGAAGGGGGGGGCACTTCGCGGCGTGGGAAAATGTCCGGAGTAGGACGTTCTCCAGGGTCTGCCAACAGTTGTTGGCTTATCCTACGCCGAGGGTCATAAAGTCGTCTGGATATACCTTTGTATCTGCGTTTTTATAAGTCGACAGACAGTTGCTCTTAAGGAAACCGGGATGGCAAAGGAGTGTCAGCGTTATGGTTTATGAAAGGCAAGAAGAGAGGCGATACGGTTCGCACAGGGATGTAAGGGTTGACCCATTCGTTCGTGAGTTCGATATGGGGTTGGCCCAGCCCTTGTCCCGCTCCGTACGATTGAATGGCTTCGCCACCTGTTTGCGGCTTGAGCAGGTTTATTGGGAAATTTTGGGGGAAATGGCCCGGGTCAATTGTTGCTCGGTCAGTAGCCTGTTATCTCATGTGGATCGCGAAGTTCACTTGCGTCACGGCGGGGTAAGGAATTTCAGTGGGTTGGTGCGGGTTGTCTGTGTCGTGCACAGTCTCAGGGAAGGGGGTTGCATCGTCACGACCTAGTCTGGACAGCGAAAGCGGCAGAGTGTCGGTCTGTGCTGTCTTACGGCTGCACAGGCCGCATTTAATGGATATAATCCCGCTCTTTGCCGCAAAACCCTGCGTGTGCGGTAGCAATCTGATCGCCGAGACAACCTCCATGCCGATGTACGATTATCAATGTGCTTCCTGTGGTCATCAGTTGGAAGCCATTCAAAAGATCAGCGATGCACCGCTGGTCGACTGCCCTGCCTGTCAGGCGCCAGAGCTTAAAAAACTGCTGTCCATGCCGGGCTTCCGCCTCAGCGGCACCGGTTGGTACGAAACCGATTTCAAGACCGGTTCCAAGAAGAACCTGGCCGGCGGCGACAAAGCTGACTAAGGTCTGGACCCCGGGTTGAACCACACGCGTGAGCTCTTGCATCACCCGACGACTTTTTAAAGACGGGGCTGCTGTAGGATCTCCACCGAATTTCGAATTACGAGAAGTGAAAACACGACCATGATGCGCAGCCATTATTGCGGCCAACTGAACGAAAGCCTGGACGGCCAGGAAATTACCCTTTGCGGATGGGTCCACCGTCGCCGTGACCACGGTGGGGTGATTTTCCTCGATATCCGTGATCGTGACGGTCTGGCCCAGGTCGTGTTCGATCCGGACCGCGCGGAAACCTTCGCTGCTGCCGATCGCGTGCGCAGCGAGTACGTCGTGAAGATCACCGGCAAGGTTCGCCTGCGTCCGGCCGGTGCGACCAACGCCAACATGGCGTCGGGCATGATCGAAGTCCTCGGCTATGAACTCGAAGTGCTGAACGAATCGGAAACCCCGCCGTTCCCGCTGAACGAGTTCTCCGACGTCGGCGAAGAAACCCGCCTGCGCTATCGCTTCCTCGACCTGCGTCGCCCGGAAATGGCCGAGAAGCTGCGTCTGCGCTCGCGCATGACCACCAGCATCCGTCGCTTCCTGGACGAGAACGGCTTCCTCGACGTCGAGACGCCGATCCTGACCCGTGCCACCCCGGAAGGTGCTCGCGACTACCTGGTGCCGAGCCGTACTCACGCCGGTTCGTTCTTCGCCTTGCCGCAATCGCCGCAGCTGTTCAAGCAACTGCTGATGGTGGCCGGCTTCGACCGTTACTACCAGATCGCCAAGTGCTTCCGTGACGAAGACCTGCGGGCCGACCGTCAGCCGGAATTCACCCAGATCGACATCGAGACCAGCTTCCTCGATGAAAAAGAGATCATGGGCCTGACCGAGCAAATGATCCGCAACCTGTTCAAGGAAGTGCTGGGCCTGGAATTCGGCGAGTTCCCGCACATGACCTTCGAAGAAGCCATGCGCCGCTACGGTTCCGACAAGCCAGACCTGCGTAACCCGCTGGAACTGGTGGACGTGGCTGATCAGCTCAAGGAAGTCGATTTCAAGGTGTTCAGCGGCCCGGCCAATGATCCGAAATGCCGTATCGCTGCCTTGCGCGTACCTGGCGGGGCGAGCATGCCGCGCAAGCAGATCGACGACTACACCAAGTTCGTCGGCATCTACGGTGCCAAGGGCCTGGCGTACATCAAGGTCAACGAGCGCGCCAAGGGTGTTGAAGGCCTGCAGTCGCCAATCGTGAAGAACATCCCTGAAGACAACCTCAACGTGATCCTCGATCGCGTCGGTGCGGTCGACGGCGATATCGTGTTCTTCGGTGCCGACAAAGCCAAGATCGTCAGCGAGGCCCTGGGCGCGCTGCGAATCAAACTGGGCCATGACCTGGACCTGCTGACTTGCAAGTGGGCGCCAATGTGGGTCGTCGACTTCCCGATGTTCGAAGAAAACGACGACGGCAGCTTCACCGCATTGCACCACCCGTTCACCGCACCGAAGTGCACCCCGCAAGAGCTGGAAGCCAACCCGGCTGGCGCTCTGTCCCGTGCCTACGACATGGTGTTGAACGGCACCGAACTGGGTGGCGGTTCGATCCGTATCCACCGCAAAGAGATGCAACAGTCGGTGTTCCGTCTGCTGGGTATCAATGAAGCTGAACAGGAAGAGAAATTCGGCTTCCTGCTCGACGCCCTGAAGTACGGCGCGCCGCCACACGGTGGTCTGGCCTTCGGTCTGGACCGTCTGGTGATGCTGATGACCGGCGCCCAGTCGATCCGTGAAGTGATCGCCTTCCCGAAAACCCAGAGCGCGGCGGACGTCATGACTCAGGCACCGGGCCAGGTGGATGCCAAGGCATTGCGCGAGTTGCACATTCGTCTGCGCGAAACGCCTAAGGCTGAGTAAGGTCGACCTGAAGGCGCATCTTCGGATGCGCCTTTTTTCTATCTGTAAAGATCGAAAACGGGTCGGGATTTTTATTTGCCGGCTGGCGCATCATGGCGTGGCGGGCAATGTTTCAAAGAGAATTCGGAGCGAGTTATGGCAGGTCATTCCAAGTGGGCGAACATCAAGCACCGCAAAGAACGTCAGGATGCCAAGAGAGGCAAGATCTTCACCAAGTGGATTCGCGAGCTGACCGTCGCAGCCCGTCAGGGTGGCGGTGATCCGGGCTCCAACCCGCGTCTGCGTCTGGCGCTGGACAAGGCCCTGGGTGCGAACATGAGTCGTGACATCATCGATCGTGCTGTTGCCCGCGGTACCGGCGCTGCCGATACGGACGACGTAGTCGAGCTGACCTATGAAGGTTACGGTCCAGGCGGTGTGGCAGTGATGGTCGAATGCATGACCGACAACCGTAATCGCACTGCAGCCGCTGTTCGTCACGCGTTCAGCAAGTGCGGTGGCAACCTCGGGACTGACGGTTCGGTGGCCTATCTGTTCGAGCGCAAGGGGCAGATTTCCTTCGCTGCCGGCGTGGATGAAGACGCGTTGATGGAAGCGGCCATGGAAGCCGACGCCGATGACGTGGTGACCAACGAAGACGGTTCCATTGATGTGTTCACCTCGTTTGCCGGTTTCTATTCCGTGCGTAATGCACTGGAAGCGGCGGGTTTCAAAGGTGACGACGCGGAAATCGTCATGTTGCCGACCACCAGCGCCGAGCTCGATCTGGAGGGCGCCGAGAAAGTCCTCAAGCTGATCGACATGCTCGAAGACCTGGATGACGTGCAAAACGTCTATTCCAACGCGGAAATTCCGGAGTCGGTGGCCGCGCAGCTCGGTTAAAGGCGGCTAAGATCCAATGTGGGAGCGGGCTTGCTCGCGAATGCGGACTTGCAGGCAACGTCGTTGCTGAATACTAAACCGTCTTCGCGAGCAAGCCCGCTCCCACATTTGTTTCATTGAATACAGTGCACATCCTTAATCCGCAGGCGTTATGACTTTAATCCTTGGTATCGACCCCGGTTCACGCATCACCGGTTACGGTGTGGTTCGTGATACCGGCCGTGGTTGTGAGTACGTCGCCTCCGGTTGTATTCGCACCGGTGCCGGCGAGTTGCATGAGCGCCTGCAGATTGTCTATCGCGGTGTGCGGGAGATCATTCAGACCTATGGCCCGGTCACCATGGGCATCGAAAAAGTGTTCATGGCCCGTAACGCCGACTCCGCCCTGAAACTGGGGCAGGCCCGTGGCGCCGCTATCGTGGCGGGGGCGGAAGAGAGTCTGGAAATCGCCGAGTACACGGCGACGCAGGTCAAGCAGGCAGTAGTCGGCACCGGTGCGGCCAACAAGGAGCAAGTGCAGATGATGGTCATGCATATGTTAAAGCTGACCAGCAAACCGCAAATCGATGCTTCGGATGCCCTGGCCATTGCCATCTGCCATGCTCATACCCGTTCCAGCCTGCTGCCCCATGGTCTGGGAGCGGCACGTAGTCGTGGCGGGCGCCTGCGTCTCTGATAGCATCAGCAATCATTTTTATGGAGTGGGGGCGTTTCGCCTGGGTCGTCGGCGGTACTTCCTCGCTCTGTCAGTCGCTGGCCCAGAGCTGGCCAACGCTCAAGGATTTGTAACGTGATTGGACGTTTGCGCGGCACCCTGGCTGAGAAGCAGCCACCGCATCTGATTCTGGATGTAAACGGTCTGGGTTATGAACTTGAAGTGCCCATGACGACTCTTTACCGCTTGCCGTCGGTCGGTGAGCCGCTGACCTTGCACACCCATTTGGTGGTGCGCGAAGACGCGCAGTTACTCTATGGTTTTGTCGGCAAGCGTGAGCGGGACTTTTTTCGTGAATTGATCCGCCTCAATGGCGTCGGTCCGAAACTGGCGCTGGCCTTGATGTCGAGCCTTGAAGTCGACGAACTGGTGCGTTGCGTGCAGTCCCAGGATACTTCGGCGCTGACCAAGGTCCCGGGTGTCGGCAAGAAAACCGCCGAACGCTTGCTGGTGGAACTCAAGGATCGCTTCAAGGCCTGGGAAACCGTACCGGCCATGTTCGCCCTGGTGCCGAACCAGCCGGATGGACCCGCCCCGGTGAACACTGCCGAGAATGACGCCGTCAGCGCCCTGATTTCCCTGGGCTACAAACCCCAGGAAGCCAGCAAGGCGGTGTCTGCAATCAAAGAGAAAGGTTTGAGCAGTGAAGACATGATCCGCCGCGCCTTGAAGGGAATGATCTAAGTGATTGAAGCTGATCGTCTGATCGCTGCCACGCACAGCCCGCGTGAGCGCGAAGAAGTCCAGGACCGGGCGATTCGCCCGGTCAGCCTGGCCGAATACATTGGCCAGCCGACCGTTCGCGAGCAGATGGAATTGTTCATTCAGGCTGCCCGTGGTCGTAACGAGTCCCTGGATCACACGCTGATCTTCGGGCCGCCCGGCCTGGGCAAGACCACCCTCGCCAACATCATCGCCCAGGAAATGGGGGTGTCGATCAAAAGTACCTCGGGGCCGGTGCTGGAGCGACCCGGTGACCTCGCGGCGCTGTTGACCAACCTTGAGCCTCACGATGTGCTGTTTATCGACGAAATCCATCGCCTGTCGCCCATCGTTGAAGAAGTGCTGTACCCGGCCATGGAGGACTTCCAGCTCGACATCATGATCGGCGAGGGGCCGGCCGCGCGCTCGATCAAGCTGGATCTGCCGCCGTTCACCCTGGTCGGCGCAACGACGCGGGCGGGGATGCTGACCAACCCGTTACGTGACCGTTTCGGCATCGTTCAGCGTCTTGAGTTCTATAACAACGCCGACCTTGCGACCATCGTCGGTCGTTCGGCGAGCATCCTTGGTTTACCGCTGGATCCGGAAGGCGCCTTTGAAATCGCCCGCCGTGCCCGTGGCACGCCACGAATTGCCAACCGACTGTTGCGCCGGGTGCGTGATTTCGCCGAAGTTCGCGCCAAGGGGCATATCACCAAGCCGATTGCCGACCTGGCGCTGAACCTGCTGGACGTCGACGAGCGTGGCTTCGATCATCAGGACCGGCGCCTGTTGCTGACCATGATCGAGAAGTTCGACGGCGGGCCAGTCGGGGTCGACAGCCTGGCCGCTGCCATCAGCGAAGAACGTCACACCATTGAAGACGTGCTGGAGCCTTATCTGATCCAGCAGGGCTACATCATGCGCACGCCACGGGGGCGAGTGGTGACGCGACATGCCTACCTGCATTTCGGTTTAAACATCCCGTCACGATTGGGCGAAATGCCCGTGGTAGACGAGTTCCTCGATGCCAGTGACGATTAATTAACATTGCGTGCTGATTTTTTCGGGCAATGTAGGGTCCCAGGACCGTACTTTCGCAAGAAAGCCGCAGAACAATGAAAAACAGTTGCCTGGCCGGATTGGCAACCTGAGGAGTAAGCACTAGAGTATGCGCGCGCAAAACGGGCTTGAGCCTTTCGCACATCGTTGTCGCGTTTATTACGAGGACACCGATGCGGGCGGCATCGTGTATTACGTCAATTACCTCAAGTTTATGGAACGGGCTCGAACCGAGCGGCTACGAGATCTGGGCTTTGCCCAATCGCAGCTGGCAGGGGAGGACCTGTTGTTCGTCGTGCATTCCAGCGAAGCGCGCTACCACGCGCCGGCGCGACTGGATGACGAGCTGCTGGTAAGCGCTGAAGTAATCGAATTGAACCGTGCCAGCCTGCGCTTTAAACAGCAGGTCAGGCGGGCGACGGATAATGTGCTGCTCTGCGAAGGGCAGTTTCTGGTGGCCTGTGTGCGCACTGAAAGTTTGAAACCCCGGGCCATTCCCGAAGCTCTACGAGCGGCCTTTGCCGACGTGAGCGGCGCGGGTACACACTCAAAGCAGGAGATAAAGCGTGGAAGCTAACGTCGTCGACCATTCCTCCATGTGGAGCCTGGTCAGCAATGCCAGTATCGTGGTGCAACTGGTAATGCTGACCCTGGTAGCCGCATCGGTGACCTCGTGGATCATGATCTTTCAGCGCAGCAACCTGCTGCGCGCCGGTCGACGTGCCCTGGAGAGCTTTGAAGAGCGCTTCTGGTCGGGAATCGACCTGTCCAAACTCTACCGTCAGGCCGGCAGCAACCCGGACCCGGATTCGGGCGTCGAGCAAATCTTCCGTGCCGGATTCAAGGAATTCTCCCGTCTGCGCCAGCAGCCAGGCGTTGACCCGGAAGCGGTCATGGAAGGTGTGGCCCGTGCCATGCGCGTTGCCATTTCCCGCGAAGAAGAAAAGCTCGAGCAGAGCCTGCCCTTCCTGGCCACCGTCGGTTCCGTCAGCCCGTACATCGGTCTGTTCGGCACCGTCTGGGGCATCATGAACTCCTTCCGTGGTCTGGCAACCGCCCAGCAAGCGACCCTGGCCACTGTGGCGCCAGGTATCGCCGAAGCACTGATCGCCACGGCGATCGGTCTGTTCGCTGCCATTCCAGCCGTTATCGCTTACAACCGTTTTGCTGCTCGCAGCGAAACCCTGCTGGGCCGCTACTACACCTTCGCCGATGAGTTCCAGGCGATCCTGCACCGCAAAGTGCACACCAGCGAAGAATAAGCAGGTAATTTCCAATGGCTTTAATCGCTCGAGCTCGCAAAAAGCGCAAGCCGGTCGCCGAGATGAACGTAGTGCCTTACATCGACGTGATGTTGGTGCTGCTGGTCATCTTCATGGTGACCGCGCCGATGCTCAATCAGGGCGTGAAAGTTGATCTGCCCAAGGTTTCCAGCGAAGCCTTGCCGCAGGACAACAACACCCAGGTCCTGACCATTTCCATCAAATCCGACAAGACCTACTACTGGAACCTTGGCAGCGAAGTCGACACAGACAAGCAGCAAGACCGGGCCATGACCCTGCCGCAGATGACTGACGCGGTGACCAAGATCATTCGCGTCGGCAACGAAGGCGGCAAGCGTACCCAGGTCTTCATTCGCGGCGACAAATCTGTCGATTACGGTTCCGTCATGGGGGCCATGGGCGGGTTGCAGAAAGCCGGGGTCGGTAATGTTGGCTTGATTACCGAGGCGCCCTGATGCAGCAACAGCGAGAGCCGTCCGCCTCGGAAAGCTACTTCTGGCCTAGTGTCTGGGCGATTGGCTTGCACGTGCTGGTGTTCGGCATGCTGTTCGTCAGTTTTGCCTTTACCCCGGAACTGCCGCCGGCCAAGCCGATTGTCCAGGCGACCTTGTACCAGCTGAAATCGAAAAGTCGGGCGACCACCCAGACCAATCAGAAGATTGCCGGTGAAGCGCAGAAATCTGCTGCGCGTCAGACCGAAGTCGAACAGATGGAACAGAAAAAGGTCGAGCAGGAAGCGGTGAAGGCTGCGGAACAAAAGAAAGAAGAGGCGGCTCAAAAGGCCGAAGAAGCCAAGAAGGCCGACGAGGCGAAGAAAGCGGACGAGGCGAAGAAAGCGGACGAGGCGAAAAAGGCTGATGAAGCCAAGAAAGCCGACGATGCGAAGAAAACCGCGGAAGCCAAGAAGGCAGAAGAGAAACAATTGGCTGATATAGCCAAGAAGAAAGCCGAAGAAGAAGCCAAGAAGGCTGCTGAAGAAGAGGCCAAGAAAGCGGCCGCTGAAGAAGCCAAGAAAAAGATCGTCGAAGACGCGAAGAAGAAAGCCGCGGAAGACGCCAAGAAGAAAGCCGAGGCTGAAGAGGCGAAGAAGAAAGTCGCCGAGGAAGCGAAGAAGAAAGCTGCTGCCGATGCTGCGAAGAAGAAATCGCAGGACGCGGCACGTAAATCCGCCGAAGACAAAAAGGCCCAGGCCCTGGCAGATTTGCTTTCCGATACGCCGCAGCGTCAGCAGGCCTTGGCCGATGAGCAGGGTGACGAAGTCGCCGGCAGTTTCGATGATCTGATTCGTGCTCGTGCAGCGGAAGGCTGGGCTCGTCCACCTTCGGCACGCAAAGGCATGACGGTCGTGTTGCAAATCGGCATGTTGCCGGACGGTACGGTGACCTCGGTCAGCGTGGCCAGGTCCAGTGGCGACGGTCCGTATGACGCATCGGCTGTTGCCGCGGTGAAGAATATTGGACGTTTGACAGAAATGCAGGGAATGAAGCCGAGTGATTTCGCTCCGTATCGTTCATTCAAGATGACATTCACACCTGAGGATCTAGCCTTGTGAGAAACCTTCTACGAGGAATGCTGGTCGTTATCTGCTGCATGGCAGGGATGGCGATGGCAGACGAGAAAAACATTCTGGTTACCAGCGGCAGCGATCGGGCCACCCCGATCGCCGTTGTGCCGTTCGGCTTCCAGGGCGGTAGCGTGCTGCCAGACGACATGGCGGAAATCATCGGTAACGACCTGCGCAACTCGGGTTACTACTCGCCGCTTCCAAAGCAGAACATGATCAGCCAGCCGAGCCAGGCCAGCGAAATCATCTTCCGTGACTTCAAGGCACTGGGTGCCCAGTACGTCATGGTCGGCAGCATTGTCCCGGCGGGCGGTCGCCTGCAGGTGCAATACGCACTGTTCAACGTGGCCACCGAGCAGCAAGTGCTGACCGGCAGCGTGTCGGGCGGCGTCGATCAGTTGCGCGACATGGCGCACTACATCTCTGACCAGTCGTTCGAAAAGCTCACGGGTATCAAGGGTGCCTTCTCGACTCGTCTGCTGTACGTAACGGCTGAGCGTTTCTCCGAGAACAACACTCGCTACACCCTGCAACGTTCGGACTACGACGGTGCTCGCGCCGTGACACTGCTGCAGTCGCGCGAGCCGATCCTGTCGCCGCGTTTCGCACCGGATGGCAAGCGCATCGCCTATGTCTCCTTTGAGCAGAAGCGTCCACGCATCTTCATGCAGAACATCGACACCGGTCGCCGTGAGCAGATCACCAACTTCGAAGGCCTGAACGGTGCGCCAGCCTGGTCGCCGGATGGCAACCGCCTGGCATTCGTGCTGTCGAAAGACGGCAACCCGGACATCTATGTGATGAACCTGGGTTCGCGTCAGATCACCCGCGTCACCAGCGGTCCCGGCATCAACACCGAACCGTTCTGGGGCAAGGATGGCTCGACCATCTATTTCACTTCCGACCGTGGCGGCAAACCGCAAATCTATAAAACCAGCGTGGGTGGTGGCGGTGCCGAACGTGTGACTTTCGTCGGTAACTACAACGCCAACCCTAAACTGTCGGCTGATGAAAAGACGCTTGTCATGATTCACCGTCAGGATGGCTTCACCAATTTCAAGGTGGCGGCCCAGGATTTGCAACGTGGTAGTGTAAAAATCCTCACTGATAGCACTCTGGACGAGTCGCCTACTGTCGCGCCCAACGGCACCATGGTAATCTACGCCACCCGCCAGCAGGGCCGGGGAGTCTTGATGCTCGTGTCCATCAATGGACGCGTAAGGCTCCCGCTTCCTACCGCACAAGGCGAAGTCAGAGAACCTTCCTGGTCCCCTTACCTGAACTGACGCGGCGCTATACGTTGTACTTAACACACTGGGGTTCATTAGGAGTTTCACGATGGAAATGCTGAAGTTTGGTAAATTTGCTGCGCTGGCACTGGCCATGGCTGTAGCTGTAGGTTGCTCGTCCAAAGGCGGCGACAATGCCGGTGAAGGCGCGGTAGATCCAAACGCTGGTTACGGCGCAAACACTGGTGCAGTTGACGGCTCCCTGAGCGAAGAAGCTGCACTGCGCGCTATCACCACTTTCTACTTCGAATACGACAGTTCGGACCTGAAGCCAGAAGCCATGCGCGCTCTGGACGTTCACGCCAAAGACCTGAAAGCAAACGGCGCTCGCGTTGTTCTGGAAGGCAACACCGACGAACGTGGTACTCGTGAGTACAACATGGCACTGGGCGAGCGTCGTGCGAAAGCCGTTCAGCGCTACCTGGTACTGCAAGGTGTTTCCCCAGCTCAGCTGGAACTGGTTTCCTACGGCGAAGAGCGTCCAGTTGCTACCGGCAACGACGAGCAGTCCTGGGCTCAAAACCGTCGCGTCGAACTGCGTAAGTAATTCGTCATGCGAACGTGCCGTCGTGCTGTAACTGTTCTGGCTCTCAGCCTCGCGCCGCTTGCGGTGTGGGCTGCGGTTCCTGTGGTCGATAACGACTCCGGCTATAACAATAGCGGGAGCAGTTATCCGCCTGCAGGTTACGGTACGAACGGCGCCTATGCCGGGGGAGGGGTTTCGGCCCCTGTCTCGGCACAGGGCGAGCTGTTCAACCAACTGCAATCAATGCAGCAACAGATCGAGCGCCAGCAAGGTGCGATTGAAGTTCTGCAAAATGATGTAGCGCGCATGAAGCAGGAAAACCTGGAGCGATATCAGGATCTTGATCGGCGCATAGGAACCGGCGTTGCACCAGCCGCGACTCCTGAAAATTCTTCCACCGGTGGTGATTCGAATGCCTCCGGTGTAGCCGCAGGTGCGGCAGCTGGCGCCGCCGCCGCTCAAGCACCCGCCGCGGGTAGCGAACCGGCAGATCCGGCGAAGGAAAAGCTCTATTACGATGCTGCCTTCGACCTGATCAAGGCCAAGGATTTCGACAAGGCCAGCCAGGCTTTCGCCGCATTCCTGCGCAAATATCCGAATAGTCAATACGCGGGCAATGCCCAGTACTGGTTGGGCGAAGTAAACCTGGCCAAAGGTGATCTGCAAGGTGCAGGTCAGGCATTTGCCAAGGTTTCGCAGCTGTATCCGAAGCACGCCAAAGTGCCTGATTCGCTGTACAAGCTCGCTGATGTGGAGCGCCGCCTGGGTCATACCGACCGGGTCAAAGGCATTCTGCAGCAGGTTGTGTCCCAGTATCCGGGCACTTCCGCCGCTCAGCTGGCTCAACGCGATCTGCAGAAGATGTAAGCCAGTTTGACCCGTTTCGAAGAAACCCGCGCTTGTCGCGGGTTTTTTCGTTAGAATTCACACCCTTTTTCTGAAACACGCTTTTTGGGATCTGCGCATTGCCGGGGTTCCTTGAAGTGCCTGACGGAGGCGGACAGCCTGTTTAGCTGTTACGCCCGTGGCGACTATGCAAGACACATTGAGAATCACCGAAGTTTTCTACTCGTTGCAGGGTGAAACGCGGACTGCCGGCCTGCCCACTGTTTTTGTGCGCCTGACCGGTTGCCCTCTGCGTTGCCAATACTGCGACAGCGCCTACGCGTTCACGGGCGGAACCATTCGCACGCTCGACGACATCCTCGAGCAGGTCGCCGGTTTCCGCCCGCGCTATGTCTGCGTCACGGGCGGCGAACCCCTGGCGCAACCCAACGCCATTCCCTTGCTCAAGCGCTTGTGTGACGCCGGTTACGAAGTGTCACTGGAAACCAGTGGCTCTATTGATATCTCGGCGGTAGATTCCCGGGTCAGTCGCGTCGTCGACCTGAAAACCCCGGGTTCGAAGGAAGCACACCGCAATCGCTACGAAAACATTGAGCTGCTCACGTCCAACGACCAGGTGAAGTTTGTCATCTGCTCGCGGGAGGACTATGACTGGTCCGTTTCCAAGCTGATCCAGTACGGTCTGGACCAGCGCGCCGGTGAAGTCCTGTTCTCGCCAAGTCACCATGATCTCAATGCTCGGGACCTGGCGGACTGGGTGGTGGCGGACAACCTGCCTGTGCGTTTGCAATTGCAGCTGCATAAATATCTATGGAATGACGAGCCGGGGCGCTGAAATGACTGAACAACTGAATACTCCTGAAAAACGTGCGGTCATCCTGCTGTCCGGTGGCCTGGACTCGGCAACCGTCGTGGCCATGGCGCGCGCCGAAGGCTATAGCTGCTACACCATGAGCTTCGACTACGGTCAGCGTTCTCACGCCGAGTTGCACGCCGCCGAGCGTGTGGCCCGAGACCTGGGTGTGGTCGAGCACAAGGTAATCGGTCTGAACCTGAACGGAATGGGCGGCTCGGCGCTGACCGACAGCAGCATCGATATTCCGGAAGAGCTGGGTGAGGGCATTCCTGTCACTTACGTGCCTGCGCGTAACATGGTGTTCCTGTCCCTGGCCCTTGGCTGGGCAGAAGTGCTCGGCGCGCGCGACATCTTCATCGGCGTCAATGCGGTGGATTACTCCGGCTACCCGGACTGTCGTCCCGAGTTCATTGAGTCGTTCGAGCGCTTGGCCAATCTGGCCACCAAGGCCGGCGTGGAAGGCAATGGTTTCCGCATTCAGGCACCGCTGCAAAACCTCAGCAAAGCGCAGATCGTCCAGGCGGGCGTGAAGCTTGGCGTGAACTACGGGCTGACCGTTTCCTGCTATCAGGCCGACGATAACGGTCGCGCGTGCGGCAAGTGCGACAGCTGCCGACTGCGTGCAGAAGGCTTTGCGGCAGCCGGAATCAGCGATCCAACCCCTTATTTTTGATTTATTTCAAAATAGGTGTTGAATAGTCCTTAAAAATCAGTATTATACGCGCCACCACACAGCGGGTCGTTAGCTCAGTTGGTAGAGCAGTTGGCTTTTAACCAATTGGTCGTAGGTTCGAATCCCACACGACCCACCATTTTTGGCGGTTTAGAAAATCCGGAAGGCCCACGCAAGTGAGGATTTCCGGGTTTTTTTTTGCCCGCGATTCAGGTCCGCCTTGCTCCAGGCTGCTGCGCATGACGCAGGTCAGAATCACCTTTTGCATCCGTCGGATATTCTGTAGCCTTGCGCAACTTCAACGCTGTCCGTGCCTGATGAATACTCACTTTCCCGGCGGTACCCTGAAGGGTACGGAGCCGGGTGTATACTCGACTTTCGCGCGAATGCGCCTGCAGGTCTTGCGAACATGACGCAAATTTCCGAACGCCTTCTGGTTCAAGCCCACCTCGACGCCAAGCAGCCCAAGCCGCTGACCGCCGATGAAGAGGCTTATTACCGTGCTGCCATCGCTGCCGAGCTCAAGGCTCAGGACGCGGTGCTGGTGGCCCACTTCTATTGTGACCCTGTCATTCAGGCGCTGGCCGAAGAAACGGGCGGCTGTGTCTCCGACTCGCTGGAGATGGCCCGTTTCGGTAACGCCCATCCGGCCAAGACCGTGGTCGTCGCCGGCGTGAAGTTCATGGGTGAGACTGCCAAGATCCTCAACCCGGAAAAGCGCGTGCTGATGCCGACGCTCGAAGCGACCTGTTCGCTCGACCTGGGTTGCCCGGTGGATGAGTTTTCCGCGTTCTGCGATCAACACCCGGAGCGCACGGTGGTGGTGTACGCCAACACTTCGGCTGCGGTTAAAGCCCGAGCGGATTGGGTGGTGACTTCAAGCTGCGCACTGGAAATCGTCGAAAGCCTGATGGACAACGGCGAGACCATCATTTGGGGTCCGGACAAGCACCTGGGTACCTACATCCAGCGCCAGACCGGTGCCGACATGCTGCTGTGGGACGGTGCCTGCATCGTGCACGAAGAGTTCAAGTCCAAGCAGCTTGAAGACATGAAGGCGCTGTACCCGGATGCGGCGATTCTGGTGCACCCCGAGTCGCCAACCTCGGTGATTGAATTGGCCGACGCCGTTGGCTCCACCAGTCAGTTGATCGCGGCGGCACAGAACCTGCCGAACAAGACGCTGATCGTTGCGACCGATCGCGGCATCTTCTACAAGATGCAGCAGCTGTGCCCGGACAAGGTCTTTATCGAAGCCCCGACGGCGGGTAACGGCGCCGCGTGCCGCAGTTGTGCGCATTGCCCGTGGATGGCCATGAACACCCTTGAGCGCACGCTCAAGGCGTTGAAAGAAGGGGCGAACGAGATCTTTGTCGACCCGGCGCTGATTCCGCAGGCGATCCGGCCGCTCAAGCGTATGCTCGACTTCACTCAGGCGGCGCGGATGAAGCTGGCGGGTAACGCATAAGATCTTTCAACCAAGCGCAAAAAACTGTGGGAGCGAGCTTGCTCGCGATAGCGGCGTATCAGTCACCATTGAAATTGACTGACACTACGCCATCGCGAGCAAGCTCGCTCCCACATTGGTTTCTGCGTCGGGAAGCTATTTGGTCTTCTTCGGAATCCGCACCAGTTCGGTGTTGGAATACATGTCATGCCAGCTGCGCTTTTGCTTGTCGAACAGCGACCAGAAGAAGCCCAGGCCAACACACAGCAGCGAAGCCATCGATACCACAAAACGCAGCAGCGCCTGCCACAGGCTGATGGACGAGCCATCGGCGTTCTGTACCCGGATACACCAGACTTGCATGCCCAGGGTCTGACCGGACCAGGTCCAGAATTTGGCGAAGAAGCCGAACAGTACGAACAACAGCACCGTCGAGAGAAGGGGGTCACCGTCCAGCGCGCCGGCTTCGGTCAGGGTACGCATCCTTTCTTCGCCGATGATCGCCATCTGGACCATCTTGTAGATGCCGCTGGTGACGATCAGCAGGGCGGTGCACAGCAGGAAATCATAGAACATGGCTGCCAGGCGACGACCCAGGCCGGCGGCAGGAAAGTCGCCCTGGGGAGTAAGCAGGTGTTTCGACATGGCAGGCTCTCGGCGAAAAAAGAAGCCATTTTACGGATTTACGCGCACAAAAAAGCCCCTGATGTCAGCATCAGGGGCTTTTTCGTTACAGAAGATTAGGCTTCTGCTTGTACTTCGTCAGCCTGCATGCCTTTCTGGCCCTGCACGGCGATGAAAGTCACTTTCTGGCCTTCTTTCAGGCTCTTGAAGCCGTTGCCCTGGATGGCGCGGAAATGCACGAACAGATCCGGACCGCTTTCAGGAGTGATAAAACCAAAACCTTTCTCGTCGTTAAACCACTTGACGGTACCGCTCTGACGTTGGGACATTTCTTATTTCCTTTGACGCAAAAAATTAATGACAGTCTCCTTCTCGTGAAAGAGTACTGGGGCTGGTTGCAGGAGAGTAAGAAGACGTCGAACGGGATGTAGCTAACTTGTAGGCTACTGCCCAGGTCACGATTCCAAGCGACCCATGCAAACACAGTGAACAAACTCTACGCCAACTACGGGAGAAAAAACAAGCCCTGTGAAGGCCCCGTATTTCCTCAGGTTGATGGCAAAGTCAGTCCACTCGTGGTGCCTTATACGTTAACGCTGTTCAATTGTTTTCGATCGTTATAAGCAAAGTTCATAATCGAAGCTTAGAGTCAAACAATGCACTATTTTATGGCGGTTGCGTTACACATTAGTGCACAGTTAACGCAACCGCGTTACTTATAGAAACATTCAATCAGCCACGATAGTAGCGTTGTGGAACGAATGGCATTTTGCTTACAAGCAAAGGCACCTTTTTCCCACGAACAATCGCCCAAACGGGTGTGTCCAGTGCGATGTAAGCGCTGTCGACATAACCCATGGCCAGCGGCCCGCCCAGGGTCGGGCCGAAACCGCCGCTGCAGACGCTACCGATGATGTCGCCGGCTTCGTTGACGATCTCGGCACCTTCGCGCACCGGTGTACGTTCCTGCGGCAGCAGGCCTACGCGTTTACGGTTTACGCCTGCCTGTTGCTGAGCGAATACGGTTTCGGCGCCGGGGAAGCCGCCGGCCCGTGCGCCATCGGCGCGACGTGGCTTGGAGATCGCCCACAGCAGGCTCGCTTCGATCGGGGTGGTGTCGGTATTCATGTCATGGCCGTACAGGCACAGACCCGCTTCCAGGCGCAGGGAGTCGCGGGCGCCAAGGCCGATGGCGGCCACTTCCGCTTCAGCCAGCAGTGCACGAGCCAGGGCTTCGGCGTTGGCGGCCGGAACGGAGATTTCGAACCCGTCTTCACCGGTGTAACCCGAGCGGCTGACAAAGCAGTCCACGCCCAGCAGTTTCACTCGAGCGAACTGCATGAAGGTCATCCTGGCCACTTCAGGTGCCAGACGTGCCAGCACGGTGACCGCTGCCGGACCTTGCAGGGCGAGCAGGGCGCGTTCTTCGAACAGCGGCTCGATCGTGCACTGGTCGCCAATGTGCTTGCGCAGGTGTGCCAGGTCCTGATCCTTGCAGGCGGCGTTGACCACCAGGAACAATTCGTCGTTGCCCAGGTTGGCGACCATCAGGTCATCGAGGATGCCGCCCGTCGCATTGGTGAACATCGCGTAGCGCTGCATGCCCACCGGCAGGTCAATGATGTCCACCGGCACCAGGGTTTCCAGGGCTTTGGCCGCGTTGGCACCGGTCAGGCGGATCTGGCCCATGTGCGAGACATCGAACAGCCCGGCCTGGTCGCGGGTGTGCTGGTGTTCCTTCATCACGCCCAGCGGGTATTGCACTGGCATGTCGTAGCCGGCGAACGGCACCATGCGCGCGCCGAGTTCGATGTGCAGTGCGTGCAACGGGGTTTTCAACAGTTGTTCGGTGGACATATTCAGCTCCTGAAGAAGGGTGCAGATGAGCGCTCATCAGCACTCGATAATGTTGACCGCCAAACCGCCACGGGCGGTTTCCTTGTATTTGCTTTTCATGTCGGCGCCGGTCTGGCGCATGGTGCGGATAACCTTGTCGAGGGAGACGAAGTGTTGCCCGTCGCCGCGCATGGCCATGCGCACGGCATTGATGGCCTTGACCGAGCCCATGGCGTTGCGCTCGATGCAAGGCACTTGCACCAGCCCGCCAATCGGGTCGCAGGTCAGCCCGAGGTTGTGTTCCATGCCGATTTCGGCGGCGTTCTCCACTTGTTGCACGGTGCCGCCCAGTACTTCGCACAAGGCACCGGCGGCCATCGAGCAAGCGACGCCGACTTCGCCCTGGCAGCCGACTTCGGCACCGGAGATCGAGGCGTTTTCCTTGTACAGAATGCCAATGGCCGCGGCAGTCAGCAGAAAACGCACCACCCCGTCATCATTCGCGCCGGGAATAAAACGCATGTAGTAATGCAGCACCGCCGGAATGATCCCGGCCGCACCATTGGTGGGCGCCGTGACCACGCGCCCGCCGTTGGCGTTTTCTTCGTTGACGGCCAGGGCGTACAGGTTGACCCAGTCCAGCACCGACAGCGGATCGCGCAAGGACGATTCGGGGTTGCTGCACAATTGCCGATGCAGCGCTGCCGCCCGGCGTTTGACCTTCAAGCCACCGGGCAGGATGCCTTCATTGCGGCAACCGGCGGCGACGCAGTCCTGCATGACTTGCCAGATCTTCAACAGGCCGGCGCGGGTTTCCGCTTCCGGGCGCCAGGCGCTTTCATTCGTCAGCATCACCTGGCTGATCGACAGGCCGTATTTGGCGCAATGAGCGAGCAGGTCCTTGGCGCTTTTGAAGGGGAAGGTCAGGGGGGTGGCGTCTTCGACGATACGATCGGCGCCGGCAGCGTCCTCATCAACGACAAAACCGCCGCCCACCGAGTAGTACTCGCGACTGCGGACTTGCAGACCCGCCGCGTCGAAGGCGCGAAAAATCATGCCGTTGGGGTGATAGGGCAACGGTTTGCGAATCATCGCCAGGTGTTCTTTCTCGTTGAACGCAATGCTGTGTTCGCCGAGCAGGTTCAAGCGACCGTTGCCACGAATTTCCTGCAGGCGCGCAGCGACGGTTTCTGTATCCACGGTGTCCGGGTGTTCGCCTTCCAGGCCCAGCAACACAGCCTTGTCACTGCCATGCCCCTTGCCGGTGGCGCCGAGCGAGCCGTACAGCTCGACCTTGACGCAGGTGGTGGCCGTCAGCAGCCCTTCACGGCGCAGGCCTTCGACGAAGCGCGCAGCGGCGCGCATCGGACCGACGGTGTGGGAGCTGGAGGGGCCGATGCCAATCTTGAACAGGTCGAACACGCTTAACGACATGGTGGTTCTCCGGTTTCTTGTTATAGGAATTCACGGAACATAAGACTTGGCACAGATCCCTGTGGGAGCGAGCTTGCTCGCGATAGCGGTCGTTCAGTCGACATTGATGGTGGCTGTCAGTCCGTCATCGCGAGCAAGCTCGCTCCCACAGGGTTGTGGGGTGTTCTGGAAATCGGGGGCGGATCAATCCGCCCCCTCATTGGTTTAAGCGTAGCTTTCGATCGACGGGCAGGCGCAGACCAGGTTGCGATCGCCAAACACGTTGTCGACGCGACCGACCGGCGGCCAGTACTTGCCTTCGATCAGCGACGCAACCGGGTAAACCGCTTGCTCACGGCTGTACGGGTGCGACCACTCGCCGACCAGTTCCTTGGCGGTGTGCGGAGCGTTTTTCAGCGGGTTGTCGTCCTTGTCCAGGGTGCCGTTTTCCACTGCGCGGATTTCTTCGCGAATGCGGATCATGGCGTCGCAGAAGCGGTCAAGTTCTTCCTTCGATTCGCTTTCGGTCGGCTCGATCATCAGCGTGCCGGCTACCGGGAACGACATGGTCGGCGCGTGGAAACCGAAGTCGATCAGGCGCTTGGCCACGTCATCGACGCTGATGCCGCTGCTGTCTTTCAGCGGACGCAGGTCGAGGATGCATTCGTGCGCCACCAGGCCGTTGCTGCCGGTGTACAGCACTGGATAGTGCTCTTCGAGGCGACGGGAGATGTAGTTGGCGTTGAGGATCGCCAGCTGCGATGCGCGCTTGAGACCCGCACCACCCATCATGCGAATGTACATCCAGGTGATCGGCAGAATGCTCGCGCTGCCGAACGGTGCCGCGCAAACGGCGCCTTCCTTGCGCTCCATCTGGGCGTGGCCCGGCAGGAACGGCGCGAGGTGCGACTTGACGCCAATCGGGCCGACGCCCGGGCCGCCACCACCGTGCGGGATGCAGAAGGTCTTGTGCAGGTTCAGGTGCGACACGTCGCCGCCGAACTTGCCCGGCGCGCAGAGGCCGACCATGGCGTTCATGTTGGCGCCGTCGATGTACACCTGGCCGCCGTTGTCATGAACGATGCCGCAGATTTCGCGGATGCCTTCTTCGAACACGCCGTGGGTCGACGGGTAGGTGATCATCAGCGCGGCGAGGTGTTCGCGGTGCTCGATGGCCTTGGCGCGCAGGTCTTCGATGTCGACGTTGCCGCGGGCATCGCACGCGGTCACGACCACACGCATACCGGCCATCTGAGCGGTGGCCGGGTTGGTGCCGTGGGCCGACGACGGGATCAGGCAGATGTCGCGACGGTCTTCGCCACGGCTCTGGTGGTAGGCACGGATCGCCAAGAGACCTGCGTATTCACCCTGGGAACCGGCGTTCGGTTGCAGCGAAACCGAGTCGTAGCCGGTCGCAGCACACAGCATGGCTTCCAGTTCGTCGGTCAATTGCTGATAACCGGCGCTTTGCTCGGCCGGGGCGAACGGATGCAGGGCGCCGAACTCGGCCCAGGTCACCGGGATCATTTCGCTGGCGGCGTTGAGTTTCATGGTGCACGAACCCAGCGGGATCATGGTGCGGTCCAGCGCCAGGTCCTTGTCCGCCAGTTTGCGCAGGTAACGCATCAGCTCGGTTTCCGAGTGATAACGGTTGAACACCGGGTGGCTGAGGATCGGCGACTGACGCACCAGCGCGGCCGGGATGGCGCTCACCACCGAGGCGGCGAGGGCGGCGAAGTCTGGCAGGGCCTTGCCGTCGGACAGCAGGCTCCACAGGGTTTCAACGTCGGCCTGAGTGGTGGTTTCGTCCAGGGACAGGCCCAGGCGTTCGCCATCGACCACGCGCAGGTTGATGCGCTGGGCGTGTGCCTTGTCGTGCAGGGCGGCGGTGTGGGCGCCGGTCTTCACGGTCAGGGTGTCGAAGAAGCTCGCTTGCTCGACGTTCAGACCCAATGCGCTCAAGCCTTTGGCCAGGATTGCAGTCAGGTGATGCACGCGATTGGCGATCTGTGTAAGGCCTTTTGGACCGTGGTACACGGCGTACATGCTGGCGATGTTGGCCAGCAGTACTTGCGCGGTGCAGATGTTCGATGTGGCTTTCTCGCGACGGATGTGTTGTTCGCGGGTCTGCATGGCCAGGCGCAGGGCCGGGTTGCCGAAACGGTCTACGGAAACACCGACCAGGCGGCCTGGCATGTCACGCTTGAACGCATCCTTGGTGGAGAAGTACGCCGCGTGCGGGCCACCAAAGCCCAGCGGCACGCCGAAGCGTTGTGCACTGCCGATGGCCACGTCGGCACCGAACTCGCCCGGTGCGGTCAGCACGGTCAGGGCCAACAGGTCGGCAGCCACGGCAACGAGGGCGTTGGCGGCGTGGAAGCGTTCGGTCAGCTCGCGGTAGTCGAACACGTCACCGTTGCTCGCCGGGTATTGCAGCAGGGCGCCGAAGAACGGCGTCACGTCGGTCAGTTCGAGTTCATCGCCAACCACCACGTCGATGCCCAAAGGCTCGGCACGGGTGCGCAGTACGTCGAGGGTCTGCGGGTGGCAATGCACGGAGGCGAAGAATTGGTGGCTGCCCTTGTTCTTGCTCAGGCGTTTGCAGAAGGTCATGGCTTCGGCAGCGGCGGTGGCTTCGTCGAGCAGGGAGGCGTTGGCGATCGGCAGGCCGGTGAGGTCGCTGATCAGGGTCTGGAAGTTCAGCAGCGCTTCGAGACGGCCCTGGGAAATTTCTGGCTGGTACGGGGTGTAGGCGGTGTACCAGGCCGGGTTTTCCAGCAGGTTGCGCAGGATCGGCGACGGCGTGTGGGTGCCGTAGTAGCCCTGGCCGATGAAGGTCTTGAACAGCTGGTTTTTAGTTGCGATGGACTTGATCAAGGCCAGGGCATCGGCTTCGCTCAGGCCGTCTTCCAGGCCGAGAACGCTGGTGCCCTTGATGCTGTCGGGAATCACGCTGGCGCTCAGGGCTTCCAGGGAGTCGAAGCCGAGGCTGTTGAGCATGGCTTGCTCGTCACCGGCGCGCGGGCCGATGTGACGGGCGATGAATTCGTTGGCGGTGCTTATGTTTACAACGGCAGGGTTGATTTGAGTCATGTCATTGCTCCTCAGGCTTCGGCTTGCGCTTTGATCAGGCGGTCGTAGGCGTCCTGATCCAGCAGTTGGCCGACAGCGGTGTCGTCGCTTGGTTTGAAACGAAAGAACCAGCCTTCACCCAGCGGATCTTCGTTGACCAGTTCAGGGCTGCTGTCCAGGGCCGGGTTCACTTCCAGCACTTCACCGTCCAGCGGCATGTACACGCCGCTTGCAGCCTTTACCGATTCCACGGTGGCGGCTTCGGCGCCTTTGTCGTAGGACTGCAGCTCAGGCAGTTGAACGAAAACCACATCGCCCAGAGCGTTCTGTGCGAAAGCGGTGATGCCGACCGTGACGCTGCCGTCAGCTTCGGTGCGCAGCCATTCGTGATCTTCAGTAAAACGCAACTCGCTCATGGAAACTCCTAAGGGGCCAGACTCGTCTGGTGGACGCGATTGAATGCTTGGGCGATGCCCTGGTTATGGAGGACTACATAGCAAGAACGCGGCCAATGTTGTTTTTATGGTTATTGATCAATGATTTAGGTGGTTTCGACAAACGCCGAAATTCACTCGCTGTAGCGAAATCGATACGGCATATGTCGAGGATAAAAGCCGAGGTGGATCAAAGCCTTGCACAGCCGTGACCGGAGAGGGGTGTAGCGATATCGTTCCGCTGTAGCGCTTTCAGTACAGGTGGAGGTCGTTTTTGGCGTGATTTCTCACCGAACACAAAAACCTGTAGGAGCGAGCCTGCTCGCGATAGCGGTGCGACATTCAACACTGATGCCGACTGACAGGCCCTCATCGCGAGCAGGCTCGCTCCCACAGTGGTTCTGTGTTGTGGGTGGGTAACATGTTCCGGCAGTGCCTCAAGCCTTGCCGGGAATCCCGTACTTGCGCAACCGATGGGCAATCGCGGTGTGGGAGGTTTGCAGGCGGGTGGCGAGTTGCCGGGTCGAGGGATAACTGACGTAGAGTTTTTCCAGCAGGGTCTTCTCGAATTCGTCCATGGCCTGTTCCAGGCTGTCGACGTCATGGTCGCTCTGGCGGGCCACCGAGGTGCCGGCGATGTCGAGGTCGCCAATGTCCACCAGGCTGCTTTCGCAAATCGCCGCGGCACGGAAGATCACGTTCTGCAATTGCCGCACGTTGCCCGGCCAGCGGTTGCCCAGCAGCGCCGGGTAAGTGCCCGGCGCCAGGCGACAGATCGGGCGCTGGATCTGCGCACAGGCCTGCTGCATGAAGTAGCGGGCCAGCAGCAGGATGTCCTGGCCGCGCTCGCGTAGCGGCGGCACTTCAACGTTGAGGACGTTGAGGCGATAGAACAGGTCTTCGCGGAACAGGCCTTCGCTGACCATTTTTTCCAGGTCGCGATGGGTCGCGCTGAGGATCCGTACGTTGACCTTGACCTCACGGTCACCGCCGACCCGGCGAAAACTGCCGTCGTTGAGGAAACGCAGCAATTTGGCCTGCAAATACGGCGACATCTCGCCGATTTCATCGAGAAACACCGTGCCCTGGTTGGCCAGCTCCATCAGCCCTGGCTTGCCGCCGCGTTGCGCGCCGGTGAAAGCGCCGGGGGCGTAGCCGAACAGTTCGCTTTCGGCGAGGTTCTCCGGTAATGCCGCGCAGTTCAACGCCAGGAACGGTGAACTGTGCCGGGCGCTGATGGCGTGGCAGGCACGGGCCACCAGTTCCTTGCCGGTGCCGGTTTCACCCTGGATCAACAGCGGTGCATCGAGGGCCGCCACCCGCTGGGCACGCGCCTTGAGAGTGCGGATCACCGGGGACTCGCCGAGCAGTGCATCGAAACCTTCGGCATGATCATGGTGCAGCGCGGACAGGCGTTCGCCGATGCGATTCGGTTGATACAGGGTCAGCAGGGCGCCGGCGTCGGTGATCGGTGTGGCGTCGAGCAGCAAGGTCTGGCCGTTGACGGTGATTTCCCGCAGTGGCAGGCGAAAGCCGTGTTCGAGCAGGGCGTCGAGCAAAGCCGGGTCGGCAAACAGGTCGGCCACGCTTTCACCGGCAGGTTCGCGGCCGTACAGGGCGATCAATGCCGGGTTGGCCAGCAGCACCTTGCCGTCGCTGTCCAGTGCCAGCACCGGGTCGGTCATGGCTGCAAGCAACGCGTCGAGCTGCAAGTGCCGGCGCTGGCCGGGCAGGATGTCGACCACCGTCACCGCTTGCACGCCACGCACGCTGAACAGGGCATCGCGCAGTTCCTCGAGGACTTGCGGGCTCAGGGTCGGGGCGTCGATATAAACATTGGGCGGGACCATTTCCACCGCATCCAGGTTCAGATTGCGCCCGCCGAGCAGGGCCAGGACTTCCTGGGTGATACCGACGCGGTCGATGAAGCTGACGTGGATACGCATGGGGCGGTTTTGGGTTCTGCAGTGCGGAGGGTGGCAAGTATGCCTTGGGGCGGGCTAATGGTGAAATTTTGCGCGGGATTTGCAGGCAACGACGATCCCTGTGGGAGCGGGCTTGCTCGCGAAAGCGTCGTGTCAGGCACCATCGTTGGCGACTGATACACCGCATTCGCGAGCAAGCTCGCTCCCACAGTAGATTGTGGTGAATCAGTTATTCCAGATGCTCGGGTTTGACCGGGTCGCCCGATTTCATGTTCAGCTGCACCCGTACATCTTCGAACATCGAGTCGTAATGCTTGTGGACCGAACCGATGTTGCTGTGGGTTTTCGGGATGCCGTACTTCTCGGCGATCTTGGTCACGTTGCTGGCGAAGTTGTAGGCCATGTCCTTGGGCAGGAAGAACGACTCGCTCATGTCTTTGTTCTGAATGCTGCCGTGCATTTTGAACAGCATCCCTTTGCCTTCCTTGGGATCCTGGCTGACTTCATAGTCGAGGTAGATGTTGTAGCTGACGTCGTCCTTGTTCAGCGCGTGTCGCTCGATGTGCAGGTGACCCGGCTCGAACGTTGCCATTGTTGACTCTCCTTCAAAAGGTCTTGAATCAGGGCAGGCCCCAGGCCTGCCCCCGAAGTTTCGGTTACTGATAGCTGATGCCCGGTGTCGCCGTACTGATGCGCGTACCGGCCTTGCCCTGGACGATCGCTTCGATGTCCGCGAGCGAGCCGATCACCGCCACTTTTCCAGTATGGCGCGCGAATTCGCAGGCTGCCTGCACCTTCGGTCCCATGGAGCCGGCGGCGAAGCCGAGTTTTTCCATTTCGTCGGGGTGCGCCTGGGCGATGGCTTTCTGCGTGGGTTTGCCAAAGTCGATGAAGGCGGCGTTGACGTCGGTGGCGATCACCAGCAGATCGGCTTCAAGCTGTTCGGCCAGCAGCGCCGAGCACAGATCTTTGTCGATGACCGCTTCGACGCCCTCGAGCTTGCCGGGCGAGGTATACATGGTCGGAATGCCTCCGCCACCGGCGCAGATCACGATGCTGCTTTTTTCCAGCAGCCATTTGATCGGACGGATTTCGAAAATGCGCTTGGGTTTCGGGCTGGCGACCACGCGGCGGTATTTGTCGCCGTCCGGGGCGATGGCCCAGCCTTTCTCGGCGGCGAGTTTCTCCGCCTCGGCCTTGCTGTAGACCGGGCCGATGGGTTTGGTCGGGTTCTTGAAGGCCGGGTCATTGGCATCGACTTCGACCTGGGTCAGCAGGGTTGCGAAGGGCACTTCGAAGTCCAGCAGGTTACCCAGTTCCTGTTCGATGATGTAGCCGATCATGCCTTCGGTTTCGGCACCGAGCACGTCCAGTGGATAGGGCGAAACCGAGGTGTAGGCCGCCGCCTGCAATGACAGCAGGCCGACCTGGGGGCCATTGCCGTGGGCGATGACCAGTTGGTTGCCGGGATGGATCTTGGCGATCTGTTCGGTGGCGATCCGGATGTTGGCGCGCTGGTTGTCAGCGGTCATGGGTTCGCCCCGGCGGAGCAGGGCATTACCGCCCAGAGCAACGACGATACGCATGGTGCAGTCCTTCTAAGCAAAGAGGTTGCAAGCAACGCGGTCTTTCTGTGGAACCCGGACCAGTGTGGGAGCGGGCTTGCTCGCGAAGACGGTGCATCAGTCAACATTGATGTCGACTGACACTCCGCTTTCGCGAGCAAGCCCGCTCCCACATTGACCCTTTTCCGTCAGTGGGAGCCGAGTCAGCCGTTAGAGATCAGCCAGCGTCGACACCAGAATCGCCTTGATCGTATGCATGCGGTTTTCCGCTTGCTCGAAGGCGATGCAGGCCGGCGACTCGAACACGTCATCGGTCACTTCGATGCCGTTGCTCAGGTGCGGGTACTGCTCGGCAATCTGCTTGCCGACTTTGGTATCACAGTTGTGGAACGCCGGCAGGCAGTGCATGAACTTGGTGCGCGGGTTGCCGGTGGCTTTCATCAGTTCGGCGTTGACCTGATACGGCAGCAGTTGCTGGATACGTTCGGCCCAGGCTTCGACCGGCTCGCCCATCGACACCCAGACGTCGGTGTGAATGAAATCCACGCCCTTGACGGCGGCTTTCGGATCTTCGGTGAGAGTGATGCGCGCGCCGCTTTCTTCACCGTACTGTTTGCAGCGGGCGACCAGATCGTCCGCCGGCCACAGGGCTTTTGGCGCGCAGATGCGCACATCCATGCCGAGTTTGGCGCCGATCAGCAGCAACGAGTTGCCCATGTTGTTACGTGCGTCGCCGAGGTAGGCGTAGCTGATCTCGTGGATTGGCTTGTCGGCGTGCTCACGCATGGTCAGCACGTCGGCGATCATTTGTGTCGGGTGATACTCGTCGGTCAGGCCGTTGAACACCGGTACGCCGGCGAACTTGGCCAGCTCCTCGACGATTTCCTGCTTGAAGCCACGGTATTCGATGGCGTCATACATGCGCCCGAGCACGCGGGCGGTGTCCTTCATGCTTTCCTTGTGACCGATCTGCGAGGAGTTCGGGTCGATGTAGGTGACATTGGCGCCCTGGTCATAGGCTGCGACTTCGAACGCACAGCGGGTGCGGGTCGAAGTTTTTTCGAAGATCAGCGCGATGTTGTTGCCCTTGAGATGCTGCTGTTCGGTGCCGGTGTACTTGGCACGTTTGAGGTCGCGGGACAGGTCGAGCAGGTAGCGCAATTCGCGAGGGGTGTGGTGTTCCAGGCTCAGCAGATTGCGGTTATGGATGTTGAACGCCATTTTGGATCTCCTAAGGTGTCGGTTATCCCCTTGTCCGGGCATGCCCTTGGGCAGCGCGGGCCAAGGCTAATAGGTTAGTAGTCAATCGGGTCGCGGATGATCGGGCAGGTCATGCAATGGCCGCCGCCCCGTCCCCGGCCGAGTTCGCCGGCGCTGATGGTGATGACCTCCACCCCGGCCTTGCGCAGCAGGGTATTGGTGTAGGTATTGCGGTCGTAGCCGATGACCACGCCTGGCTCCACGGCCACCACGTTGTTGCCGTCGTCCCATTGCTCGCGTTCGGCGGCGAAGCTGTTGCCGCCGGTTTCCACCACGCGCAGGGCCTTGAGGTTGAGGGCCTGGGCCACGGTGTCGAGGAAATTGGTTTCTTCGCGGCGGATGTCGATGCCACCCGCTTTGCTTTCATCGGGACGCAGGGTGAAGGCGACAATCTGGTTCACCACTTCCGGGAAGATCGTGACGAGGTCGCGATCACAGAAGCTGAACACCGTGTCCAGGTGCATCGCCGCGCGGGATTTCGGCAGGCCGGCGACGATGACTTTCTCCACGGCCTTGTTCTTGAACAGGTTCACCGCCAGTTGGGCAATGGCCTGGCGCGAGGAGCGTTCGCCCATGCCGATCAACACCACGCCGTTGCCGATCGGCATCACATCACCGCCCTCAAGGGTGGAGTTGCCATGGTCCTTGTCCGGGTCGCCGTACCAGATCTGGAAGTCGGCGTTGGTGAACTCGGGGTGGAATTTGTAGATGGCGGTGGTCAGCAGGGTTTCCTGACGGCGCGCCGGCCAGTACATCGGGTTGAGGGTGACGCCACCGTAGATCCAGCAGGTGGTATCGCGGGTGAACTGGGTGTTGGGCAGCGGCGGCAGGATGAAGCTGGAGTTGCCGAGGAAGTCGCGGAACATCTCGATGGCCTTGCCACCGAAACTGGTGGGCAAGTCGTCGCCCGATACGCCACCGATCAGGAACTCGGCGATCTTGCGCGGCTCCAGGCTGCGCAGCCACGAGGCGGTTTCGTAGATCAGGCCCAGGCCCACCGAGTCGGCGGTGATCTTGCGTTGCAGAATCCAGTCCAGGGCTTCGGGGATGGCGACGATGTCCGTCAGCAGGTTGTGCATTTCCAGTACATCGATGTTGCGTTCACGCATCTTGGTGACGAAGTCGAAGTGGTCGCGCTTGGCCTGGGCCACCCACAACACGTCATCGAACAGCAGTTCGTCGCAGTTGTTCGGGGTCAGCCGCTGATGGGCAAGCCCTGGGGAGCAAACCATGACTTTGCGCAGTTTGCCGGCTTCGGAATGGACGCCGTACTTAACTTTTTCCTTGGTCATTACAGTGATCCTCCAGATGACAAAACAGGGTAGTTACAGAGTCAAGAAGCCGTCATAGAGGCCGTAGGCCGCCACCACGGCGCCGACGACCACCGCGGCGAAAATCAGCTTCTCGACGTTGGTGAAAACCGGTTTGTTTACTTCAAGCTTAGCCTTGGCAAACAGGATCACGCCGGGGGCGTAGAGCAGGGCGGACAGCAGCAGGTATTTGATGCCGCCGGCGTACAGCAGCCAGATCGCGTAGACCAGGGCCACGGCGCCGATGACGAGATCCTTCTGCCGCTCGCCCGCCGCGCCTTCGTAGCTTTCGCCACGCACCGCCAACAGCAGTGCGTAGGCCGCCGACCACAGGTAGGGCACCAGAATCATCGAGGTGGCGAGGTAGATCAGCGACAGGTAAGTACTGGCCGAGAACAGCGTGATGATCAGGAAAATCTGCACCATGGCGTTGGTCAGCCACAGGGCGTTGACCGGTACATGGTTGGCGTTTTCCTTACGCAAAAACGCTGGCATGGTGTGGTCCCTGGCGGCTGCGAACATGATCTCCGCGCACAGCAGTACCCACGACAACAACGCCCCCAGCAACGAGATGATCAAACCGACGCTGATCAGCACCGCGCCCCAGTGACCGACCACGTGTTCCAGTACGGCGGCCATCGACGGGTTCTGCAACTTGGCCAGTTCCGGCTGAGTCATGATCCCCAGCGACAGCACGTTGACCAGGACTAAAAACAACAGCACGGTGACGAAGCCGATAACGGTGGCTTTACCCACATCGCTGCGTTTTTCCGCCCGGGCGGAAAAGATGCTCGCGCCTTCGATGCCGATGAACACCCACACGGTGACCAGCATCATTTTGCGCACCTGGTCCATCACGCTGCCCAGGTCCGGGTTCTTGAGGCCCCAGATGTCGGCGGTGAAGATCTCCAGTTTGAAGGCGAACAACGCGATCAACATGAACAATACCAGCGGCACAATCTTGGCGACGGTGGTCACCAGGTTGATGAACGCTGCTTCCTTTATTCCTCGCAGTACGAGGAAATGTACGGCCCACAGCAGCACCGAGGCACCGATCACGGCAGCAGGGGTATTCCCCTCCCCAAATAGCGGAAAGAAGTAGCCGAGCGTGCTGAACAGCAAAACGAAGTAGCCAACGTTGCCCAGCCAGGCACTGATCCAGTACCCCCAGGCGGACGAAAAGCCCATGTAGTCGCCGAACCCGGCCTTGGCGTAGGCATAAACCCCGCCATCAAGATCGGGTTTGCGGTTGGCCAGGGTCTGGAATACGAACGCCAGGGTGAGCATGCCGACGGCAGTGATCGCCCAACCGATCAGAATGGCGCCGACATCCGCACTGGCCGCCATGTTTTGTGGCAAGGAAAAGATCCCGCCACCAATCATCGAACCGACGACTAATGCAACCAGTGCGCCGAGTTTGAGTTTTCCGGGGGCTTCAGACATTGCATGGCTCCAATGCAGGAGAAGAGAGGCAACAGACTAATTCCGTTGGCTATCCAATCAGCTGACCTGGATCACTAAATGAGAGCGTTCCCAGTTTGTTGGCGGAGTGCCATCATTTGCAAGGCGGCTGCTTGTAATGCTTGTTCTAGAGCCTTTTTGTAGATTATTTCAGTTATTCTGTATTTTATTTCGAATTATGACGCTAGTTGGTTTTTCAGAATCCGCCAATCTTTCCCGTGGGTTTTTTGTACAAAATTGATGTATTGGAAAAACGTATACAACAAAAGATTATATCGGCGCTTCTAATAGCCGTTTTGTGCAAGTAAAAAGACGTATGTTGGCGTTATCCAATAAACGTTATTACTCTTCAACAGTTTAGTTGACGCTCGTTATGTGACGATCTCGCGGCACTTGTCGCCCCCCAGAAAAATGGAGATGCAACGATGCCGCAATCACCGAGCAAGCTTCGCCTGAGTGCATTGATCGCGTTGGTGGTGGGGTCGATGATTGGCGGCGGGATATTTTCCCTGCCGCAAAACATGGCGGCCAAGGCCGATGCCGGGGCGATCCTGATCGGTTGGGCGATCACTGCCGTCGGCATGCTGACCCTGGCGTTCGTGTTCCAGACCCTGGCCAATCGCAAGCCGGAGCTGGACTCCGGGGTGTACGCCTACGCCAAGGCCGGGTTCGGCGACTACATGGGCTTTTCTTCGGCCTGGGGGTACTGGATCAGCGCCTGGCTGGGCAACGTCGGTTACTTCGTGCTGCTGTTCAGCACCCTCGGTTATTTCTTTCCGGTCTTTGGCGAAGGCAACACGCCGATCGCTATCGTCTGCGCTTCGCTGCTGCTCTGGACGGTGCATTTTGTGGTGATGCGCGGGATCAGGGAGGCTGCGTTCATCAATCAAGTGACCACCGTGGCCAAGATTGTGCCGCTGATCATGTTCATCGTGATTGCCGCCGTGGCGTTCAAGGCGGACGTCTTTACTCTCGATATCTGGGGGCGCAACAACCCGGAATTCGGCAGCGTGATGGATCAGGTCCGGCACATGATGCTGGTCACCGTGTTCGTGTTTATCGGGATCGAGGGGGCCAGTGTCTATTCGGCCCGGGCGGAGAAACGTTCCGACGTGGGCCGGGCGACGGTTATCGGGTTTCTTGGGGTCTTGGCGCTGCTGGTACTGGTGAATGTGCTGTCGCTGGGGATCATGACCCAGCCGGAGTTGGCGAAACTGCAGAACCCCTCGTTGGCGGCGGTGCTGGAACATATCGTCGGCCCCTGGGGGGCGTTGCTGATCAGCGTCGGCCTGGCGATCTCGCTGTTGGGGGCCTTGTTGTCCTGGGCGCTGCTGTGCGCCGAAATTCTGTTTGCCACGGCGAAAGACAAGACCATGCCGGCATTCCTGACCAAGGAAAATGCCAACCGTGTGCCGGTCAATGCGATGTGGCTGACCAACTCGATGATCCAGTTGTTCCTGCTGATCACGCTGTTTTCCGCCGGCACCTACACCAGTCTGATTTATCTGGCGTCCTCGATGATTCTGGTGCCGTATCTGTGGTCGGCGGCCTATGCGGTGTTGTTGTGCGCGCGGGGTGAAACCTACCAACAGGCACCCGCCGAGCGGATCAAGGATCTGCTGATCGGTGGCATCGCTCTGGGCTACGCGGTGTGGTTGCTGTATGCCGGCGGCCTGAAGTATTTGCTGCTGTCGGCGTTGCTGTATGCGCCGGGTGTGATCCTGTTTGCCAAGGCACGTCATGAGCAGGGCAAGCCATTGTTCACGGTTGTCGAGAAAGGCATTTTCACCTGTGTCATCGGTGGTGCGGGGCTGGCGGCTTTTGGGTTGTACAGCGGGGTGCTCAGTCTGTGAGGTTGTTGCTGGCGTACCAGCCGCCCTATGACTGGCCGGCGATGCTGGGGTTCTTGTCGGCGCGGGCGATTGTTGGCCTGGAAACGGTGGTCGAGGGTGTTTACTCGCGCAGCATCGACTTGCATGGCGTTCACGGCACGTTTTCGATCCAGCCTGCTACATCCGATGCACTTGAGCTGACCCTGGATATTCCTGACCCGGGCGCCGTACCTGAAATTGTCGCAAGGCTGCGGCGGATGTTCGACCTGGATGCCGACCTGTCCACGATTCACCGGCACCTGGCGGTTGATCCGCTGATGGCTCGGTTGATTGCCGAGCGCCCCGGGTTGCGAGTGCCGGGGGCGTGGGATGGGCTGGAACTGGCGATCCGTGCGGTGTTGGGGCAGCAGATTACGGTAGTGGCGGCGATCCGGTTGGCGGGGAAGTTGGTGGCGCAATACGGTGTGCCATTGAGTTCACCGCAGCCGGGATTGAGCCATGTGTTTCCCACGGCTGACGTGCTGGCGGGGGCGGATCTGGCGACGCTGGGCATGCCGAAAAGCCGAGGCCGGACGTTGTCGGGAGTGGCTCAGGCATTACTCGATGATCCGCGGTTATTCGAGTCCGGGCGGGAGGGGGGCGTAGCGCGGTTGCTGGCCTTGCACGGGGTTGGTGACTGGACGGCGCAATACATTGCGTTGCGCCAGTTGCGGGAGATGGATGGGTTTCCCAATGGCGACGTGGGGCTGATCAATGCGTTGGCAGCGCTGGAGGGTGGGCCGGTAACGGCGCGGCAGCTTTTGGCGCGAGCTGAACCATGGCGGCCCTGGCGAGGGTATGCGGCGCAGCTTCTTTGGACTTCGTTGAGTCGGGCGGACTGAGTTGATCCGGAATTTGTACCGATAACCCTGACGCCTTCGCGAGCAAGCCCGCTCCCACAGGTGATCGCGATCAAATGTGGGAGCGGGCTTGCTCGCGAAGGCGATCTGACGGTCACCACCACTGCGCAGGATGCGAACCCAGTTCCGTTGCCGGAAGCGCCCATTGCAACGGCGTCGCCGTGATCTTCAAAGGCGCGAGCAACCGATGCGCCGCCCCCCACGGTGTTTGCTCCACGAACATTCCCTGATCCTGCACATCTTCCGCGCGTAACGCCTCGCCCGTCCCGGGCCCGTGCTCGATCAACAACTTCGCCGTACGCGCCAACGACAATCGCGCCGAGCCGCCTGTACCGTCGCTCAACCGTTGCGCCAACAACCTGATCGCACTGGCCGCCATCAAGTACCCGGTGGCGTGATCAAGGGCCTGTACCGGTAACGGCGTCGGCTTGTCCGCCTGCTTCCAGCGCATGCCCGCTTCGGCGATGCCGCTGCTCATCTGCACCAGGCTGTCGAAGCCCCGACGGTTTTGCCAGGGGCCGCTCCAGCCATAGGCGTTGAGGCAAACATCAATCAGCCCCGGGTTCAGTTGCCGGCGCTCATGCATGCCCAAGCCAAGCCGCTCCAGTGCATCGGCACGATAACCGTGGAGCAGAATGTCGGCATCCTTGAGCAGGCATTCGAATACGCCGCGGTCGGACTTGTCGTTCAGATCAAGACGCGCGCAGCGTTTTCCCAAAGTGACTTCCGGCACCACCCCCGGCTCGTTCCAGGTCGGCGGATCGATGCGCAAGACATCGGCGCCGAGGCCAGCCAGAAAGCGGCTGGCAATAGGGCCGGCAAGCACCCGCGTCAAATCCAGCACCTTGATGCCGGCCAGTGGTCGAACCACTGACCCCATCCACGGTTGGCTACTCTGGCTTGGGTGGTTGGCGAAATGAATCAAGGGTTCGGCATTTACCGCCTGGCCTTGAGGATGGGTCTGCCATTGCTCCCAAGTGCGCATTTCGGCGGCACAACCACCAGCATCGACCACCGCCTGCTCAAGTTCGCTTTTCGTCCATTGCGCCACTTTACCGGTCATCGCTACGCGGTCGGTACAGGCGCCGAGCACGCTTTCGGCAGCGGCGCGGTGATGGGGCGCGTTGGTGTGCAGGCGAATCCAGCCATCACAGGTGGCGTAGTCACCGGCGACCGCATCCCACAGCGGCGGAACGCTCCAGCCTGTCGGGCGAATCGAGGTCGAGAACCAGAAGGACGCCAGGCGTCGGTCAACTTCAAGGTCGGGCAAGTGTCCGGTTTGTTGGTGCAGCAGTTCGCTGGCGGCCTGTCCGGCGGCGGCAATGCTGGCGCAGGCCAGGTCAGTGACAGCAAACGCCGAGGGCAGGGCGCCGCTGGAGGTGAAAGGAATCGGATTGCGAGGCAAACCGAGTGCGGCTTGAATGGACGTGAGCAGATCAGTCATCGAAGGCCCTCCGGAGCGAGAGCCTGATCTTAGTCCAAAACATGACCAGGTCATGTGAAACCTTGTGGGAGCGAGCCTGCTCGCGATGGCGCTGGATCAGTCGACATCTGTATTGAATGTCAGTCAGCTATCGCGAGCAGGCTCGCTCCTACAGGGAAGGTGGTGATTGTTTAAACGCGGAACTGATCCATCAACTTCATCTGGTGAGTGGTCAGGGAATTGAGCTGGCTGCTGATTTGCGCCGATTCAGTGGCCTGGCCGGTCAGGGTTTCGGTGACGCTGCGGATCGCCGAGACATTGCGGTTGACCTCTTCGGCCACGGCGCTTTGCTGCTCGGCGGCGCTGGCGATTTGCAGGTTCATGTCGCTGATCACGGTGACCGCGTCGCTGATTTTGCCCAAGGCCTGGACCGCCTGCTGGATCTGTCCGGCGTTGCTGTGGGCCTGGGTCTGGCTTGAATGCATGGTGGCGACCACGCCGCGGGTGCCGGACTGAATGCGCTCGATCACCAGGCGAATTTCTTCCACCGAATCCTGGGTACGCTTGGCCAGGTTACGCACTTCGTCGGCCACCACCGCGAAGCCGCGACCGCTTTCACCGGCACGGGCGGCCTCGATGGCCGCGTTGAGTGCCAGCAGGTTGGTTTGCTCGGCAATACTGCGGATTACTTCCAGCACCGAACCGATCTGCTCGCTGTTGACCGCCAGGGCTTCGACTTCGGTCACGGCCTTGCTGACCTCCTCGGCCAGTTGATTGATGTCGCGGGTACTGCGCTCGATGATCGACAGACCGTCGCGGGCCGACTGGTCGGCACCCTTGGCGGCGTTGGCCGCGTTCGAGGCGCTGTTGGCGACATCGTGGGCAGTGGCGCTCATTTCGTTGGACGCTGTGGCGACCTGGTCGATTTCGCGGAACTGCACCTGCATGCCTTCACTGGTCTGGCGGGCAATCTCGGACGACTGATCGGCCGTGCCACGGGCGTCGGTAATGCTTTGCTTGATCTGCGCGATGGTCGGTTGCAGCTTGTCGAGGAAGCGGTTGAACCAGCCCACCAGTTCGCCCAACTCGTCTTTCTTGCTGTAGTGCAGGCGCTGGGTCAGGTCGCCGTCGCCACTGGCAATCGCCTTGAGCATTTCGGCCACGCTGTTGATCGGTCGGGTCACGCCCGACGCGGTGAGCCACATCAGCAGCAGACCGAGCAGGCCGGCAATCACCGCCACCGAAAGGGCCTTGATCGTGCCGCTTTGCTGGGCATCGTCGAGCACTGCTTGCAGCTTCACCGAGTCGGCCAGCAGCACTTGTTTGGGCAGGTCGATCACCACGGCCCAGGCCTTGGCATCGGCAATCGGGCTGACCGGGTACACCGCACGGATCAAGTCGCCTTGCTGGAGAATCTTCGGGGCACCACTACCGAGCAATTGCAGGATGTCCTTGCCATCCGCGCCCAGGGTGTCGCCGATGCTCTTGCCGACTTTCGCCGCATCGACGCTGTAGGCGGCCATTACGCCAGTGCCGGAGACGATCAGCATGTGCCCGGCGTTGTTGAACAGTTCACGCTGGGAACCGACCGCCGCCGCTTGCAGGGCGTCGAGGGCGATGTCGATACCGACCACACCGATGGACTTGCCATTTTCCAGCAGCGGTACGGAAATGGTGGTCATCAACACTTCCTTGCCGCCGACAGTATCGGCGTAGGGGTCGAGCAGGCAGGTGCGCTTGCTGTCCCGCGGGCAGGTGTACCAGACGTTGTACGGCGTGCCGCTGAGGTTCAGGGTGGTTTTGGTCATGTCCTCTTCGACCATGATCGTGTTCAACGACTCACCCCCGGCGCGGCTCCAGTAGGTGGCGAAACGACCGGCCTCGTTGGATTGACGGGCAGCGTCATTGACGAACTCGCTGTCCTTGCCGTCCAGGCCGTTGGGCTCGAACGCCAGCCAGATGCCCAGCACCTTGCCGTTGCGCTCGAAGGCGGTTTTCAGGCTCTGGTTCAACTCTTCACGCAGGGCGCCAGGCTCAAGCGAGCGCTTGGCGGCCATGGCGCGCATGTCCTTGATCTGATCCGCCAGGGCGGTCACCACTGTCAGGGTTTCACCGAAGGTCTTCTGCACCCGTACCGCTTGCTCGGCGGCTTTGGCCTGAAGCAGGTCCTGCACACTGGCGGTGAGCATTCTGCTGCTGGAATCGTTGACCAGATCATCGTTCTGATTGGTCTGGTAGATGTTCATGCCCACTATCAAGGCGACTACACCCAGCAGGCACAGACCGGACAGCAGGACGATTTTCAGGCGGATGGACAGTGAGTCGAACATAGGGCGAACTCGCGAATGGATGAAGTGTTGGCTGCGAGCCGTTGCGGCTCACTCGCTAAATCCATTTAGCGCCGATCAATGCACATCGGCGTGGCGCTGAGGTTACATGAGGGGCAAGTCGACGAACGGTAGTGGTTGAACGTTTGCGCAGAAAAATGTGCCGAAAAGCGCTTTAAAACGAAAAAATATCGCGGAGTTGTTCAGCAGGATTCCGGCAGTGATTCCGGCCGTGACCAGATCCACAGATTGCCCAGCCCCATGCCGGCGATCGCCAGGTAGACCGGCCAGCCGTGATCGAGCATCGCCAGCATGAGACCTGCACATAACAGCATGCTGACAGTGGCGCTGATTTTTGCCCGGCGCGCGATGATCTTGCCGTTGCGCCAGTTATGGAGGATGGGGCCGAACAGCCGGTGGTTTTCCAGCCAGGCACTCAGGCGCGGCGAACTTCGGGTCGCGGCCCAGGCGGCCAGCAGGATGAATTCGGTGGTTGGCAGGCCGGGAATGACGATGGCGATCAGGCCGATACCCAGGCTGACATAGGCCAAAAGGCCGAAGAGGAGGCGGGAGAGTCTGGAGGAGGTGGGCATGGGCTCAAGGCAGCACGTGAGGCGGATCGAAATCTTACAGGCTACGACATCCCCTGTAGGAGCGAGCCTGCTCGCGATGACGGTATTCCAGACAGCATTGTTGTTGACTGGTACTCCGCTATCGCGAGCAGGCTCGCTCCTACAGGGGCAGTGGTGTGTCAGGCGACTTCCGGCGCGCTGGCGTAAGCTCGCTCCAGCAACACGGTAAAACGGTTGAACGCGTCGATGGCGCCTTTTTCTGCTTCGGCTTCTTCCCGGGCGCTGAACGCCAGGCCGTCGAGGGTTTTGACGAAGCTTTTCCAGCCTTCAGCACGGCCGCCGGCCGGTTCGCCCAAGTGACGGGCGCCAAAGGTTTCGCTCAGGCCAAGGCCCACGGCACGCTTGATCAGGAACGCAGCACCGAGCTTCGAACCTTCCGACACAAAGATCCAGCCCAGGGCTTCGGCCTTGGTCGGGTGCTTCAGTGCACCGGCGACGGGCGCCGGCACGTCGGTGTCCAGGTCCGCGAGGTCGGCCTTGGCTGCATCGGCACGGCAGCGGGCTGGCAGGTCCGGGACGATGGCGGTCAGTTCAGCGTCGTTGTACAACGAGACCAGTTCCGACTGGAACAGGTACTGCGCGACCACGAAGCGGGCGAAATTGGCCGGGGTTTCAAACGGGGCATGGGCTTTGACCAGGGCATCGAGCTTGCTGTGCGGCTCGTGGGTGATCTGGTTCAAACGTTGCGAACGCAGGTTGGGGCGTTGTTCGGTGGCCTGGGTAGTCATGGCAATTCCTTGGGGAAAAAAGGCGCTTGGTAACGAGACGAACAAGCAGGCGCCTGACAGTAAAAAATCCTCACCGGGCGGCTTGATGAAACCGCCCGGCGAGATGAGCGGATCAGATGTCCCAGATCAGGTTGACCGCAAAGTTGCGACCCGGCTGGGTCAGGCGGTCGAGGTTGGCCGGCTGGGTCACCGACGCTTCGCCGACGCTGTCGTAGCCGCGCACGTCATCCCACAGCCAGTATTTCTTGTTGGTCAGGTTGAAGATGCCGCCGCTGACGGTCACGTCGTCGGTCACCTTATAGAAGGCGCTCAGGTCCAGAATGCCGAAGCCCGGGGTCTTGAACTGGGTGCTGGTGCCGTCCGGGGTTTTGAAGCTGGTGCTGTCGACGCGGTCCTGCTTCTTCACCAGGGTCCAGCTGAGCAAACCGCCATAGTTGTCCTGGTCGTAACCGAGGCCGAACACGCCAGTCAGCGGGTTGACGCTGTTGAGCGGCTCGCCGCTGTCGTCGTTGCGGCCGTAGGCATAGGCCACCGAGCCCTGGGTGTAGAGGCCTTGCGGCGCGCCGAAGGCGTCGAGGTTCAGGCGTCCCTTGACCTCGGCACCCTTGATGGTGGCTCGCTTGATGTTGTTGCTCTGGAACGTGGTCTCGGTGTAGCCGGGTGTGATGGCGTTCTCGTTAATGAAGTCGCGGTATTTGTTGTAGAACACCGCCACGTCAAACGAGCCCTGCTCGAAGTTGCCGCGCAAACCGGTCTCGTAGCTTTTGCTTTTTTCCGGTTCCAGGTCCGGATTAGGCGCGACCCGATAGCCGCCGGCGAGGTTTTCGAAACGACCATACAACGCCTTGGCGGTCGGTGTGCGGAAGCCTTCGGCGTATTGGCCGTACCAGGTGTAGTTATCGTTGAAGCTGTAGGTAGTGCCGAACTTCGGCGACAGACGATGCCAGGTCTTGGTGTCGTCGCTCACCGTGCCGTTGCCGCTCTGGTCGGCGGTGGCCAGGAACTCTTCGGTGATGTGCGGCTTGAGCTCGGTGTAGTCGTAGCGTGCACCGGGCAGGAAGGTCCAGTTGCCCCAGCTGATCTGATCCTGGGCGAACAGGCTGTAGCTATTGATGGTCGGGTCCGGGAAGTCACTGGCGGGTTTCAGTGTGTCGAGGGCGCTAGGGGCACCAATGACACGGCAGGCACCGGCCACGGTCAGGCAGGTGCCGGTACCGGTACGCAGGCCGGTGACTTTGTCCTGCTTGATGGTGGTGCCATAGGTGACGAGGTGTTCGGTGTCGGCGATGGCAAACGACTTGTCAGCCTGGGCATCGAATATCCATTGGCGATCCTTGAAGTTGGTATCGCGGTTACGCAGCACAGTCCGCGACGGCGCGTAGATTTCCTCGGTGCTCTGGTCGGTCTTGGCGATCTGGTAGTTCAGCGTCCACTTGATGTTGTCAGCCAGTGCGCTGTCCAGGCCGAAGCTGTGTTCCAGGCCAAAGCGTTCGCGGGTGATCGTGTCGTTGCCGGTGCGGGACTTATAGAAGCCGAAACCGCGTCCGGCATTGAACGGGCCGCCCACCGCGCTCAATTGATTGGTATCGCGGTCGGCCTTGTAATTCTCGTAGATCAGGCCCAGGCGTGCGTCGTCGGCGTAGTTCCAGCCCAGTTTGGCCAGCACGCTGGTGGTGCGCACGTCCTGGGGGTTGGCTTCAGTGCGGTTCAGGCCAGTGCCGCCGGTTTCGCCAAAGGACTCTGTTTCATGACCGTTGCGTTGACTGAGATGCAGCAGGCCATCGAACTCGCCGGTGCGGCCGGCGACGGTGCCGGAAGTCAGCCAGCTGTCGTCGGCGGAGCTGTAGCCGGTTTTCAGCCGTGCGCCGACATCCTTGCCCGGTTTGATGATGTCGTCCGGGTCCAGCGTGTAGTAGCTGACGGCGCCGCCAATGGCATTGCTGCCGTACAAAACAGAGGCCGGGCCGCGGAGGATTTCCACACGCTTGACGATTTCCGGGTCGACATAGTTGCGGTTGGTCTGGGCATACGGGCCGTTGAAGAAACCGTCGGGCACCTGCACGCCATCGACCTGGGTCAGCACCCGGTCACCATCGATGCCGCGAATGTTGTAACCCGTGATGCCGGCGCGTTGGCCCGAACCGCCCACCGAAACACCGGGTTCATAGCGCACCAGTTCCTTGATGGTATTGACGTTGTTGCGGTCCAGATCCTCGCGTGTGTAGACAGAGACCGTGCTCGGCACGCTGTTCACACTCTGCTCATTACGGGTGGCGCTGATGGTCACCTGATCCAGATTGAGGGCACCGCTGTTGGCGCGCTTTTCCAGAACGATGCTGTTGTTGCCCAGTTTGCGATAGCTCAGGCTGGTCCCCACCAACAGGCGATCCAGGGCTTTTTCCGGTGACAGGGAGCCGCGTACTCCCGGCGAGGCCACGCCTTGCGCCAGCTGCGACGACACGCCGACCTGCCAGCCCGTCACCGCGGTAAAGGCATTGAGTGCCGACACCAGTGACTGTTGGGGAATGGCGAACGAGTAGTCGCCCATTTTGCGAGTCGACGGCTCGCTGGCGGCGGCGGCCATGAGCGGTGCGGTGCCGGCCGTCAGGATGGCCGCAGTCAGCAGCGACAGCATGCGGGAAGGTGAAGAGGCTTGGCGGGTGAGGCGAGGGGACATCGATAGCGCTCCGTGTCGCACGAATCTTTATAGGTGCTGATCGGCATGGTTAGATGCGAATCAATTGCATTGGCTATAACGAGACGTACGGGGTTTGGCTATCGAGTAAAAATAATTCTCATTCAGTTCAGGATGACCAGTGCCGGAAATTCCTGAAGCTGTGCCGAGGTGATGTGGGCCAGGGCGCGAACCACGTCCAGCGGCTGATCGAGGCGATAGTTGCCCGTTACGGCGACATCGGCCAACTGCTCGTTGTTGTTGATGATCCAGCCCGGGTAGTAGCGGCGAAGTTCTGCCAGCACCTGGTTCAACGGGCAGTTTTCAAACACCAGTCGCCCCTGGACCCACGCCAGGTCGGTGGCGGCATCCAGCCTGGCCGGGTGGTCGAAACCGTTGGGGCCGATGCGGATACTTTCCCCGGCGGACAAGCGCACCCGCGCATCGTCTCGGGTGGCTCGCAAGTCGACATCGCCGCGCTGCACCCGCACCTGTGCCACGCCGTCGAGGTAACGCACGGCAAACGCGGTATCGCGAACGCTGGCTGTGACCGGGCCGGCGTCGATTTCCAGCGGCTGGCTGTGGTTGGCCTGCACTTCGAAAAACGCTTCGCCCCGGTACAGGCGGGCAACTCTTTGTTGGTCGTTGATGGTGCTTGAGAACGCCGAATTGGTATTGAGCAGGACCCTGGAGCCGTCCTCCAGTTGCAGGCGCTGACGCTCCCCGACCACGGTCAGGTGATCGGCCTGCAGGCGCATTGGCAAATTGCTGAAACTGAACATCCCGAGCAGCAGCACGGCGGCGGTGGCCAGCGGTTTCCAGTGCGGACGCAGGCGGGCGAGGACCGTGACTTTCGCGGGACGCGCAGCCAGGCTTTGCGCGCATTGCGCCACTTGCGGGCCGTCCCAGATCGCCTGGGCCTTGGCGAGCGCCTGGGCATTCAACGGATCGGCGTCGAGCCATGCGTGGAATTGGCGGCTCTGCTCCTCGTCGGGACTGCCGAGCACGATCAACCAGTCCAGGGCCTGGTCCATCGCACTTGCGGGATCCTGCGCCAGTGAAGGCTCGGGGGAGCGGTGGTTGTCCGTCACGGTGTTTCCTCGGCGGGGGCTTTTTGAGCAGCAGTTTCAAGTTTCAAGCTACAGGCTGCAAGCTAAAGCTCGGTTTGGCGTTGAGCTTGCGGCTTGCCGCTTAAAGCTTGCCGCTGCTGTCATTCCGTTCGGCGACACCCATGCAGATCGACATGATCAGTTTGAGTTCTTTCTGCACGGTGCTGAGGGATACGTTCAGCTCGTCGGCGATTTCCTGATAGCTGTGCCCGTGCAGGCGGCTGAGGATGAAAATCCGCTGCTGGCGGGCGCTGAGTTCACTGAGGCTCACGTTCAGGCGCTCCAGCAATTGTTCGGCATGGGCAGCGTCTTCGGCGCTGCTGGTGGGGGCGGCGATGCTGTGCATCACCTCCTGCGGCACGTCGTCGACCATGGTGCGCGAATGGATGCGCCGCGCGCGCAAATGGTCCAGCGCCAGGTTGCGCGCCGTCTGGAAGACAAAGGGCTCAAGGTGATCGATGGCCCGTTCGCTCAACGCGCGGGTCACTCGCAGATAGGTTTCCTGCAAGAGGTCTTCAGCGGTGCTGTGATTGTTGACCATCCGTTCCAGCGTGCGCAGCAGGGAAGTGCGCTGGGTGAGGAAAACGTGGTTGAAGCGCGACTGACTCACGGGAGGACCTGATCCATTTCGAGCAAATGATAATGCTTATCATCTACTCGAATGGTCAAGCACTGATTTGTGAAGCTTTACGCACGACCCTGCAAATACGTCGCGTAATCGGGAATCCGATGGAGGTGTGCCTGATCCATCAGCGGACTGCTGAGCAGATAGTCGGCGCTGCATTCGTTGCACGCCACCGGGATGTTCCACACCGCCGCGACCCGCAGCAATGCCTTGATATCCGGATCGTGGGGCTGGGGTTCGAACGGGTCCCAGAAAAACACCAGCATGTCGACCCGCTGCTCGGCGATTTGCGCACCGAGCTGTTGGTCGCCGCCCAGTGGCCCGCTGATCATGCTTTGTACAGGCAGGTCGAGGCGTTGTTGCAACAACAACCCCGTGGTGCCAGTGGCGACCAGATCATGCTGGGCCAGTTTGTCTTTTTGCCGTTCGGCCCAGTCCAGCAAGAACACCTTGCAGTGGTCATGGGCGACCAGGGCAATACGCTTGCGCGCTGCCATGGTCTTTTGCGTAAAGCTGATGCCGATCATCGATTGTTACTCCAGAAATGACACGCACCTTGTAGGAGCGAGCCTGCTCGCGATGGACTGTAGAACACCGCGGGGCATCAAGTTCCCCGCGTTATCGTTAACGACCATCGCGAGCAGGCTCGCTCCTACAAGACCGGGGGGCGTGCTGCTTATTCTGCGTTGCAAAGCGCCAGACAGTTATCGAGCATGCGGTTGGAGAAGCCCCACTCGTTGTCATACCACGCCAATACCTTGAGCAATTTGCCGCTGGATTTGGTGTGGTTGGCGTCGAAGATCGACGACAGCGGATTGTGGTTGAAGTCGCTGGAGACCAGCGGCAGGGTGTTGTACCCAAGGATCTTCGAGTGCTGGCTGGCTTCTTTCATCAGCGCATTGACCTCATCGGCCGACGCTTCGCGCTTGAGCTGCACGGTCAGGTCCACCAGCGACACATTGATCACCGGTACGCGTACCGACATGCCGGTCAATTTGCCCGCCAGTTCCGGCAGCACCAGGCCCACCGCTTCGGCGGCACCGGTCTTGCTCGGGATCATGTTCTGGGTGGCCGAACGGGCGCGGTACGGATCGACGTGGTAGACGTCCGTCAGGTGCTGGTCGTTGGTATAGGCATGGATGGTGGTCATCAAGCCGCTTTCGATGCCCAGTTCACGATGCAGCACCTGGGCCACCGGGGCCAGGCAGTTGGTGGTGCACGAGGCGTTGGAAATAATCTGGTGCGACTGGCGCAGAATGTCGTGGTTGACCCCGTAAACCACAGTGGCGTCGGCGCCTTTGGCGGGAGCCGAGATGATCACTTTGCGCGCGCCGGCCGTAATATGCGCGGCGGCTTTGGCGCGGTCGGTGAACAGACCGGTGCATTCGAATACCACATCAATCTTTTCCGCGGCCCATGGCAGGTCGGCCGGGTTGCGGATGGCGCTGACCGAAATGCGGTCGCCGTTGACGGTCAGGCTTTCCTGATCATGTTGAACATCGGCATCGAACGTGCCGTGAACAGTGTCGTACTTGAGCAAGTGCGCATTGATCGCGCTGTCGCCCAGGTCGTTGATGGCGACGATCTGCAAATCCCGGCGATAGCCTTGGGTATAGAGTGCCCGCAGGACATTACGGCCAATACGGCCAAAACCATTGATTGCGATTCGAAGAGTCATATATCAGCGCCGCCGTCGTTTTGTTGTTGGAATTACAAGATTATTCGCAAAAAAATAGAAAACAAGCCTTTTTAGTGGCAATATTTTGTTCAATCTACAACGAGTGGCCTGAATCAACTGGTCCGAATGATCAAGAAAACCGTTTGTCATCCCATCGACACCGGCCTTTGATCAGCATAGACAATCAGGTCGCCACATCCGTTAGCCTGGAGTTCTACACATGCATCCCCGCGTCCTTGAGGTCACTGAACGGCTTATCGCCCGCAGCCGCGCCACGCGTGAGGCTTACCTTGCATTGATCCGCGGTGCGGCCAGCGACGGTCCGATGCGCGGCAAGCTGCAATGCGCCAACTTCGCCCATGGCGTGGCCGGTTGTGGCAGCGATGACAAGCACAGCCTGCGGATGATGAACTCCGCGAACATCGCGATAGTTTCGTCATATAACGACATGCTCTCGGCGCACCAGCCGTATGAAGTCTTCCCCGAACTGATCAAGAAAGCCCTGCGCGAGATCGGCTCCGTCGGCCAGTTCGCCGGTGGCACGCCAGCCATGTGCGATGGCGTGACTCAGGGCGAGCCGGGCATGGAACTGAGCCTGCCAAGCCGCGAAGTGATCGCGTTGTCCACGGCCGTGGCGCTGTCCCACAACATGTTCGATGGCGCGCTGCTGCTCGGCATCTGCGACAAGATCGTGCCGGGCCTGATGATGGGCGCGCTGCGCTTCGGCCATCTGCCGATGATCTTCGTGCCGGGCGGGCCGATGGTGTCGGGGATTTCCAACAAGCAGAAAGCCGACGTGCGCCAGAAGTACGCCGAAGGCAAGGCGACCCGCGAAGAGCTGCTGGAATCGGAAATGAAGTCCTACCACAGCCCTGGCACCTGCACCTTCTACGGCACCGCCAACACCAACCAGTTGCTGATGGAAGTCATGGGCCTGCACCTGCCGGGCGCGTCCTTCGTCAACCCGAACACGCCGTTGCGCGATGCCCTGACCCGCGAAGCGGCGCATCAGGTCACACGACTGACCAAGCAGAACGGCGACTTCATGCCGATCGGCGAAATCGTCGACGAGCGTTCCCTGGTCAACTCGATTGTCGCGCTGCACGCCACCGGCGGCTCGACCAACCACACCCTGCACATGCCGGCCATCGCCATGGCGGCAGGCATTCAATTGACCTGGCAGGACATGGCCGACCTCTCCGAAGTCGTGCCGACCCTGAGCCACGTCTACCCGAACGGCAAGGCCGACATCAACCACTTCCAGGCCGCCGGTGGCATGTCGTTCCTTATCCGTGAACTGCTGGAAGCCGGGTTGCTCCACGAAAACGTCAACACCGTGATGGGCCACGGCCTGAGCCGCTACACCCAGGAGCCGTTCCTCGACAATGGCCAGCTGGTCTGGCGCGAAGGCGTGACCGACAGCCTCGATGAAAGCATCCTGCGTCCGGTCGCTCGTGCGTTCTCGCCGGAAGGTGGCCTGCGGGTGATGGAAGGCAACCTCGGTCGCGGTGTGATGAAAGTCTCCGCCGTAGCCGTGGAGAACCAGATTGTCGAAGCGCCGGCCATGGTGTTCCAGGATCAGCAGGACCTGGCCGATGCGTTCAAGGCCGGTTTGCTGGAGAAGGATTTTGTCGCAGTGATGCGCTTCCAGGGCCCACGCTCCAATGGCATGCCGGAGTTGCACAAGATGACGCCGTTCCTCGGCGTGCTGCAGGATCGCGGTTTCAAAGTCGCACTGGTGACCGACGGGCGCATGTCCGGCGCATCAGGGAAAATCCCGGCGGCCATTCATGTCAGCCCCGAGGCCTATGTAGGCGGCGCTTTGGCGCGGGTGCAAGAGGGCGATATCATCCGCGTCGATGGCGTCAAAGGCACCCTGGAGCTTAAGGTGGACGCCGAAGAATTCGCAGCGCGCACGCCGGCCAAGGGCCTGTTGGGCAACAACATCGGCACCGGTCGCGAGCTGTTCGGTTTCATGCGCATGGCCTTCAGCTCGGCGGAGCAGGGCGCCAGCGCCTTTACTTCTGCCCTGGAGACGCTTAATTGAAACTGGCTTTGGTCGGTGACATCGGTGGGACCAACGCACGTTTCGCGTTGTGGAAAAACCAGCAACTGGAATCGGTCCAGGTGCTGGCAACGGCAGATTTCCCCAGCCCGGAGGAGGCGATCAGCCTCTACCTCAATGGCCTGGGGCTGGCGCCGGGTTCGATCGGATCGGTGTGCCTGTCGGTGGCCGGTCCCGTGAGCGGCGATGAATTCAAGTTCACCAACAATCACTGGCGCTTGAGCCGCAAGGGTTTTTGCCAGACCTTGCAGGTCGATCAACTGCTGCTGGTCAACGACTTCTCGGCCATGGCCCTGGGCATGACCCGTTTGCAGCCCGGCGAATTTCGCGTGGTCTGCGAAGGCACGCCGGAGCCGTTGCGTCCGGCGGTGGTGATTGGTCCGGGCACAGGCCTGGGCGTCGGCACCTTGCTCGATCTGGGCGAGGGCCGATTCGCTGCGTTGCCAGGGGAGGGCGGTCACGTCGACCTGCCACTGAGCAGCCCGCGTGAAACCCAACTGTGGCAGCACATTTTCAACGAGATTGGCCATGTCAGCGCAGAAACGGCACTGAGCGGCGGCGGCTTGCCGCGCGTCTACCGGGCGATCTGCGCGGTGGACGGACACACGCCTGTGCTCGAAACACCGGAAGCGATTACCGCTGCCGGACTGGCGGGTGACCCGATTGCCGTGGAAGTGCTTGAGCAGTTCTGCTGCTGGCTTGGTCGCGTGGCCGGCAACAACGTGCTGACCACCGGTGGACGCGGTGGGGTGTTTATCGTTGGCGGGGTGATTCCGCGGTTTGCCGATTTCTTCCTTGAAAGCGGCTTCGCCCGGTGCTTCGCCGACAAGGGTTGCATGAGCGATTACTTCAAGGGGATTCCAGTGTGGCTGGTTACGGCGCCGTATTCGGGACTTGTTGGTGCGGGAGTAGCGCTCGAACAGGCTTGAGATCGAGTCGCCTTCATCGCGGGCAAGCCCGCTCCCACAGGATCACCGGCATTTTCAGAATGTGTACATAACCTTGTGGGAGCGGGCTTGCCCGCGATGAGGCCAGAACAGGCAACAATTTTTCAAGGTTCATCAGGCATAATCCGCCCAATTCAAACAACAAGGACGCCGCCCGTGAGCTCAGTCAACAAGTCGATTTTGTTGGTCGATGACGATCAAGAGATACGCGAGTTGCTGGACACCTACCTGACCCGCGCCGGTTTCCAGGTGCGTACCACGCCCGACGGTGCCGGTTTTCGCCAGGCGTTGAACGAGGCGCCGAGCGATCTGGTGATCCTTGATGTGATGCTGCCCGACGAGGACGGTTTCAGCCTGTGCCGCTGGATTCGCCAGCATCCACGCCAGGCGCAGGTGCCGATCATCATGCTCACCGCCAGTTCCGACGAAGCCGACCGCGTCATCGGCCTGGAGCTGGGCGCCGACGATTATCTGGGCAAGCCGTTCAGCCCACGGGAATTGCAGGCGCGGATCAAGGCGTTGCTGCGCCGCGCGCAGTTCGGCCAGGAACGTAACGGTGGTGAGGTGCTGGCCTTCGATGACTGGCGTCTGGACATGGTCAGCCATCGGCTGTTTCACATCGACGGCGAAGAGGTGATTCTCTCCGGCGCCGACTTCGCACTGCTGAAACTGTTCCTCGATCACCCGCAGGAAATCCTCGACCGCGACACCATCGGCAACGCCACCCGTGGCCGCGATTTGATGCCCCTCGATCGCATCGTCGACATGGCGGTCAGCCGATTGCGCCAGCGCCTGCGCGACACTGAAAAACCGCCACGGCTGATCCGCACAGTGCGTGGCAGCGGCTACCAGTTGGCGGCCAATGTGGTTGCCAGCAATGGCCACTGAGATTTTCCGCAAACTCGCCGGCAAAATACCGATGCCGCGTTCGCTGCTCGGGCGGATGTTGCTGTTGACCTTGCTGGCGGTGTTGTTCGCCCAGACGCTGTCGAGCGTGATCTGGGTTTCGCAATTGCGCGCCACGCAGCTCGAGGGCCTGGTCACCAGCGCCCGCAGCCTGGCCCATTCGATGACGGCCAGTGTCAGTTACTTCCGTTCGTTGCCGGTGGCGTTTCGGCCGTTGGTGCTCGATCAGTTGCGCAGCATGGGCGGCACCCGGTTCGTGGTGACGCTCAACGATAAACCTCTGGGCATGGAAGTACTGCCCATCACCCCGCGCAAAGCGGCCGTGCTCAAAGCGGTGGACGAAGTGCTGCGCCAGTCCCTCGGCCAGGACGCGGACATCTCGGTAACCTTCGTCAGCCCGGAAGACCTGCGCATCTTCAATGGCGGCCTGAAGCTCGATGAGTTGCCCCGCTCCTGGGCGCACTACGCGCTGACCCTGGAACCGGTGAACCCGCCGGTGCTGGTCACGCAGATCCAGATGGCGCCAGGCGAATGGCTGTACATCGCCTCGCTGTTGCCCGAGCCCTATACCAGTCTTGAAGAGCAGGGCCTGCCGGCGCAGCAGGTGTGGTTCATCCTCCTGACCAGCGGCTTTTTGCTGTTGTTCATCGGCCTGCTGGTGCACTGGCAGAGTCGTCCGCTCAAGCGCCTGGCGCGGGCGGCCCGGGATCTGTCGTTGGGAGCCGACGTGGAACCGGTGGCTGAAGGCGGGGGCAGCGAAGTCGTCGAGGTTGGACGCGCGTTCAACACCATGCGCGAGCGCATCAGCCGTTACCTGACGGAGCGCAGTCAGTTGTTCAGCGCCATTTCCCACGACCTGCGCACACCGATCACCCGCTTGCGCCTGCGGGTCGAATTGCTCGAGGACGAAACGCTGCAAACCAAGTTCGGGCGCGATCTGGATGAGCTCGAATTGCTGGTCAAAGGCGCGCTGCAATGCGTGAAAGACACCGACATCCACGAGAACATCGAGTTGGTGGACCTCAACCATGTGCTCGATTGTTTGGTGGAGCCCTATCTCGCGCCGAACGGCAACGGCCGCGTGACCCAGCAGGGGCGGGCGCTGGCGGCATACCCGGGCAAACCGCTGGCGCTCAAGCGCTGCATCGGCAACCTGATCGACAATGCATTGAAGTACGGGCAGAACGCGCACCTGCACATCGATGACGACGACAGCGCGTTCATCCTGCATGTCGATGATGAAGGGCCGGGTGTGCCGGAGCAGCGGCTGGAGCAGGTGTTCGAGCCGCACTTTCGTCTGGCCGGGCAGCAGCAGGGGTATGGATTGGGCTTGGGGATTGCCCGCAACATTGCCCATAGTCATGGTGGTGAGGTCAGCTTGCAGAACCTGCGTGAGGGCGGGTTGCGGGTGACCTTGCAGTTGCCACGCAGCGTTGACTAGTTAGACCGCGTTATCGTTCATCGCGAGCAGGCTCGCTCCCACATTGGACTTGTATACGGCGCAGCCCCCCTGTGGGAGCGAGCTTGCTCGCGATGGCGCCAGACCATTCAGCACAGCTCTCACGGCAAATGTCACAAGGCAGTGACATAACTCGCCCCCTTCGTTACAAGCCCGCCGCTGCCCGTTGTTTAGACTGCCCCTCAGTCATAACAACAAAAAAGGTACGCCATGGACACCCTCCAACCAGCCTTCAGCAGTTGGCTGAACGCACCTGCCCATCAGCAATGGCTCGCCGCCGAAGGCCTGCGCTTGTTGAGTTTTGCCAGGGCTTCAAAACTCCCTGAAGGCTTCGGCAACCTCGATGAAAAAGGTCGCCTCCCGGCTGATGCACAAGCCCAGACCATGAACACCGCGCGTATGACCCACAGCTTCGCCATGGCCCATATTCAGGGCTTGCCGGGTTTCGCCGAGCTGGTCGATCACGGTGTTGCGGCCCTGCGCGGGCCGTTGCGCGATGCGGTTCACGGCGGCTGGTTCGCCACTGCCGAACATCGCTACGGCAACACCGGCAAGAACGCCTATCTGCATGCCTTCGTCGCGCTGGCCGCCAGCTCTGCGGTGGTCGCACAGCGTCCCGGTGCTCAAGCCCTGCTCGATGATGCGATCGACATCATCGACACCTGTTTCTGGAGCGAAGAAGAAGGTGCGATGCGCGAGTCTTTCAACCGCGACTTCAGTTGCGAAGAAGCCTATCGCGGCGCCAACAGCAACATGCACGCCACCGAAGCCTTCCTCGCCCTGGCCGATGTCACCGATGACAACCGCTGGTTGTGCCGCGCCCAGCGCATCGTGGAGCGTGTGATCCATGGCCACGCCGCCGCCAACGACTACCTGGTGATCGAGCATTTCGACCGCGACTGGCAGCCACTGCGGGACTACAACCGCGACAATCCGGCCGACGGCTTCCGCCCTTACGGCACCACCCCGGGCCACGGTTTCGAGTGGGCGCGACTGTTGCTGCACCTCGAAGCTTCGCGGGTGAAAGCCGGGATGCTCACACCGGGCTGGCTGGTCACCGACGCGCAAAAACTGTTCGAGCACAATTGCCTCCACGGCTGGGACATCGATGGCGCGCCGGGCATTGTCTACACCCTCGATTGGGACAACAAAGCGGTGGTCCGCCACCGCCTGCACTGGACCCATTGCGAGGCCAGCGCCGCCGCCAGTGCCTTGCTCAAGCGCACTGCAGAGGGGCAATACGAACACTGGTACCGACTATTCTGGGAGTTCTGTGACCGTCATTTCATCGACCGCGAAGGCGGCAGCTGGCATCACGAACTCGACCCGCTGAACCGCCCGAGTGCCGATATCTGGCCCGGCAAACCTGACCTTTATCACGCCTGGCAAGCCGTGCTGATTCCGCGCCTGCCCCTGGCGCCGAGCATGGCCAGTGCGCTGGCACAGCTGTCCCAGAGCGGTTCTATGTAACCATACGGTGACATATGCGCGTCCCTTCGTTACCTGCCGGGGGATGGCGCCTGTTTAAAATCCTATGCAGCGCAAGCAACAGACTTGCATGCATAACAACAAGAAAGGTGCTCCTAGATGAATGCGATTTCTCGCCTCGCTACTGTCATTTCTCTCGCTTCCCTGTCTGCACTCCCTCTCAGTGTCCTTGCCGCCGAATCCAAAGGTTCCGTTGAAGTCGTTCACTGGTGGACTTCCGGTGGTGAAAAAGCAGCGGTCGATGTCCTGAAGGCACAAGTCGAAAAAGACGGCTTCACCTGGAAGGATGGCGCGGTCGCCGGTGGTGGCGGTTCCACGGCCATGACCGTACTCAAAAGTCGCGCCGTAGCCGGCAACCCGCCGGGCGTTGCACAGATCAAGGGGCCGGACATCCAGGAGTGGGGCAGCACTGGCCTGCTCAGCACCGACGCGCTGAAAGACGTTTCCAAGGCGGAAAACTGGGATGGCCTGCTGTCGAAAAAAGTCTCCGACACGGTGAAGTACGAAGGTGACTATGTCGCCGTGCCGGTGAACATCCACCGCGTCAACTGGCTGTGGATCAACCCGGAGGTGTTCAAGAAAGCCGGGATCGAAAAGGCCCCGACCACCCTCGAAGAATTCTATGCCGCTGGCGACAAGCTCAAAGCCGCAGGTTTCATCGCGCTCGCCCACGGCGGCCAGCCTTGGCAGGACAGCACCGTGTTTGAAGACGTGGTGCTCTCGGTGATGGGCGCTGACGGTTACAAGAAAGCCCTGGTCGACCTGGACCAGAAAACCCTGTCCGGCCCGGAGATGACCAAGTCGTTCGCCGAGCTGAAAAAGATCACCGGCTACATGGACCCGAACCGCGCCGGTCGTGACTGGAACATCGCCGCCGCCGACGTCATCAATGGCAAGGCCGGTATGCAGATGATGGGCGACTGGGCGAAAAGCGAGTGGACTGCGGCGAAGAAAGTCGCGGGCAAGGACTACCAGTGCGTAGCGTTCCCGGGTACTGAAAAAGCCTTCACCTACAACATCGACTCCCTGGCGGTGTTCAAGCTCAAGGCTGATCGCAAGGGTGACATCGCCGCGCAACAAGACCTGGCCAAGGTCGCGTTGGGTACCGACTTCCAGAAAGTCTTCAGCATGAACAAGGGTTCGATCCCGGTGCGCAACGACATGCTGAACGAAATGGACAAGCTCGGCTTCGACGAGTGTGCCCAGAAGTCGGCGAAGGACTTCATCGCGGACGACAAGACCGGCGGCCTGCAACCGAGCATGGCGCACAACATGGCCACGTCTCTGGCCGTGCAGGGTGCGATCTTCGACGTGGTCACCAACTTCATGAACGACAAGGACGCAGACCCGGCCAAGGCCAGCGCCCAACTGGCTTCGGCTGTCAAGGCTGCCCAGTAATCCCCAGCTGTGAGTGACCCTGTAGGAGCGAGCCTGCTCGCGATAGCTGACTGACATTCAACATCAATGTCGACTGATACACCGCTATCGCGAGCAGGCTCGCTCCTACAAGGGATTGCACTCCGATCCCTACATCTAAACCTGGATAATCCCGATGAGCTCTGTGGCGGTTTTCAGCAAAGCCTCACCGTTCGATGCCCTGCAACGCTGGCTACCCAAGTTGGTACTCGCGCCGAGCATGCTGATCGTGTTGGTTGGTTTCTACGGTTACATCATCTGGACATTCATTCTGTCCTTCACCAATTCCAGCTTCATGCCGAGCTACAAGTGGGTTGGCCTGCAGCAATACATGCGCCTGATGGACAACGACCGCTGGTGGGTCGCGAGCAAGAACCTCGCGGTGTTCGGCGGCATGTTCATCGGCATCAGTCTGGTGCTGGGTGTGTTCCTCGCCGTGCTGCTGGACCAGCGCATTCGCAAGGAAGGCTTCATCCGCACCGTTTACCTGTACCCGATGGCGCTGTCGATGATCGTCACCGGTACCGCGTGGAAATGGCTGCTCAACCCCGGCCTGGGCCTGGACAAGATGCTGCGTGACTGGGGCTGGGAAGGCTTCCGTCTCGACTGGCTGGTGGATCAGGATCGCGTCGTCTACTGCCTGGTGATCGCCGCCGTGTGGCAAGCCTCCGGGTTTGTCATGGCGATGTTCCTCGCCGGCCTGCGCGGTGTCGATCAATCGATCATCCGTGCCGCGCAAGTCGATGGTGCGAGCCTGCCGACCATCTACCTGAAGATCGTCCTGCCGAGCCTGCGCCCGGTGTTCTTCAGTGCGTTCATGATCCTGGCGCACATTGCGATCAAGAGCTTCGACCTGGTCGCGGCGATGACCGCGGGCGGTCCGGGTTACTCCTCCGACCTGCCGGCGATGTTCATGTATTCCTTCACCTTCAGCCGTGGCCAGATGGGCATCGGTTCGGCCAGCGCCATGCTGATGCTCGGTGCCGTGCTGACCATCCTCGTGCCGTACCTGTACTCCGAGCTGCGAGGCAAACGCCATGACTAATCAACTCGGCAAGCCAGCCTTGAGCTTCAGCCGCATTGCGATCTACGCAACCCTGCTGCTGGCGGCTGCAGTGTATTTGATCCCGCTGGTGGTGATGCTGCTGACCAGTTTCAAATCCCCGGAAGACATCCGCACCGGCAACCTGTTGAGCTGGCCGACCGTGATCGACGGCATTGGCTGGATCAAGGCCTGGGATGTGGTTGGCGGCTACTTCTGGAACTCGGTGAAGATCACCGTGCCAGCGGTTTTGATTTCTACCTTTATCGGCGCAATGAACGGCTACGTGCTGTCGATGTGGCGCTTCCGTGGTTCGCAACTGTTCTTCGGCCTGCTGTTGTTCGGTTGCTTCCTGCCATTCCAGACCGTGCTGTTGCCGGCCTCGTTCACCCTCGGCAAGTTCGGCCTGGCCAACACCACCACCGGCCTGGTGCTGGTGCACGTGGTCTACGGCCTGGCGTTCACCACGCTGTTCTTCCGCAACTACTACGTGAGCATTCCGGATGCGCTGGTCAAGGCGGCGCGGCTCGATGGTGCGGGCTTCTTCACGATCTTCCTGAAGATCCTGCTGCCGATGTCGATCCCGATCGTGATGGTCTGCCTGATCTGGCAGTTCACCCAGATCTGGAATGACTTCCTGTTCGGCGTGGTCTTCGCCAGTGGCGACGCCCAGCCAATTACCGTGGCCCTGAACAACCTGGTCAACACCAGCACCGGGGCCAAGGAATACAACGTTGATATGGCCGCCGCGATGATCGCCGGGCTGCCGACACTGCTGGTCTACATATTCGCTGGCAAGTATTTCCTGCGTGGGCTGACGTCCGGCGCGGTCAAGGGGTAGAAAAATGGCAACTCTCGAATTACGCAACGTCAACAAGACCTACGGCCCCGGCCTGCCGGACACCCTGAAAAACATCGAACTGAAAATCGATGACGGTGAGTTCCTGATCCTGGTCGGCCCGTCGGGCTGCGGCAAGTCGACCTTGATGAACTGCATCGCCGGCCTGGAAACCATCAGCGGTGGCGCAATCCTGGTGGACGACGCGGACATCAGCGGCATGAGCCCCAAGGATCGCGACATCGCCATGGTGTTCCAGTCCTACGCGCTGTACCCGACCATGAGCGTGCGCGACAACATCGCCTTCGGCCTGAAGATTCGCAAAATGCCGACTGCCGAAATCGACGAAGAAGTCGCTCGGGTTTCCAAGCTGTTGCAGATCGAGCACCTGCTCAGTCGCAAGCCTGGCCAGCTCTCCGGTGGCCAGCAGCAACGTGTGGCGATGGGTCGTGCATTGGCGCGGCGGCCGAAGATTTATCTGTTCGACGAACCACTGTCCAACCTCGACGCCAAGCTGCGGGTCGAGATGCGCACCGAAATGAAACTGATGCACCAGCGCCTGAAAACCACCACGGTCTACGTGACCCACGACCAGATCGAAGCCATGACCCTGGGCGACAAGGTGGCGGTGATGAAGGACGGGATCATCCAGCAGTTCGGCACGCCGAAAGACATCTACAACAACCCGGCCAACCTGTTCGTGGCGAGCTTCATCGGCTCGCCGCCAATGAACTTCATCCCGCTGCGCCTGCAGCGCAAGGACGGTCGTCTGCTGGCGCTGCTCGACAGCGGCCAGGCTCGTTGCGAATTGCCGCTGGGCATGCAGGACGCCGGTCTTGAAGATCGTGAAGTGATCCTCGGCATGCGCCCTGAACAGATCATTCTGGCCAACGGCGATGCGAATGGCTTGCCGACCATTCGTGCCGAAGTCCAGGTCACCGAACCGACCGGTCCCGACACTTTGGTCTTCGTCAACCTCAACGACACCAAGGTCTGCTGCCGCCTGGCACCGGACGTGGCGCCGGCGGTGGGCGAGACCCTGACCCTGCAATTCGATCCGGCGAAAGTGCTGCTGTTCGATGCCAAGAGCGGGGAGCGGCTGGGGGTTGCCGGTGTGCCAAAAGCGGAGACTCACGCTGCCAACGTAGCGCAATTCAAAAGCCGCTGAAGAACAAGAAATGTGGGAGCGGGCTTGCTCGCGAAGGCGATGGATCAGTCGACATCTGCGTTGAATGGCACACCGCATTCGCGAGCAAGCCCGCTCCCACAGGGGGGGATATGCGTCGGGTGGAGACATCCGTCGCAACCGTTGTAACCGCGTTAAAAAAGAAAAGTTAATAACAATAAAACGAGGATGTAGGGATGAAGATGAAGAACAAGGCCCGGTTGATCTGCCAAGTGTCAGCAGCGGCAGCACTGGTTCTGGCCGGCAATGCGATGGCCGATGAAGCGTTCAGCTCCGACTCCAAGTGGATGACGGGCGACTGGGGTGGCGAGCGTACCAAGCTGATCGAGCAAGGCATCGACATCAAGATGGACTACGTCGGTGAAGTGGGGGCCAACCTACATGGCGGGTTCAACGATGACAAGACCGCGCGCTACAGCGATCAGTTCGGCCTGGGCGCGGCGCTGGACCTGGAAAAACTGTTCGGCTGGGACAACACCCAGGCCAAGATCCAGCTCACCAACCGGAACGGCGAGAACATCTCCAATGACCGTATCGGCGACCCGCGTGCCGGCACCCTGAGTTCCTCCCAGGAAGTCTTCGGTCGTGGCCATATGGTGCGTCTGACCCAGCTGTGGATCCAGCACCAGTTCTTCGACAACAAACTGGACGTCAAGGCCGGTTACTTCGGTGAAGGTGAAGACTTCAACACCTTCCCGTGCGAATTCCAGAACCTGGCGTTCTGCGGATCCCAGGTGGGTAACTGGGCCACCAACATCTGGTACAACTGGCCGGTGATGCAGGCGGCGATCCGCGTGAAGTACAACATCAATGACGAGCTCTACGCCCAGATCGGCGCGTACAACCAGAACACGTCGCAACTGGAGCACGGTAACGGCTTCAAGCTCAGCGGCAGTGGTACCAATGGCACCGTCCTGCCGGTCGAGCTGGTCTGGTCGCCAAAGGTCAACAACCTGCCGGGCGAATACCGTGTCGGTTACTACAAAAGCACAGCCCCTGCTGATGACGTTCTCAAGGACGACAATGGTCAGGACGCAGCGACCACCGGCAACGCATTCCGCGTCCACGATAGCAAGCATGGCTACTGGTTCGTCGCGCAACAGCAACTCACCAGCCACAATGGCGACGCCTCTCGTGGTCTGAACATTGCCGCCAACGCCACTTTCCACGACAAGGACACCAACTTCATCGACAACTACCAGTCGCTGATGTTTGTGTACAAGGGCCCGTTCGACGCGCGTCCGAAGGATGACGTGGGCATCGGTTTCGCCCGTATCCACGTCAACGATGATGTGAAGAAAAACGCCGAGCTGACCAACGCGGCCAACGGTGTTTCGGACTACAACGATCCGGTGTTCTCGCCCATTCGTGAAACCGAATACAACTACGAGCTCAACTATGGTTTCCACGTGACCAACTGGCTGACCGTACGTCCCAACCTGCAATACATCACGCACCCGGGTGGTGTGGATCAAGTCGACAACGCGCTGGTGGCTGGCCTGAAAATTCAGTCGGTGTTCTGACGCGTCTGCGATAAGCTTCTCTCCATGTGCGCATATTTGCGGACAGCCATGGCTGTCCGCTTTTTTTTGCGGGCCGCGCACCCCGGTGACCGATGATTTTCAGGATCGTGGCACATGCTTGAGCATCCGCTACAACGCTTCTTCAAATCCTTGCGCGAGCGTTCCGTGTTCGCGTGGGAGCGCTATCAGATGCGCGACGTGCTGGTGATCGATCATCCGCTGTGTCAGGCGGTGTTCAGTCGTCAGGGGGCGCAGTTGTTGCACTTCCAGCCCAAGGGACAAAAGCCCTGGCTGTGGTGCGCGGCGAAGTGGCCGCAGGTCGGTGCCATTCGCGGTGGCGTGCCGGTGTGTTGGCCGTGGTATGGCCGGCATCCGAGCGAAAACGCCTGGCCGTCCCATGGCTGGGCCCGATTGCTCGACTGGAAACTGCTCGACAGCAACAGTGGCGACGATGGTGTGCGGTTGCACTGGCAACTGAAGTTGTGCGACTGGCAGGTAGACCTGCACGCGCACCTGGGTGAGCGCATGGAGTTGCGCCTGAGCACCGAGCATCAGGATGACATGCCGTGCCAGTTGAGCCAGGCTTTGCATGCTTACTGGCGTATCGGCGATGTCAGTGAGGTAGCGCTGTCTGGGCTCGAAGGTGCGCAGGGTTACGACCAGTTGAGCCGGCAGGTTTGTCAGCAGGAAGGCGAATTACGCGTGGACGGCGGTTGTCAGCGGGTGTTCCAGCACGACGGTGAATTGCAACTCAATGACCATGCCTGGCAGCGGGCGTTGTGCATCGATACGGGTGAAACGGCCGACACGGTGGTTTGGCATCCCGGTTCACGGCCATTGCTTGGCGTGACCTGGAACGAGATATCCGAATTCGTTTGCGTAGAGGCAGCAAGCGGCGGCACCGACAGCCTGTGCCTCAAACCGGGGGAGCGGGCGCATTTGAGTTTGCAGGCGCGGGTGGGGGTTTAGTTCAGGATATTGCGGTGTCTTGACTGGCCCCTTCGCGGGCAAGCCCGCTCCCACAGGTTCAATGGCAGCCGCAGGTTTTGTGCTCGACGCGGACACTGTGGGAGCGGGCTTGCCCGCGAAGGGGCCGGATCATTCAACACAGAAGCATCTGGCCTCAGTTGAACTCATCACCCACCGGATACCGGCTGGCATTCAAGCTCTCCTTGATCTTGCGCAAATGCGGCTGGAAATCCACACCCCGGCGCAACGTCATGCCGGTGGCGAGCACGTCCAGCACGGTCAACTGAATGATCCGCGAAGTCATCGGCATGTAGATGTCGGTGTCCTCCGGCAGTGGGATGTTCAGGCTCAGGGTGCTGGCCTTGGCCAGTGGCGAGTTCTCGGCGGTCAGGCCAAGGACCGAGGCGCCGTTTTCCCGGGCGATGCGCGCCACTTCCACCAGTTCGCGGGTGCGGCCGGTGTAGGAAATGATCACGAACAATTCGCCGGTATGCGCCACCGAGGCAATCATGCGCTGCATCAGCACGTCCGCGTGGGCGGTGACGGCGAGGTTAAAGCGGAAGAACTTGTGCTGCGCATCCAGTGCCACCGGGGCCGAGGCGCCGAGGCCGAAGAAGTGGATCTGCCGCGCCTGGATCAACAGGTCGACAGCGCGGCTGATCAGGTTCGGGTCCAGGGCCTGGCAGGCGCTGTCCAGCGAGGCGATGGCGCTGCCGAAGATCTTCCGGGTATAGGCTTCAGGGTTGTCGTCGGCTTCCACCGCGCGGCTGACATACGCGGCGCCACTGGCCAGGCTTTGCGCCAATTGCAGTTTGAGCTCGGGGTAACCGCTGACGCCGAACGAACGGCAGAAACGGTTGACCGTCGGTTCACTGACCGAAGCAGCCTGGGCGAGGGCGGCGATACTGAACCGGGTAGCCTGCTGCGGGTTGAGCAGGATCACCTCGGCGACTTTGCGCTCGGCCTTGTTCAGCTCTTCAAGGCGATTCTGGATTTGTTCCAGTAAATTTCGCACGCGGTCCATATGGGATTCCTTGATTCACCGGCGCCGATAAGCGCGCGGCTAATGCAAAAAGGGCCTTTGGTGAGGCCCGTAACGGTGGCCTATCCTACTGATGGCTCCGACCGACCACCACTCGGAATCTGTATTTTGCGAAAATGTTGTGGTTATTACTACATTTTCCCTTGAGTGATGCCTTGAAAAAAGGTATTTGTAGCTTAACTTGATAAAAGAACAAACATCATGCTCTCGATTACGGTTGAACCGTGCACCTTTGCCTTGTTCGGCGCCCTTGGCGATCTGGCCTTGCGCAAGCTGTTTCCTGCCCTCTATCAACTTGACGGTGCCGGCCTGCTGCACGAGGACACGCGCATCATCGCGCTGGCCCGTGAGGCTGGCAGCGAGCAGGAACACCTGACCTTCATCGCCGCCGAGTTGCGCCGCTATGTCGGTGCCAAAGAGCTGGACGAAGCCGTGGTCGAGCGTTTTCTGGCGCGACTGAGTTACCTGCACGTCGATTTCCTCAAGTCCGAAGATTATGTGGCCCTGGCCGAAGTTGCCGGTAGCACGCAACGTGTCATTGCCTACTTCGCCACGCCGGCAGCGGTCTACGGCGCGATTTGCGAGAACCTGGCCAAGGTCGGCCTCGCGCAAAACACCCGTGTGGTGCTGGAAAAGCCCATCGGCTCGGACCTGGAATCCTCGCGCAAGGTCAACGACGCCGTGGCGCAATTCTTCCCGGAGAACCGCACCTACCGCATCGACCATTATCTGGGCAAGGAAACCGTCCAGAACCTGATCGCCCTGCGTTTCGCCAACAGCCTGTTCGAAACCCAGTGGAACCAGAATTACATTTCCCACGTGGAAATCACCGTGGCCGAGAAGGTTGGCATCGAAGGCCGTTGGGGCTACTTCGACAAGGCCGGCCAGCTGCGGGACATGATTCAGAATCACCTGTTGCAACTGCTCTGCCTGATCGCCATGGACCCGCCGGCCGACCTGTCCGCCGACAGCATCCGTGACGAGAAGGTCAAAGTGCTCAAGGCCCTGGCGCCGATCAGCCCGGAAGGCCTGACCACTCAGGTGGTGCGCGGCCAGTACATCGCCGGCTACAGCGAAGGCAAAGCGGTGCCGGGGTACCTGGAAGAACCCAATTCCAACACCCAGAGCGACACCGAAACCTTTGTCGCCCTGCGTGCCGACATCCGCAACTGGCGCTGGGCCGGCGTGCCGTTTTACCTGCGTACCGGCAAGCGCATGCCGCAGAAGCTGTCGCAGATCGTCATCCACTTCAAGGAACCGTCGCACTACATTTTCGCTCCCGAGCAGCGCCTGCAAATCAGCAACAAGCTGATTATCCGCCTGCAACCGGACGAAGGCATTTCCTTGCGTGTCATGACCAAAGACCAAGGCCTGGACAAAGGCATGCAGCTGCGCAGCGGTCCGTTGCAGCTGAATTTTTCCGACACCTGGAGCAGCGCACGGATTCCCGATGCCTACGAACGGTTGTTGCTGGAAGTGATGCGCGGCAATCAGAACCTGTTTGTCCGTAAAGATGAAATCGAAGCCGCGTGGAAGTGGTGTGACCAGTTGATCGCCGGGTGGAAGAAATCCGGTGATGCGCCCAAGCCGTACGCGGCCGGGTCCTGGGGGCCGATGAGCTCCATTGCTCTGATCACGCGGGACGGGAGGTCGTGGTATGGCGATATCTAAACTGAAACTGCCGCAGGGCGTCAGCGCCCATGCGTTCAAGAGCCCGGTGTTGCTGGCCGAAGGCTTGGCACTGAATGTGGCCAAACAATTGAGCGACGCGATCGAAGCCCAGGGCACTGCGACCCTGGTGGTTTCCGGTGGCCGCAGCCCGGTGGCGTTTTTCCAGCACCTGGCCAGGCAGACGCTGGACTGGTCGAACGTGGTGGTCAGCCTGGCCGACGAACGCTGGGTGCCGGTCGAACACGCCGACAGCAACGCCGGCCTGATCAAGCGTTATCTGTTGCAAGGCCAGGCGGCCAAGGCGCAATTCCTGAGTCTGTACAGCGCCAGTGCCAACCTTGAGCAGGCTGCCGAGCAGGCGGACCGTTTGCTGTCCGAGCTGCCGGGGATCGACGTGCTGATCCTTGGCATGGGCGATGACGGCCACACTGCGTCGCTGTTCCCCAACAGTCCGAACCTTGCCGAGGCATTGCAGGCCGACGGTGTCCGTCGTTGCTGGCCGATGCTGGCGCCAACCGTGCCGCATCAGCGCCTGACCATGAGCCGCGCGCTGCTGGCCTCGGCCAAGCACAAAGTTCTGTCGATTTCCGGTCAGTCCAAGTTGACTACCCTGAGTACCGCACTGGCGGGTGACGATGTCGCCGCAATGCCGGTTCGCGCATTTCTGCAACCCACGTTAGAGATTTACTGGTGCCCATGAGCCAAGGAACAGCCGCTATGACAAACCCATCCCCGACCGTTTCCATGGCGGACAAAGTTGCCCTGATCGACAGCCTCTGCGCAAAAGCGCGGATTCTGCCGGTGATCACCATCGCCCGCGAGCAGGACATTCTGCCGCTGGCTGACGCTCTCGCGGCCGGTGGCCTGACGGCCCTGGAAGTGACCCTGCGTTCGCAATTCGGCCTCAAGGCGATCCAGATTCTGCGCGAGCAGCGCCCGGAGCTGGTGACCGGTGCCGGCACTGTGCTCGATCGCCACATGCTGGCTGCGGCGGAGGCGGCGGGCTCGCAATTCATCGTTACGCCGGGCATCACCCGTGACCTGCTCGAAGCCAGTGTCGCCAGCCCGATTCCACTGTTGCCGGGTATCAGCAATGCCTCGGGCATCATGGAAGGCTACGGTCTGGGTTACCGCCGCTTCAAGCTGTTCCCGGCGGAAGTCAGCGGCGGCGTCGCGGCCATCAAGGCCCTGGGCGGCCCGTTCGGCGAAGTGAAATTCTGCCCGACCGGCGGCGTGGGACCTGCCAATATCAAGAGCTACATGGCATTGAAAAACGTCATGTGCGTGGGCGGTAGCTGGATGCTTGATCCGGAGTGGATCAAGAACGGCGACTGGGCCCGCATTCAGGAATGCACCGCCGAGGCTTTGGCGCTGCTGGACTGATCGCTTCACCCGACACCTCGTTGTGTGTTCTACGGCTTTACGGTGCGCTTGGTCGGTGCACCGTTTTTTTTTGCCTGAAGAAAGTTGCCCGGAGCAAGCTCGCTCCCACAGGGGCAGGGGCAGGGGCAGGGACATCATGCGATACATAGTTACCGCATACCGAAAGTCGACCGGTGCTAGCCTGCGTTCATCTTATGGAAGAGAGAACGTCATGGAAGACAACACCTACGCAGTCCCCTCGGCACCGGTTTACCTGTTGTCCCCCGAACAGATTGCCGGCCCGTATTTCCGCAATCCGAAACTGATCCGCAGAAACATCAGCGAAGGTGCCGATGGCATTCCGTTGGTGCTGCGGCTGACCATTGTCGATGCCATGACCGGTGAGCCAGTCCCCGATGCGCTGGTGGATATCTGGCATTGCAATGCGCGGGGGGCCTATTCCGGCTGGAGCAAGATCAACCCGGATGTCGAGGTCGATACCGGTGACATCGGCGCTGTCCCGCGAACCGATGACGATACCTACCTGCGCGGCGGGCAGTTCACCGACAAGTCGGGCATCGTGCGCTTCACCACGATCTATCCGGGCTTTTACGCCGGTCGCGCCCTGCACATTCACGTCGCCGTGCGCATCACGACCGGCAACAACTATTTGCAGGAGCGGCATGTCGCCTGGGTCGGGCAGCTTTACCTGCCTGAGGTGGCCTCGCGTTCGGTGCTCGGCAGCCGACCGTACAGCGGCCGAGCCGTACCGGTATTGAGCAACGATAAGGACTTTTTTTATACAACCATGGGTGGTGACAAATCGACCTTGAGCGTGCACACCCTGGGGCGGGATTCGGCTGAAGACGGATACTTCGGGCAGATGACCATCGGCATCGACACGTTCGCCGTGTCGACACAGATCAAGCCCGAAGACTTCGACAAGTACACCGTCTGAGGTCAGCCCAGTTCGGTCAGTGCCCTGGTCAGTACATCCATGTCGGCCGCCGTAGTAGTCAGCCCCGGTGTAATGCGGATGCACGGACCGCACGCCGCGCCACTGCGCGTCACGGTAAACAGGTTGTACTCATTGAGCAGGCGCTCGACCATGACTTGCTGGTCGGCATGCCGGGTAAAGCGCATCGACGTAATGCCGCAATACAGGCGCGGGTCATCCGGGGTCAGGACTTCGATTCCCGGTAGCTGCCGCGCCGCACCGACCCAGCGATTGCGCAGATAATTGAGCCGCGCGCCCTTGGCCGCGGCACCACCCATCGCCCAATGTTCTTCGAGCACCAGCGGCAGGGTCAGCAGCGCCGGGATGTTGGGGGTGCTGTACGAGGTACGGGCGCGAATGTCAGTGGGCGGAAAATGCATTTCGCCCATGTCAGGATCGATGTCGGCCAGGCGTTCGGGGGCGATGTAGATGAAACCGAGCGTCAGCGGTGCGCCGATCCACTTGTGCAGGTTGTAGCCGGCGAAGGCGACACCGAGTTCGGCCAGGTCGAATTCGAATTGGCCGAGGGCATGGGCCCCGTCGAGGATGACGTCGATGCCATGTTCTTTCGCGGCGGCTGCAATCGCCTGCACCGGCATTACCAGGCCCGTGCGATGGGTGACGTGGGTCAGGGCCATCAACTTCAGCCGTGGGTGCCGCGCGAAGGCTTCTCGATAGGTATTGAGCAGGCTGTCGAAGGTTGCCGGGTGCGCGTGTTCGATCTCGATCACTTCGACACCACGATTGCGTGCCAGCCAACGCATGGCGCCTTTGACGGTGTCGTATTCCAGATCGCAAATCAGTACCTGATCGCCGGGCTGGAGCCGGTTGTAGTTGCGGATCAGCGATTGCAAACCTTCCGACGCGTTACGGGTCAGGGCGATGCTGTCGGCGGGTACGCCAATCATCCTGGCCAGTTGCGCGCGGATCTTCAGGCTGTCGCCCTGTTCGAAACGCTGACGCACGTACACCGAGTTGCTGCGGTTGATGAGCTCGATGTTGCGCTGGTACTCCTCGACCACCGTGCGCGACATGCGCCCGAAGTAACCGTTCTCCAGGTTGAGCGGGCCGGGTTCGACATCGTAACGGTCGGCAAAGGTTTGCCAGAAGGCTTCATCACGGGCGCGGCGGGTGTTGTCGGGCATGGGGTACTCGCTAGGTGATTCAGTGGCGCGGGGCCGGTTTGCCGTGTTTGGCGCGCAGCGGTTCGAGCAAGTCCGACAAACCGTTGTGATCGATTTCCTGCATCAGGGCCAGCAGGCCACCCAACTCACCATGGGGGAAACCCTCCCGGGCGAACCAGTTAAGGTAAGGGCCGGGCAGGTCGGCAATGATTCGCCCCTTGTACTTGCCGAAGGGCATTTCGCGGGTGATCAGCAGTTCGAGTTTTTCAGGATTCATCGATCGGTCGTTCTGATTCAGTCACTCTGGAAAATACAGGCCTTCTGCATGCAGGCCAAATGACCGACATGAATAATGCCAACTAGCCTAATGCCGATCAGTTAGGCGAACCCAGACGCTACACCTTCCTTGTAGCAGCTGGCGTAGCCTGCGTCCGGCTGCGCAGCAGTCGTAAAATCAGAGTTCGCGGTACGTCAGAGAGATCGTGC